>CALKAR010000285.1 GCA_937988745.1 uncultured Peptococcaceae bacterium
ACGCACGGATGCCGCCGGCGGATCCCAGGCCTTTCTGGGCCACCTCGATCACCAGGGCCTGGCGTATTCGGTGGGGTTGCCGGTGACCGGGCAGATCGGTGAGATCGCCTCCACGCTCGGCGAGGACATCAAACAAGGCATCATCCGCGCGGACGGTACCGTCAGCGACACCACGGACGCGTACGTCGCGGACATCACCTCCCGGATGCACTCCTGGGCCGGGGAGCCACTGGGCATCAACCTCGACAAATACCCCACAGATATGCGGATTATCATCCGGGTCGAGCACCCCGCCCGGGGCGCGCAGCTACGCATCACCGATGTAGATGGTCGGCGTGTGCAGGCCTTTGTCACCAACCGTCCCGGGCACGCGAACCGACTCGACGCGCTCCACCGGGCCCGGGGCAGGTGTGAGCAACGCATCCGGGATCTGAAGGACTGCGGCCTGGGGAAACTCCCGCACGAGGCGTTCGGCATGAACCAAGCGTGGATCCACGCCGCGGTCCTGGCGATGAACCTGATCACCTGGTGCGGACTGATCATCGCCGCAGACAGTGCTGCCGCCGATCGGCGCCGCTCGCGGTGGTGGGTGTGGGAACCAAAGACCCTACGAGCCCGCATGCTATCGATCGCAGCGATCGTGGTTCGTCACGCCAGGCGCACCATCCTCCGGTTCGACAACGCCGCGGCCCACCGCAAGGTGCTCGAGCACGGACTCTCCCGACTCAGATCCATCGCCTGACTCTCGGTACAACCGCCGCACGCTTGCAGTCTTCGCAGTCCCTACCCGCATTTCGAGCCCAGGACATGGAACCTGGTTTCCCCGGCACCAGCACCCGCCGGAATCCCAGCGACCCCGACCTCAGCCACCCCCACCAAGCCGGCCACTCAAAAAGCCCGGTGAAAGAAAGGGGCTAGGGGGATAACTATGACTATCCCCGGAAACACCCTTGAGGAACAGAAAGAACGCTGGGACGAACTGCTCTATCCGGGCACACAGACCTTGCGCAACAAGTTCCGCGAGACCGACTACGACACGCTGGAATTCCTGACGGATTACGCCGTCGCAGCCGCATGGGCACGGATTCCACAGGGGGGATTCGGTTTCTCCTCCCTGGCCGATGAACTGAGTAAGACACACGAAGTTCTTTTCTCTGAGGTGTTCGACTGGGCTGGCCATTTCCGCGACGTGCCGATGACCAAGCAAGGGGTTTCCTTTGCTCCGTGGACAGAAGTTGTGCCGCAGCTGGAAGCGCTCGATGAATACATCAGAAGCAGCGACTGGGACAACCTGGCTCCCGAAGAAGTGCAGAGCGCCCTGGCCGACGTTCACACTGAACTCAACATCATCCACCCCTTCCGCGAAGGCAACGGTCGCGCGACGCGCGCCGTAATGGGCCATCTGGCAGACCAGAATGGATTCAATATTGACTGGGAAGAAGCCGGGCCAGCGCTCAACATGGTCAGCGCCGTCTCCGCCGCGAGCCCGCGGCATTCCGAGGACTCCCTGATGCCAATGCGTCTGCTTTACGCAGAGATTGCGACGCCTGTTTCCTTTAACGCAGAGGAGTCAGACTTCCGCGCTGGTCAAGAAATTCTTTCGCTGGTCGAGCCAGCTGCGCCACACTCGACCGGTACGCCAGAACACTCCGCCAACTCCCCGGCAGAAGCGGTAACCACGCATGAAAACGGCGACGAATCAGCCGCAGGGTTAGAGCAGTAGGGACTAATGAGACTGCTCGTCCTCGGCAGTCTCAGACTCGGCAAGATATTTGTAGAGGGTGGTCCGTCCGATGTTGAGGCGGCGGGCGACCTGCGCCTTGGGAACACCGTCCGCCACCCAGGACCGGGCCTGCTCCACCTGCGCCGACGTCAGTGCTCGGGCCCGGCCCTTGTAGACGCCGCGCTCCTTGGCCTTGGCGATGCCCTCGGCCTGGCGCTCCCGGATGATGGAGCGCTCGAACTCCGCGACCGCGCCCAGCATGCCGAGCATGAGCTTGGCGACCGGGGAGGAGTCCTGCGAGTACGTCTGGCCCTCCTTGAGGAACTTCACCGAGACGCCGCGACCGGTCAGATCGTCCACGATCTGGTGCAGGTCAATCAGCGAGCGGGCGAGCCGGTCCATCGAGGTGACGATCAACTGATCGCCTGGGCGCAGATAGGTCAGTGCCCCGTCGAGGCCGGGTCGCTTCGCGGACGCGCCGCTGATCTGGTCGGTGTAGATGCGAAAGACCTTCTCCTGTTGGAGACGGGCCTTCTGCCGGGCCAGGTTCTGGTCCTTGGAGCTGACTCGGGCGTAGCCGATCTTTTGGCCGGCGATCACCCCGGACTGTTCGGGCAAGTCTAGAGGTAGTGACGGTTCTGTTCCGTTATCCATTCCCCCACCCTAGCGAACAGGTTGTTCCCCACTTCCGCGTAAATCGAAAAGTGTGCGGTTGGGGTATACCCCATCCGAACATGAGAAGTTGTGACAGGATCGCCAACCTACAGGGACGATATGCTCAAAAAGAACTTAACGCCTTGTTAGTAGAAAATGACATTGAATGAACAAACCTAACCACTTTGAGCACAGCCTCAGCAAAAAGGATGAATCTAAAAACTGGAAATGGTTCCGGGAGTTTATTGCAACCCTCGGCGTTATTGCCATAGTTGTCATAGGAGTTTCGTGGGCTCTTGTCGGGTGGGCACATATCCCCTTGGCTGATCTGCTAGGGGGATCATTTTTCACGGCTTTTGCCGCTGTGCTGGCAGCAGCGGTTATTCATTATCGCTGGATGCAAGACAGAGCTTATCAAGAGAAAAGCGAGCAAGATCGTCTTGATATTGAGCAGCGACGACACAGAGAACAAGAAAGAGGGAAACGTCAAGAGAAAATGGGAGAGCGTGTTGCCCAGGCTGTTTCCCATTTAGGAGAAGGCCGCAGCTATATGCAAGTTGCTGGATTAATTGAACTGGCAGGAGTCGTGGATGACTGGTGGAGTCTTGGACGAGAAATGGAAGTTGATTCTAAAACCACCGAGGTAGAAGAGGTTAGGAAGCTTGTTAAGCGGCGGCGACAAGAACTTATTGACCTTATCTTCAAATACACATTGCACCTTGATGATCAGACCGAATCCGTTTCCGCAGCTTCTACTGAAAGACAGCGAGCGGAGATGGTTCAGAATGTCAGGTCACAGTTGCTTCGAGATCATTTAAGTCCAACATCAGATCAATCCAATTCCGATGAACAACAACCTGGTTTTTATGAAGAATACTGGAGGCATTTTAATTTATCTGACGCGTATCTAAGTGGTAGTGATCTTCGAAATACCTGTTTGAAAAATACGAAGCTTTCAGGAGCAGATTTACGCAGTGCG
>CALKAR010000286.1 GCA_937988745.1 uncultured Peptococcaceae bacterium
TCGATGGAATGGGAAGAAGAGCAGCTGGCCCGTGTTAAGTCTCAAATAGAAGAATTCTAGAACCTTCGATGCCCTGGACAAACCAGGGCATCGCTTTTTGTTGAGGAAGTGTTATGCACATGGGAGGAAAGAGCAAAAGGGCAGAGAAGGATGTACCAGGTAAAATGGCGAGCAAGGCAAATAGTGAAGCACACATAGTGAAAGGGGCATCAGGATAAGTGTCCAAAGAGACTCCCTTGAAAACAGAGAGGTTGTCGAGAAAAGCTACCTATAAGACAAAGGCAGTGTTTATTCTACTAGTGTTTTCCCTCATGAACTTCGCGATTGAGATGACAGCCTCAGTATTTAACGGCATTTTGGATAGAATCGCTATCTCACTAGACGTATCTATCGCACAAGCAGGCTTGCTGAACTCCATGTACTTTTATGGTGCTGCTCTTGGTGTCCCCATTACCTTAATCGTGTTTAGAAAAAAGGCTTTGGCCAGCTCCTGATCGTTCGGCTTATCTTGGGAACAGCTGCGAACGCATACAGCGTATTGGCCATTGCCACAGTGGCAGCCCTTTCTTCGAAAGAGAGACAAGGTCGGTCTCTGGCGCTCTATGTTACAGGAGCTGCGGTGGCACATGTGGTTGGTGTTCCCCTTACGCGGGTCATACTCGCTGCGGTAGATTGGCGCACCATCTTCTGGGTCCTAGATGCTATCATGGTTTTGTCGCTTGTTTACTTCCATTTTTGTCTACCTGAAAGTGAGGGTGAATCTGCTGAGCTTAACCTGGCGCGTGAGTTGAAGCTATTTAGAGATGGAAGAGTTTTTTCAGTTATAGCATACATGTTGATCATATGTGTGGGTTACGGTTCGTTTCTTAATTACATAGTCCCGTACTTGGTGATTCTTTTCCCGTCGTTTGAGCCTTCCATGAGCATCATTTTGGTCATGGTTGGCCTGGCGGGCTTTGTAGGGAACCTTATTGGCGGTCATGTGGGGGATATGATCGGCAGCAAGAGAGCGATGCTGCTCGGGGCGGCAGTTCAAGTAGCGCTGATGGTGTTTGGACTTGTCTTTCAGCCCTTCAAATGGCCGACGTTGGTCTTTGTCATCCTCAGCATAATGATCTCTTGGTTTACAGCTCTGCAGGCTACACCAGAATTGCAGAGGTCACAAACAACTCGAGCTTTATGACCAGTATAATTAGATCCATGCACATGCTTGGTACAGCGATTGGCGCAAGCTTGGCTGCAGGGGTTATTTCATTCAGTGGGATTCAAAACGTTGTTTATATAACTGCAGCAACGAGTTTGATCTGTCTCTTGATCGAATGGAAAGCGCCTGTTGAGAATCCATCCGGTAAGTCTAGCTCCGTGTCGAAGAGGGGCTGATGGACGTAAATATCGCTGTCAGAAGACAATGCGCGTCACCCAAAGTGGGTTGACGCGCTCCTCTTTTACGCATAAGGTGAACGCCACTATTCCCTAATATATGATGATTTGCGTATATTCATGGTATTGTGTACAAACCCTACGCAGTTAGGCATATTCTGGAAGGGGTTTGACTCCTGCGTAGGGAATTCAACAACCAGTGTTTGAAGGTTTTCCGGAATTAAGTTGACAGATGGTGGTGTTTTTGGTGTCCAACGTCTCTTACACCTTCAGCAACAGAGGCAGCAGCCTGCCACTGAAGCTTTTGTACGTATCTAAATCCAAATACGATCGAGATTGGCACAGCACCATGCACATGCACCCCTTTACGGAGTTATTTTATGTAGTAAGTGGGGAAGGGCTGTTCTTGATCGAGGATAAGAGCTTCACTGTTAAACAGGACGACCTGGTAATTGTGAACGCCAATATCCTCCACACCGAATCCTCCAAGGATTCCAATCCCATGGAGTATATTGTCCTCGGGATTGATGGCATGTCCTTGAAGGCTTTGGAGAAGAATGAGCGCCTTGTGAGTGAGAAACTGTACAGCATTCAGAACTACCGCGGGTTCCGCAGCGATATTCTTTACTACTTCAATACAATCTTGGAAGAAGCAGAGCAACAGAAGGAACACTATGAGTCAATCTGCCACAATCTGCTCGAAATCATGATCTTCAACTTCCTGCGCACTAATTCCACAAAAGTTCGCCTCACCACAGATCCTGCAGGCGCCAAGGAGCTCGACTATGTCAAGCACTACATTGATGTAAACTACGCTTCAGATCTCGACCTCGACTCGTTGGCAGCAGCCACCTATATGAACAAATATTATCTGTCCCATATGTTTAAGAAGAATTATGGAGTCTCGCCGATAAACTACCTCATTGAGAAGCGGATTTCAGTCTCCAAGTTTCTACTGGAGACGACCAACTACTCGATCGGTCAGATTGCTCAGATTGTGGGGTTCAACAGTTCTTCTTATTTTAGTCAAATCTTTAAGAAGCGGACGGGAATTACTCCCAGCGAGTACCGGGAAGCGGTACTCACCGATAAGGCTAACTAACGATGGGGGTCGATGTCCATGAGGAAAGTACTTTCGTTGGAGGCCAGCTCAAGGGCGTTGACCTCTGATATCAGCTAGAGAATAAGCTCCCCTGCTTTGGTGAGACAATTTCCTCACCCCAGCAGAGGAGCTTACTTTTTACCTATGTCTTCTGTTGTAAACATATAGGTTTAGGAGCAGCCCAGTGAGGCCGATCATCATCAGCGTAAGGCCTCCAGCGCTGATCATGGTCTGACCCTTAATGACGAGGTAGAGGGAGAGAACTACTCCTAAAGCTGCAGCGATCGGACCTAATTTTCTCACAAGATCACCCTTTACATCTCAAACCATCTGATTTCCTCAGGCGCGAGTTCCACAGTAAAGGTTTTTCCATCAGCGTGGATAATTGAAGTCTGCCCTTGGTCTGAGTTATTCAGCACAGCGTACTTCTTGATGCTGGGGTAAGCGTGCACTTCCACCGAAGTGTTTTCCGCAAACCACTTGTACAGTTCTTTCTCTTTGTTTGCCGCATAGTACAAACTGCGCAGCAGCAGGCGGGTGTTGTCAGGGCTGTAAGGAAGTCCGGCAATATACACTGCCCGGCCTTTACCGTACTGATTAGCCGCCAGATGGACTTCGCCATTGCTGTACTCCAGAATCTCTGTCTTGTTGGTTAGAGCATAGATGTTCTTCATGCTTTCACCGAAGTCAAAGTCCCTAGAGTGATCCTTAGTGATGAAATGCTCTTCGGTTACCTCATGGAAGTACTTGTCGGTGCTTAAGCTGAATCCCAGTTCCTTATCGACTCCGAGAGCATCAGCAAGCTGGAAGAAACGGCCTTGGTGATGTACGGCTGTTGGTTCCCCGACTCCAATAAAGCCGCCGCCGTTGTAGATCCACTCTCGCAAAGTGGACACCAGGTTCGGATTCAACCACGCTTCCCCTCCGCTGAAGGCGGTTCCGTAATCTCCTGCATTTATAACCACATCCACATCCTCAGGGATGCCGCTTTCTATTACATCATCGAAGCTGAGCCAGGTTACATCGACGTTCATCCCGCTCAACGCCTCGATAATGCCAATGTAAGAGTATGTTTGCTTATACGGAATAGCATGGGCCACCATGTGTGTCTGCCAGGAACGCAGTTTACCCCAGGCATTCAGAACGGCGACCTTGACACCGGAATACGGTTTATGTCCCTTGATGGTATCGTAAATCTCCCGGAATTCCTCGCAGACCTTTTCCACATACTCTACGAATTTAGGGAACTTATAAGCCAGCGAGAGATAGCCTCCATATCCGATCCGGTCAATTGGAGTGCGCATAATTGCTCTTCTCGCTCTGAGCCAGTTATCCCGAGCTTCGATCACTGGATCATTACCTTCTCGGAAAACATCAGGGAAGAAGTAAGGCAGGAACCTTCCTTCGGTATACTTGATGCCCGGTATTTCAGCAAGCATACGGAGGGTCGCACCATCTCCAACGGAACCTACCACTGCATCAAGCCCGATACTGGGGAAGTACTTCCCGTAAGGTTCAATTCCGATCCAGGTATCCCCTAAGAACATCATTGCTTCTTTACCGGCAGCATGGACCTTATCAACCAACTTCTTAGCATTTTCAGCCACAAAGCGCATCTGGAAGTCCATAAAGTCTAAGAACTTCTTAGAAGGCGGGCGGAAAGGCGAGTTGTGGTACCCAGCGTCGATAATGTCTTCCGGACGGAGGCGGTAGCCATACTTTTTTTCAAAAGCTTCAAGAGCTTCCACCGATATGCTGGCGGTGTAGCCAAACCAGTCCACGAACTTCTCTTTCCCCTCATCATTAAAGACTAGGGTGAAGTGATAGAAAAAGGTGGTAAAGCGCACTACATCGACCATTGGGTTTTCATTAAGCCACTGTTCTAAGCGTTCGATCACAAATTTCTGAGCCTTAGGCTTTCTTACATCGAAGGGGATGTCGTGTTCTTTATCCCAGTCGTTGGTTGTGTGGTTGTACATCTGCGTCGGATCCCAGATTACTTGGGCGAGGAAGGACACGGAATACTCATGGAAAGGTGCTGTGTCATGAATTATGACCGTATCCTTCTCTCGGTTTACTTCCCATTGGGATGGATCCACAACCTCACCAGTAGTCCGATCGATTACTTCCCACCACTTCTTTGGATCGTGGTTGTAATCAGGGCGGATTTGCTCCTTAAAATAGCCTTCCATAAAAGAAATCTCAAGTTCTGTTGAGGTGGCAAGGTTATAATTACTTAAGAGATAAATCTGCTGGACTTCGTCCATATTCTCTCTGACCCAGTCGTTATGCCCTCGGCAGACGAAGTATTTTTTATAAACCTTGGCATCAAGCCTCATCAGATCTTCAGAAAGCTCGGTTCCATCGCAGTCGCGGATAGCATCCGCGCCCCATCTTTCGAACAACTCGATAGACTCTTTCTCAAAACCAGCTTCCGCTGGGAGGGTTACTCTTCCACGTTTCTTCCCCATAAGATCACTCCTTAATTCCTCCGATAGTCATTCCCTGCGTTAGTCGCTTCTGCGTTAAGATATACAGAATGAGAACGGGCAGCATTACAATCACAAGGCCTGCGTAGAGAGGTCCATAGTCGGCTGCAGCCCTCTGTGCTTGGTTCAAGTTGACAAGCCCCACCGGCAGCGTCTTTTTAGGACCCGGCATGAGAGTTAGGGCGATGATGTACTCATTCCAGAAAGCCAAGAAGTTGAAGAGAATAACGGTGATGATGCTGGGTTTAGCCATGGGAACCATGATGTGCAGCATCGTCTTAAAGTGGCTCGCCCCATCGATATACGCCGCTTCCTCAAAAGAACGGGACAGCGTCTTGAAATAGTTGTTGAGAAGATAAATCGTAAAGGGCAGGTTAGTGGAGGCATAGACAATGGCAAGCACGAACAAGTTGTCTAGAAAAATGCCTCGGCCAAGGATTTCCCAAGCGATATCATTCCAGCCAAGCAGCATCAAGAAGATTGGGACCACGATGTAGTTGACGTTAACAAACAACCCAGCCATAAACAGCAGATTGATGATTTTCTTTCCCTTAAAGTCGAACCTGGCCAAGACGTAGGCACACGGTACCGCAACCGCAATTAAGAGGGCTAACGCTAGAACGGTAACAAATACCGAGTTGAAGAAATACTCACCAAGCCTGGCTTTGCGGATTGCATCCCGGTAGTTCTGCCAGTGAAACCCTTTAGGCAGGCTCCAAGGATTTCCGTAGAATTCGGAGTTTTCCTTAATAGAAGCAGTAAACACCCAGCAGAGGGGCACTATTATCGAAATGGCCAGGGTGATCAAGAGGATGTAGATAATGGCTTTGGCAAATCTCTCCCGGCGGAGTGCGCGTTGTGTGTTCATAAAAACCTCCTAATACTGCACCACGTCCCGCTTGGTAACGAGGCTGACCAATCCGGCAAGTGCAAATGAGAACAAGAAGACTACAACCCCGATGGCCATACCGTAGCCGTAACTGGCGTTGTTATAGGCCTGACGGTAGAGGTAGCTTAAGAAGACCTCAGAAGCACCGTTGGGCCCACCGCCGGTCAGCACGTTAACCAAGAGGAAGCTGATATTAATCGAACTGATGATAAAAAACACCAAGGTGGTGCGCACTGTTTCCCAAACAAGCGGGAGGGTGATGTCAAAGAACTGCCGCACCCGGTTGGCACCTTCAATCTGGGCTGCTTCGTAAAGATGGGTAGGAATCGATCCCATGCTGGCCATATACATCACCATGTAGTAACCGATGGCCTGCCAGACCATGGCACCGATTACCGAATAGACGACCAGTCGTGGGTTCCCCAAAAACTGAATGTTAACCCAAGTATCAGGGTTAAAAAGTCTTCCCAGACCGTTGATCAGTCCCTGATCCGGTGCATAGATCGCCGAAAAGACAGCGGCGATCACCGCAATCGAGAGGATATTGGGGATATAAAACACGACACGGAAGAAGTTTTCGCCTTTGACTTTTTCCCGGATCAGAATATAGGCAAAAATGATAGCGATGCTCAAAGTGATAATCGTAACCAGGGTAATTATAAGGACGGTGTTTTGAAAAGCCCTTAAGAAGAACCTGTCTTCCAGCAGGATGCGGAAGTTTTTCAGCCCCACGAAGGTTCGCCTGGCCGAAAGGCCGCCCCATTCGTAAAGTGACATGCGGAACACGCTGATAGTCGGGTAAATCATGAAGATGGCAAACAAAATTAGAGCAGGGGCTATGCAGGAATAAATAAAGACTTTGAGTCCTTTGTGTTTCAACTTGATCTCCCCCTAGTCCAGCAGTTTTGCTGGGGAACAGTAGTGGTGGACGAGGTCCACCACTACCGTTGAAAGCTTTCCTTAATTATTGAGCGTCAATGGCTGCCCGGATTTTCGCAACAGCGTTGACTACATCTTTCTGCCACTGCTCAACAGTGACGTCGCCGTTTACAACAGAGTCGATGGTACCGAATAAGATGCTGGCTAGGTCTACACCAGCAACTGGAGGTGCGGCTGCGAAGGCACCCATAGATGCTTTAGCGCCATCGTCGTAGATTGTGTAGAAGAGCTTATTCGGATCATCGTCAGCCATGAGATCCGATGCACCGAGAATGGGCTGTACGGCGCCGGCTTTTTCGTAAATGACCTCTGCTGCTTCGTCAGTGTACATGAAGGCGATGAACTTCTTAGCTAGGTCAACCTGTCTTGCACCCTTAGGAATGTACATCTGCTCAAAGAAGGTGTAGGAGTAGGCGTCTCCGTCTTTGGTCTGCTTAGGCAGAGCCATAAAGCCCCACTCAAAGCCCTCCGCACGAGGAGCATCCTTCATTTCGTTAGGCAGCCAGGTTCCGTTTGGAATGAACAAAGCTTGGTTGTCTAGAATGAGCTGCTGGTTCTTGGTGAAGTTTGCTACGTTGGCCTGAGCAACAGTGTTTGGGTGGGTGTACTTAGCGATTTCCCCAATGATTTCAAAGGCTCTAGTTGCCTCTGGGCTTTCCCAAGCAGATACGTCGTAGTTCATAGCCCGGTTGAACAGTTCAGGACCACCGAGCTGAGTCAGCAGTGCGTAGAAGAATGCGTCGAAATAGCCTGTCGTTGGATAAGTAAACAGAGCGATTCCGTCAGCCTGAGCTTGCTTACCTAGTTCGAAGAACTCATCCCAAGTTTCGGGAAGCTGATACTTACCAGGACCGAAGAGGTCGGCGTTGTAGAACAGACCGCAGGGAGAGTAGAAGAGCGGTGCCAAATAGGTTTTTCCGTCGCCATATGGATTGGTAATCAAGGTGTCGGTAAAACCAGGAACGATCTTGTCTCTTACCTTAACGCCTTCACCAGGGACTTCCATATCAAGGACGTCAGTGATGTCAAGGATTGCTTCTTCTTTAATCAGGGTGTCAGTCAGGCCGCCAGCCGAACCGACAGCAAGATAGATAATGTCTGGATAGTTGCGGGCGATAATCTGTGGCCTTAGAATGTCGGCGATGTTTTGCGCCAGAGTAAGTTCAACAGTGACACCAGGGTTAGCTGCTTCAAAGCGGCGAGCCAGCTCGTCCCAGTGCTCGCGGCCCCAACCGCCGTCAAGACCTGCGATTTTCAGCGTTTGAGCCTGAACAGCGCTGCCTACAACTGCAAACAGCAAGAACCCTAACAAACAGATGGTTAGACTCTTTCTCAACATGTTCTCCTCCTTTGATAATCTTCGCTCTGTAAAGTTAACTCTCTTTGTGTTTAATTGTAATCTGTATTAAGATGTGGAAGCTATCAGTATATTGTTGATCCTTTTAGGTTTCTTGCTGTTCGTCCAAGAAAACAAGATTAATAAAGAAAAACCGGTCTCGGATCATACCATCATTTGGAAAGGGTTCACAATGTTGGTGTAGAATAATGTAAAAAACATAATGAGGTTATTAAGACTATCAAGGAAGGGACGAAGCTCATGCCGGATAATCGAAAAATGCTGAAGCGTTTGTCGACTGGACTGATCGTGGTTGTTTTTGCTTCGCTAGCGTTGAGCGGTTACTTGTTGAGTTATTTCAATGAACCGGTTAGTTCCGAACCTGTTAACTATGAGCCACTAAAGATATCACTGACAGAGGAGCTGGACCAGAGGCTGGCAGCAATTGAGCAGCAGCTCCTGGCTTTGATTGACGAAGTGAGGAAGCCCGAATCTGTGCGTGAAGTTGAGGTCGAAGTTCCGGTTCTCACTCCTGGCCCGGTTGAGGTGGTTGTCCAGCAACCTGATTATGTTTCGGTGCGTCTTCTGAGGGGAGACTCGATTTGGACGATACTGCAGCGCTGTGGTATGAAGCCAACGCCCGAATTGATTGAACGGGTCTTAGAATTGAACGGCATTACTGATCCTGCCAGGATTCCGGCTGGTACTTATCTGCGTATTCCCATGTCTAATACCGCCACAAGTGACGAGGTGAGCAACTAATCATGGCAAATAGGGAACAACCACGGACAGGTCGTTTTTATTTCTCAATGTTAGGTCTGGGGATTGCACTTTTGGCTGTTGGCATAACTTGTCTGGCTATCACTCTAACCAATGTGAGCAGCTTTGACCGGACCTTTTCGTTTATTCTGCTGACTGGTTCCTTTGTGCTGTTGTTTGCTGGAGCCTTCTTGGTGGTATGGTCCTTTACAACGCTGTGGGTGGGAGAACTGCGGGAGGGGGACTATTCCTTATACACAGCTGCTGCCCTAGAAGTAATGGCGAGTGATAGAGACGAGGAAGCTGCGGCTCAGGCTTACCAAGAACTTGTACAGCATTTCAAGGATGAGCTTCAGGAGCTTCGGAAGCTTACTGAAGAACAGGAAGAGAAGCTTGCTCAGGCGCGTTCATCAGCGGATAGATTGGAAGAAAGAGTTGGAGAGTGGCAGGAGCAGGCTATCAAAATGTTCCGCTTGATGGAAAGGACACTTGTTCACAGCGATCAATTGAATACAGATTATCGACGGGCTGTTGAGGATTTTTTGAAACAATATACTACGCTGGTCGAACCTCTGGGAATATCTCCGATAATCCCTCAGCGTGGGGACAGATTTGACGAAAGGATTCATATCATACATGCGCTGGAACCTAGTTTAGAACTAGATGGTGGCCAGGTGATTTCATGCGTCAGCTGGGGATTTGGGGTTGACGGCCAGACCAGGGTTCCCGCTGAAGTGGTAGTTGCTCAGAACTAAGACGTCACTCAATGAAAGGTGGTCCTTGAAGTGCGCACCGCAGCACAAGATATCGGTATGACCATTAGAGGTTTTCTTCACGAAATAGCTGGATTTCCAGAGAGCAATAACGATGTGCCGCTGTGGATGGATGATTATATCAGCAGAGCTGTCCAGCTGAAGAGGAACAGAAACTACGAAGATGCAGTCAAGATTTACATCGATCTTGTCCGTACTTCAGGCACTGTATATGCCAGCCTCATGATTTCTCTCTACAAAACCGTGGCCAGTGCTGGATATTTAGCAGAGGGCCTGCGGCTGCTTGAAATCGGAAAGCGCATCTACGACAGTAATCCATCCGAGTTGACAGCGCTGTATGGACTGCCTTCAAACTACGACTTCCATCTGCACAGCCTTCTTCAAGCAGTGCATTCTCGATCAGAGTTGATCGCTTATTTGAAAGCTATATCGGGCAATCTCAAGTATCAGCTAGAGAGAGATTACGTTACCATGGTGACTGAGCTTGTCCATTATTTAGAGTTAAGAAATTGCGTGAAGCACTAATTGGGGGGGGCGGGATGAAACTGATCAAACCTACCGAAGCTCAGCGAAAGTTCATTGAAAGCGTTGATACCAGCATTCTGCTCCATGCCTGTGTCGGTACAGGTAAGACCTTTGCGTTGGCAAATCGTGCCGCCGAAGCGATCCGCCGCGGGGTTCCAGCGGAGCGGATCCTGTGCGTGACCTTTACGAACCGTGCCGCGGAAGAAATGCGTCAGCGGGTCGAGCTTTACTGCCCTGAAGACAGTCACAAGGTTGTTACCCGCACTTTTCACAGCCTCTGCGCCTGGATCATCCGTCAGGGTGCCGTGGCGCTGGGTATTCCTCAAGATTTCTGCATTATTGACGAAGATGATGCTCAAGACATTATTAATGATCTCAAACTGCCGGCTCTGGTGCACTTAAGCGCCAGTGCCATTTATTATACGCTGGAAGAGTACAAGCTTTATGGAAGGGTAGTACCTCCTGAGGAAGGACCTGCTTTACAGCGAGGCACAGTTGCTAAGATGCATGCTTTATACCAGAGGGAGTTGGCGGCTTATAAGGCTCTCGATTTTTCCGACCTGATCCTCTTGACTCACCGAGCTTTCCGACCTAATGGTGCTTTAGCCGATGAATGGAGCACTCGCTTTGACTTAGTTCAGGTCGATGAGATGCAGGACACTACTCTGATGGAATATGAGGTGGTTGCTCATCTGGCACGGAAAGCACAGAACTTGGTTCTAGCAGGTGACTTCGATCAAACTATTTATGAGTGGAGAGGCTCGGTACCGGAGTCGGTCATAAAGCGGTTTAGACAGGAGTTTCCCCGTCAGGAGTATATGACCTTTGTGGAAAATCACCGGGCAACAGAGACTTTGGTTCGCGCAGCAGGTTCTGTTGTTTCCGCTTTGAGCAGGACAAAGCCGAGTCCTACAAACGCTGCAGTAAAAGGGGACCCGATTGTAATTCACTCTGCCTCCGATGAACAAAATGAAGCCAGATGGATTGCTCAGGAAATCAAGCGGCTCCGCAGGAGCGGTGTTTCTTATAAGGACATTGGTGTCTTGTGTCGTTCCAACAAGAGAGCTCGCATCGTCTCGGGAGTACTAGAAGCGGAGCAGGTTCCCCACATAACCGTGGAAGCTTATGAGTTTTTCCGCCGGCAGGAGGTCAAGGACTGTATGGCCCGTCTGCGATTTCTCCTCAATCCTGAGGATCGGGTCAGCGCACATCGCATCTTGCAAAGGCCTGCCAGCGGCATTGGAGATGCGACTATCCGACGTATTGAAGATGTACGTAAGAGCGGCCTCCGATTGACTGACCTTTTCAGTCTATCAGCACTAGATTATGGTGACCCCTTCGGACCAGTGCTTAACGCTGTACAGCACGGCACTCTAATCATTTTTGACTGTGAAACAACGGGAATCGAGCCTCTAGAGGATGATATTATAGAGCTGGCGGCTTATAAGATTCATAAAGGGGAATTGGTGGAGACCTTTCATCGCTACCTAAAACCGCGGATGCCTGTGGGTAGAAGTGTGTACGTACACGGCCTCACAGACAAGTTCTTGGCTGAAAATGGAGAAGAACCTCAGATTGTACTGCAAGATTTTATGAAGTTTATTGATGGCGGCATGCTTGTTGGGCATAACGTGGTATTCGACATCCGTATGTTAGAGAGCGCCTGCAGCAGGAATGGGATTTCCTTCGTGCGTGATCGCTACACCGATACCTTGTCTCTCGCTAGGCGTTTCATGGAGACGAATTCTTATAAATTGGGCGATTTAGCCGAACGGTTGAACCTTTCCCACAAACCAACTCATAGGGCTCTAGATGATGTGGCGACAACTTGGGAACTTCTGAAATACTTGGTTCCTAGAATCGAGCGGGGAGCAGCAGACCGGCGG
>CALKAR010000287.1 GCA_937988745.1 uncultured Peptococcaceae bacterium
CACCGTACTTTTCAATCAGTGCCTTAATCTCCGTGGTGAAACCTTCCTGCGACTTTTTGGCGAGAACGGCTCTGACATCGGAGAGACTGAGTTCGGGTTTTGCAGGCTTCTCCGGAGCCACAGACTTGTCGCTTTCGAGTGCCGATGCCAATGTGCCAAGGCTGTCCGCCAAAGCGTGCATATCATCAACAATGTCTTTTAGTAACTTGATTCTGCTCATGAGACACCTCCTTCGAGAAGAAGACGGAATGTCTCACGTCCCTTGGGCGTAATCAGTGTCTGATAGCCTTTCCAGTCGGTTTTCTCGTTGAAACATTCCTTGATTTCAAAAAGACCGTCATTTTTCTCGGCGTAAGGAAAGAGCGTGCCTTTCGCATCCCTGTAGATGTAGCCGTGGCTCAGGAGATAGTCGATAAACTCCTTTTGCTTAACACCGAGCGCCTTTGCCGTGTTGCGGAAATTGGAGAGCAGGTTTCTGTCCACCAGCTCATCAAAGTAATCCGCTTTAGGCTGCATGACCGTGTTTTGAACGGTGAGATGCGAATTTTGACTGGAAACGGCATCACGTTCTTCTCTTGCTTTTTTGAGTTCCGTTGCCAGCTGAATTAAGGTGTCAGGATTTAGAAGTAGTTCTTCTAACTTCGCAGGAGTCAAGTAGGCTCCATGTTTTCTAATGTCAGGTAGCACCTCATGCGTGATCCAGCGTTTGAAGGTTTTCGCTTCAGGTTTTCGGCTGGCCAGAATCAGGTTATATAAGCCGTACTCATTGACACAGTTGGTCATTCCCTGGCGACCTAGATTGAATCTAGACCGTTCGTCATCATCCAGGCGCTTAACAGCGTCAGTTGTGTTTTTGATATCCAGTGCATCGCAAATATCCGTTGCGACAAACCAGATATCTCCGTCTTTTGTCAGTGTTCGGATTTTTCCGAACTGTTCGTGTTCATAGATTTGCATTTGCTCCATACTTGGCCTCCTTTCTCTTACTCATGAGTTCTTGTGCTAATCTTTTTGACATGATGCTGATGGTGATAAGTAGTCCGATCAGCTGTTTGTCATCCGGGTCTCTTGCTCGTTTCATTGGCGTTCCTCCTATCCGAAGGGCAGGTATCGTTTGTCCCTTCACCCTCCCCTTGGACAAGAGGAGGGATTTTGGGCAAACGAAATTGAAAAAAGTTTTTAATTGGCTAGAACCAGTCACTTAATTTCTCCAGCAGGGTTTTGAAAATGACCGATTTTCTGTAGTTCACGGTTTTTCTTGGACAGTCGATTTTAGATGCGATAGCTCGTTCGCTAAGACCGTCCATGAATAGCCGGGTTATTTCCCGGTCACGGGGAGACAAGCTTTGAATTGCAGCGTGGATAGCTTCTTTGAATGCTTTTTCTTCCAGCTCTTCAGATAAATCTGATTCATCTGCGATCAGGTCGATAAGCGTGCTGAAGACCCTGTTTTCATCTGCGATTTCCACATCCAGTGAAATAAATTCTCCTTTTTTGTGATAAGGGCAGACATCGCAGTCAGCAGCACACTTCCAAAAACTGTGTTTGGGCAGAAGCAGCGACCAGCCCTCTGTTCCTGCTTTCGGATTCGATTGATGCTTTGATTTAGTTCCTGATAGATTTCTTCACTGACCGGGATAAGGTCGACGCTATAGGGGTCGTCCGGTCTTCTTAACGGGTAGTAGCGTTGTTTCTTGGATTGACTTTGTTTGTCTAAATTTTTCATCTTTTGTCCTTTCCGCCGTCCGGAGGAAAGGGCAAAGGAATATAGAAAAGGTCCCGTGCGATTCAGTACACGAGACCTTTAGAGCCGAAAAATGGGCACAGAAAAGAAAGGTACTGAAATCGCCATGACTGCTTGGTGCAGTGTTTTGACGTTTTCTGTATCCTCTGCCTTTCCGTGCACAGATCGGCTTTAGATAATTTTTGGGTGGATTACGACTTTGGCAATGCAGGCTGTCCAGTTAAGGGCTGTCTCTGCACCGCCGGGTAAATTACTTGCGCTTAGGCTTGGTTTGCGATAAAGCGCTGCCTGCCACAGACTTCGAATTTTTGCTGTAGCGTCCGTCTCGCAAAATGCGAGAAGCTTTACGAGCAACTTTTCTTGAAGTCTGCTTCGAGTTTCGTTTGGCCATACTTGTCACCTCCTTTTCATGGTTAAGAAATATAGCGTTTGAGAAAGAAACATGGCTGTTTTGGTGGATTAACGTCGATATACGTGGTATAATTAATGCGACTTCGACATCAATGTCCACGAAGGACTTTGTTTTATTCCTCGTGTATAGATTACGAAGTTGTGAATGGTACTAGCTATAGGTACTGGGCGAAAATATGTGGTACCGAGGGGACTCTTTTTTGGTACTGCAACTGGAAGAGAAAGGAGTGCCGTTTTGAAATTCAGTGATTTTTGCAAACTCACATATAAGCGCTCTACATCTATTCCAAATCAAAAAGTTTTTGTGGAAAAATTATTTAAGAGTACTGGAGCATCCTTGCAATACTCACCTGACTACTACCAGAAGCTCTTTAATGGTGGGAAAGCACTAACTTCTGACATTTCTGAGCAAATCCCAAATCCAATACAACATGAAAATGTAGAACAATTTTTAATGCAGTTTTTCGATGTGACACATGCTAGTGAAGCTATGGATAAGGTAGGAATTCCAAAATCAGAAGTTAATTTACAGGCCTGGGTTGCTGCACTGGCAGATCAGTTGCAAATCATTATTCATCAAAATGAGGATGAGAGAGAAACTATCATTGCCTCTTATCAGGCTTATCTAAATAATCCCGAAGAAAGAGATGTACGGTATATCAGAACGCGTTATCGCAATGATGGTCTTTGGGTTGAGAACCCGCCGATTGAGCAGAACTATCAAGTGGCATTTTCTAAAAAAATCACCCATACATGGGTGATTCAAACCATGGGAAAAGTTACCTGGAAAGATCGATGCTTAAAATGCATGGATGAAGAAGATGTTTCCATACGTCCATCAAAAAGAGTAATCCCAATACAAACTGTTGAGCCTAACAAAATTGTAAAACTGTCTGTGGACTTTGATTCTCGTGGAAAAGAAAACAAGGCAATCAGTGTGTGGAAGATGATGGATGCAAATAATCAAGATTGCTTTCCAGGTGATACGAATGTATTAAACGTTGTAATAGATGTGGTAAATACACAACTCTTGGAGGTACAAAGTGGACGACAACACAGTTGAAAAATGGTCGAGTATGAAAGAAATTCAAGAATACCTTGGCGTTGGGCGCGACAGTATTCTCCAATGGATCGAGAAAAAAGACATGCCCGCATATAAATTAGGGCGACTTTGGAAATTTAAGTTGTCAGAAGTAGATGATTGGATTCGCTCAGGAGGAGCTGATGAGCGTAATAGTGCTGATCATGAGTAGTTTAGCAGGAGGCAAGCTAATACGATGATAAATCAAATTATTCAAAAAAAGAGAGATGAGTGGTTTGGCTCAGATAGTTGCCAAATCAAGGATCTCATCTCTTATATGACAAAGTGTGCTTTCCTGCGCGATGCACAAATTGAAGCTATAAAAACCTATCTATATTTGAAAATTGAGTATCAAGCTAAGCCCTTAGCCGAGCTGTTCTCTACAGATGTTTTTTCCTCATTGGATGTGTCGGAACTTCCGCTAGCAGAAAGCGTAAAGAAAAAAATGATTGCAGATCCTGCATTACTGATGATGTATGAATTTGCAAGCCTTAAAACGGATGGTGAAGTTGTATCTCAAAAAATTATTAATGCGATTCAAGAAGAGTCTGAAGCAATAAATGCTGCGAAATTTTGGGAGGAGTATTTTTATAACGCAAATTATACGGATTATCTTTTTTCTCTTCCTATGGGTGCTGGGAAAACATATTTAATGGCAGCTTTCATCTACCTGGATCTGTATTTTGCTTTGAATGAACCGGAAAACGAGGCTTTTGCGCATAATTTTGTTATTATGGCGCCTTCAGGATTAAAGTCTTCCGTGGTTCCAAGTTTGCGTACGATTCAGGAATTTGATCCCAGTTGGGTTATTCCTGAACCGGCGGCTTCAGAACTCAAAAAGTTACTTAAGTTTGAAGTTCTGGATGAGCAAAGTAGTGCTAAACGCTCTAATCGAGTTCGTAATCCAAACGTTCAAAAAATCGCTCTGCATCAGCCGTTTGAGGAGCTCTTCGGCTTGGTGGCGATTACCAATGCTGAAAAAGTTATACTTGACCGTATCACGGTAGAGTCCGGGCAACTAAACTTTTTTGAAGATAGCGAGGATGACAAGGACAAAAAGGCCAACGAGCTTAGAAATTTACTGGGAAAGATTCCCAACCTTAGCGTATTTGTCGATGAAGTTCATCATGCCGCAACAGATGACATTAAATTAAGAGGGGTAATCAATCGATGGGCTACAGGGGACAAGTTCCACTCTGTAATCAGTTTTACAGGCACCCCTTACCTTTCTAAGAAAGAAAAATTCTCTGTAAACGACAGCTTAGAAGTTGCCATGCAGGAAATAACGAATGTTGTTTATTACTATCCATTGGTTGAGGGTATCGGTAATTTCTTAAAGATACCTAAGGTA
>CALKAR010000288.1 GCA_937988745.1 uncultured Peptococcaceae bacterium
GTCTCTTTAGTTCCGACCACCTCTAAATTTGTGCAGTTCCCCGCGTCGATCAACCGCGTACCATTGTGAAAATGCCATCCATCCTTTTCCACCCGCATCGTAACCGTACCCACTAGATTATCTTGCGAGAAGGCACCGTCGGAAAGTGAGTATGTTTCATACACGTGACCGTTTTCTAGTTCAAAGGATACCCTGCACTGGCCAATAGGTTCACCTGTTTGAGAGCGTATGTACCCACTAGCTTGATACCGAACCTGTCTAGCAATAATCACGATAGCCTCATTATCTTTTTCTACTCTCGGGGACTCTGGCTCAAACTCCCATCCTGGTTTCTGAAGTTCGATCTTTGAACCCTTCTTAGCTTTCGTGGTCTGCCACATTCCATCACTGTTAGTCACCACTGTCTCTCCAGGCGTTATTGCTACCTTGACGCCTTCCACTCCCCGGCCCGTGACCTCATCTTGGACAATACCTGTCACGGTTATATCGGGATTCAGTCCCTTTACACCCAGAAGACTACAACCCGAAA
Source organism: uncultured Peptococcaceae bacterium (assembly GCA_937988745.1). Lineage (GTDB taxonomy): Bacteria > Bacillota > Limnochordia > Darwinibacteriales > Darwinibacteriaceae > JAAYMS01. The sequence goes on from CALKAR010000288.1 coordinate 530, forward strand.
GAACTACAGACACCAACAACAACCCAACCAGACTTACGTTTTTCTTCATCCCCCATCCCCCGATCTGTAAGAAATCGATAAGCTTGACTATATCGACCTAAACGAAGAAAAAATAGGCTAAAGCTGCGACTGCCAAGAACGGCCCAAACGGAACTGGTGTTTTTCGATCTTGCTTTGTCAGGTACAAATAGATGATGGTCACGACTGCACCAAGCGCAGACGCCCAGAAGATCACATAAAATACAGGTATCCAACCAAGAAATGAACCAATGAGTGCCATCAACTTGGCATCACCCATACCCATGCCGCCCTTGGAGATCAATACAATAAGTATTATAACACCAAAGCCTAAAATTGCGCCCGCAAGGCTCTGCACGACCGGGATTGTCCACCCTATAAGTGAAAAGAGAAGCCCTATAACTAGTCCGGGAACCGTCAGTGCATTAGGTAAGACTTTATGGTCGAGATCGATAAACGCTAAGACAAGCAGCAGAGAAAAAAATACGAGGCCAGAGAGCAAATCCGTTAATCCAGAGCTTGTCCAAGCGACTAAGGCAAAACCCACCCCGGTCAAGAGTTCTACTAGTGGATACCGCCAATGAATCCTTTCTCCGCACGACTTACACTTACCACGCTGCCATAAATAGCTGAATACAGGAATCAGCTCCACTGCACTAAGCCGATGGTTGCACCGGGGACAGTGAGAGCCTGGCTTTATCAGAGATAGACCTTTGGGCAATCGATAGATTACTACATTGAAGAAGCTTCCAAATACGAGACCAAAAAAGAAAGTGAAAAAGATGATTATTGAATCCATGTGAGCTGCGTCCTCTCATGCTTGCAAGCAGGCTTGTTTGCAAAGATACAATTCATCAGGCGAATCTCAAAACAAGATGAGCAGCACCCTTAAAAATAGCCTGAATTGGTGCTTCTGCCCACGGTTGAGCTTCTACTAAGGAAATTAGAGCCGTTGAAGCCGCATAATAGGTCCTAATAGCCACTCTTCCCACTGGATGTCTAGCCAGACGTTCATCTCTAAACCGACGCAGTGCCTCCAGCTCTGGTGCATCAGCTGCATAAACATAACGGCGCATTATGCAGCCTGGACGAATTCTCCGTGCTTCTTCCAGATCTTCCTCGCTGAATGTCTTAGTGAAGTATATGGCTGTTCCGTGGTGTTCGCCTTGGATTCCTGTCTCCCGCAGGTTTAGAACTTGAACCTGAGACTTAAGCTCGAATTCTAAACCTGGTGTTTGTGACACCAACCTAATGCCTAACAAATCGGGTACTCGTGCACTATTGTGATAAACCGGCTCAAAATGCAATGCGTAGTCCGTCTGCAGAACATTACGGTCAAGCAGGGCTACTTTCTCGGGTTTTTCTATAAACACTGATCCATCTTCACCATAGATTATGAAACCTTGTGTATCCTGCTCTTCTGATTGCTCTGCTAATTCTGCATCTAGCTGTTCTTTAGAAGCGGCTATCTTCAAGCTATGGGCTAAGCGTACTTCTTCAGTAATACGGTGCATAGCTTGGTGCATTTCCGCCTGCAGATCAGCTTGAGCGCTTCCCAACATCAAGGCGCGATCCGAGAAGTAATACAACCGCATTCCGCCAGTAATAACGAGGCCAATTAATGCTGTTGTTATGAGCAGCTCGATAAGGGTAAAACCCTTGACATCTTTAAAACCCTTCACGATTGGCCTCACCTCACCACAGCTATTGTTTCGGGATTACAAAAGACACAAGAGCCTCAGTTAATCTACCTTCCTGGTTGAGATCTTCAGCGGCTATAAGGGCGCCTTCCACTTGCCACTCCCGCACTTTACCGGCGGCATTTGGACCCCTAATAGTAATAGCAGCTGGAGCCCCATCAAATGTCGCAAGTTTCCGCTCCATGACGCCTCTCATCGAGTACAACGCTTGCATTCGCAATCCGGACCACTTGATGTTTCGTACGCTAGAAGCAATCAGGGGTCCGAATGTAGCAACTAGAGTAGCGATAATTACAATAGCAACAACAACTTCAAGCAGAGTAAAGCCGTGTTCAGAAAGCCAATAGGGCTTCATTAAACCATCGCTCCTTACTGCTCCCAATAGAATGGCCGCAGACCTTTCAGCCGTTCTCTATTAACCTGAAACTCTGACCTAATGGGCAGCAGCATTCCGTTTTCTTCCGCTCGCCTGAGAAACTCATCGACTCCTATACTTCGAATCTCTTTGGGATCTATTCGGAAACCATCCTGGAAATAAAAAGCTTTGCCTGCCAGCTTAAGTGAAATAGTATTAAGCTTTCTAACTGTCCAGCTGAAAATTCCCCGTAGATACCACTCGTAGTTTGAATAAACAACAGGCTGGTCACTGAAATAAACCTGCCCATAACGAGCATGGGGAATGGCAGCACCGCGCTCTATTTTGTCTGCTATGGAATCACCGCGTTCAGCCAAATCGTCCATATCCGGTACTCTAAGGACTATACTGTGGTATTTCTCCGGGAAGAAATCAAAGCCCAATACATCCCTGCTGCTTAAGTATGATAGCTCCAGTCCATGAAGGAAGATCTTTTGGGCTTCCAAAACTAAACTGAAATGACCAGATGGACTATTGTATAGATCGTCTTCACTCCGTATCAAACGAAGTGGACTTTCAAATATAATGTCTGACGCTGAAAACGTAAACGATCGTCGTCCTAACCAGATCAAATCGTTCATCCTACGGGGTCCAAAATGAATTGGAGTCTCCTCCGCCCGTGTCCGCATTATAACGGGCTCTTGAGGTGTGACGTATTCATAAAACCCAATTTGCCCGCTTCCTTGTTCGTACCACTGTAAAGACGGATGATGACCATACAAGTGAGGATAGGTAACCAACCTCGCGGTACGAGTCGAAGAACCTACCTGCGCTGTGGCTTCAATGACTGTGTAGTAGTCTCCTTCGTCCGATGCAGCTTCTTCCTTGACCACGACGTCTATTTGACCTAGAGGATTCGCAGGCCTATGTAACACAAAGGCAGCTGTATCTAAATCGAAATAAAGCGTGTCGAGTTCACCAAAGGGGCGTTCAGACGCGTTTATTTCCTGCTGCCATGCACCCATAACGGCTTCCGCCCCAGCGCGGGCAAGAAACAAGGCTTGCATATCTTGCTCTGCCTTTTCCGCGCGCCGCAGCTCCATCATACTGTACTGCCATAAGACCCCACCAAAAAGGGCAAGGACCACGATGAGCATCAGAGCTACACCGATGGCAATCATGCCCCGCTCATCTCTGAGTTTCATCGTGGTCCCTCCAATCCTAAAGGCCTACGGCTGAGTTCCGATCAATCCGTCGTTGTCTCCTCTGACACTTTGACGGTTATAGTTCCGCCTTTCTCAATAGTGACCTCATAAGACTTCCCTTCAGGATGCGTTGGCCACTCGTCGATGTAATCCTTCCACTCCTCATCCGATTCGGATGTCCAAGTCTTATCTTCCGTCAAGGGGCCTTCCAGCAACACATAGAGTCTGGCGGCATTTTCTAGGACTTTTTTGTTAGCAGCATTGGCTTTCTCATTGGCTTCGGTAATTAGCTTGTTATACTGCTGCACCCCAACCCCGGCAAGAATCCCGAGGATCACAACAGCTACCATCAGTT
>CALKAR010000289.1 GCA_937988745.1 uncultured Peptococcaceae bacterium
ATCATCAAGGACTACGGAGAAGTACGTAAAGCTCCAGCCAAGTACATTGACTTCCTGAACCATTTGGCGTCGTTAGAAACACCGGAAGGAGACAGGTTTATTCGTTGGGATTTTGTATTGCGTAATAAGGCACAGAAGGAGGCAACATACAGACATATTCTCGGAGAAGTGTCTATGATGATCGATCCTGATTTGTACCTGTTCCCGAATCCTACAAGAGACTGTATTTGGGATTGTCCGTTCCGCGACGCCTGTCTATTGATAGACCAGGGAAAAGAGGAAGAGGCGGCAGCCTGGCTGGAGGCGGAATTTGAGCAGAGACCTAGGGAAGAGGACGGAAACATCGAACCTTGGAGGGAGAGAATTCCGTGGCCAGAGACTGGAAGCAATGCAATCGGCACTCTTGTCGAGGAAATGTCTTACGGTGCGGATGAAACATTAAACATCATCCTCCCGGATAAGTACAAGGATATCCTCACCGACTGAGAGGAGGGGTATTGCGGAACAATTATGTAATGGGGACTTGCACGGTAGTTCGTGTGTTCTAGTGGACTTTGTGAGTAGTTTAGTGTAATTAACAGAGAGGATGGAAAACACTGATGAGTGAAAAAATAGAACCGAAGAAAGCACAACCATCATTTGATTATGGTAATCTGAGCCACCACATTCCGATGATGGGATTACGGCCAATTGAATCTGTATACAACTGGATGAACGTACTTATCTACGGGCCATATGGTGATGGTAAGACACACTTAGTAGGAACAGCTGCACTAGTGCCGGAGATGAGAGACGTTCTGTATGTGAGTCTTGAGGGTGGGGAGAAAACACTTCGTACTATTGCGAAGATGTGTCGAGAGCATAATATTGACCCTAACTGTATTATGGTCATGCCGATACAGACATTCCGACAATACTCTCAACTATATGAGACGCTTAAAAAGCACATACAATACCGTGACTCAAACAATGTTGACGGGTTGCGTATGATCGAGGCACAGTTACGTGGAGTTGAGCTACTTGAGAGAATCGGCTGGCAGCCATCATCAACAGACCCTAGCACTGTGGTCAAAGAAATGTCGCAGGAAGTTGTACGGATCTCTAACGACAAGGAATTGTTGGAAAAGCTGATTCCGGAGCCAAAGAGATTCAGAACAGTTATTACGGACTCTTTGACAGAAGCACAGAAGTATTGCATGTACCAAATACTTGGCATCGACCCACTAAAACAGAAGATCGACACAGAGCCAGATGCTGCCGAGTGGAAAGACTGGGGATCTTCTCGTGAGATGGTGCAGTTCTTAGTTCGTAGGTTCCGTGACTTAGATATTCACGCCCTATTCGTTGCGGGGGTCGATGAGACGGAAGATGCAAAGAAACGCAAATACTTCGTGCCCATGCTCCCAGGTAAGTTATCTAAGGACGTGCAGGGATTGGTTGACGTTGTAGGATATATCAAGAAAGTGCCTCTTGAGGGTGGAAAGGTTACTCGACGCCTGTTTCTCGAGGGAGGAGATTATGGTGGAGTTAATATAGCAGCCAAGCATCGTTTTGGTACCAACTTGCAAACACAGTATTTGGATGATCCTACTATGCAAACTCTTTATGATCTAGATAACGCGTAAGGAGGAAGATAATGGCCGCCAAAAAGAAAAAGAAGAAACGGCCAGTAGATACTCGCATCACGATTAGACAACACATAAAGCAAATTCACGAGGCGTATGACCATCTGGAACAGATAGCATTATCAACGGCCGAGCGAGCTCTTAGAGAGGCGTTCGGCTTTGGTGATGTTCGCCTGGAACGCTTTAGAAAGAGGTATCTCTGGTATTTTGGGGAAGAGGCAGCTAAGTATGCCGAAGCGGAAAGAATAAAAATGCTGAGGAGAAGGAGGAAATAATATGTCAGTAATTGCGACAAAAGAGTTCACTTTTGATAGTGCGCACCAGTTGGTGGGGCATGATGGTAAATGTGCGAATCTTCATGGACACACATATCGCTTGGAGGTGGCATTAAAAGGCACACCAATAATCCCTGAGGGGCCCAAAGAAGGCTTTGTTATGGACTTCGGTGACCTTAAGCGTATTGTTAAGGAGAACATTGTGGACAAGTTAGACCACGCATTCATCGCGCAAGGAAATGAGCCTGCACTGGATCAACTTAAAGAGTCCGGTACTAAAGTGATAGAACTTGGTTTCCGAACTACAGTTGAGAACATGGCACAGTTCATCTGCTGGAAACTTGACGAATTAGGTGTTCCCGTGCACTATGTACGTATGTGGGAGACCCCTACTGGTAGTGCAATTGTATACCTGGAAGATTTGAAGAAAACGAACGGACCTGTATATCGTCAAACAGGTGCCTGTGAATTAGAATAAGGGGGAGCTATATGACAACCGAGAAAGTTGTAAGATTGCGCAGAGGGCCTAAAAGAATGCCGATAATGGAAATCTTCGGACCCACGATCCAGGGGGAGGGGATGGTTATCGGCCGTAAAACGATGTTCGTTAGGACTGGTGGATGTGACTATTCTTGTGTTTGGTGCGACTCAGCATTTACCTGGAATGGTGAAGAAAAGGCTGAGATGATGTCACCTAAAGAAGTATATGACAAGTTATACGAACTGGGAACAACAGAAGATGGCAAGCCCAACTTCGACCATGTAACTATCAGTGGAGGTAACCCAGCACTTATTAAAGACCCCATGAATGACTTAATTGACCTTCTTCATGCTGATGGGGTACAAGTTGGCCTAGAAACGCAAGGTTCTTTCTGGAGAGAATGGATGTTGAAGATTGATGACCTTACAATTAGTCCGAAACCGCCTTCAAGCGCAATGATAACTAACTGGCACAGGTTAGACGAGATTGTCAACAGTCTTACAGAGGGCGATGTAAATGTAACACTCAAAGTGGTAATCTTCGACGATGCTGACTTCGAGTACGCTAGAAAGGTACATCATAGATACCCACATGTTCCGTTCTTTGTAAGTGTGGGCAACGAAGACGCACATGAAGAGGGAGATATCTCAGGCCGCCTATTGAAGAAGCTGGATTGGCTCTGGAATAAGGTTATCAATGACCCAGACTTTAATGACGTTAAACCTTTACCACAGCTACACACAC
>CALKAR010000290.1 GCA_937988745.1 uncultured Peptococcaceae bacterium
CGGTGAGAATGTCGCCTTCGTATAGATCAAATCTGGGTTCGGACCCTTTTCTGACCAAACGCCCGACCGTGGATGGGTCTACATCAAACCACTTAAAGTAAAAATTCTCATCAGCTACGTTATGCCCTATCTGGTGCCTATCTCGATATTTTCGATAGTAACCATAAACCCACTCACTGGTATCAATCCGTTTGCCTCTAAACTTGTTTTCACACATCACGCCGACTCCTCCATCAGTACGGTGTACTCTCCATATCAGAAACCCTGCACCTGCTGGAGCAATAGGGTTTGTCATCATACCAATAAGCTTGATCTTCCAAGAGGGAGCCGCCGCAGAAGGCACACTCGACCTCTTGTGGTGGTTCATAAGGCGGCTCCAAGTAACTCCGTTCGACTCGGGACGGGATGTCGTAACTCATTGCTTAACTCCGGCCCGTGTTATTCGATCAATCAAATTGTGCAGTTCGCCTTCGCTTAGCTCGGACAGTTCGGCTTTCCCGTAATACTTCCGGCATCCATTCATAACCATTTCAGGTGTCCATCCGGCCTGCTGGGAGAGATTACGCACAATTTGGATGAGCTGCGTTCTATCGTCCGACGGATCTGCCGGTACAGAATTGGGGTGGGGTACCTGCTGTTTGCCTCGATATTCTTCTGGCAAGGCCCAATCAGGCAGCTGAGGCGTGGTCATGAGCCGAAAACTCTTCCCAGCCGGCTGTATAGGCACCCAAATTGGGTCAAGTTTATACAAGTAGCGTCCTATGCCCCATTGATAGGCAGCACGTTTCATTGCATCGCTCAAGCCGCCCTTGGTAGCCTCGAAATCGGTGTTATCAGCCCCATCCCACTTGGTGATCCACTCATCACCCCACTTAACAGAGATACCACAGAGCTGCGCAGTTCCACGCCACTCTCGAAACTCATTTTTCCAACCGAAACAGCCGAACACTTCATCTAGTCGGTTTTGTATGGCCCTATTGGTCACAAAGGCCAGGGCCATGCCTCGTGTTTTGTCCTGATTAGTCGCTCCAACACGCCACTCAATTTCATGCGGCGGGAATGGAGCCTGGAGTTTCTCCATGATCTCTTTCATACGGTCATCAATCACGATACAGCTCCCCTTTATCTAAACTGCACATGAGTACCTCTGCTGGTTTCGGTACCGGGCACCTGCTCTCCGGTCTCTGCCCAATACTCTGCGATCCTGTCCTTATCAACCACCATGAGACGCACAGTGTCATCAACGACCTTGATTTTGTACTCACCCATAGACACAGTGATAATGTCATCAGATTGCGCAGTGTACTTTTCGCTCCAGTATTCATCAGGGATTTGAGTGACATCTATAATTGTCACCGTAGGTTTGCTGTTGCTCTGAATCCAAACCGAGCCCAGCGGGCTCTTAATTTTGCCACCTGCCTCGGACAACGCCCAATGCAGGTACATGCCAAGAGACTCAATACGTTTGCGATAGCTCTCCCGGCGACGTTGGAGTCGTTTGAGTTCGTCTCCAAGAACTTCCTTTTCTTCATTTTGGAGCTGTTTGCGCCAGCGAGCGATACTAAGGATTTTTTCCTCGCGCTGCATTTGAGCAGCTTCAAGGCATTCTTTGATAAAATGAGCCTCTTGTTCCGGGGTAGACTCATCCATCTGCTCCAATTGATCAATCAAAAAAGCAATAGCTTCGTTTATCTCATGCAGGGTTGCCATTACTAACCTCCTTCTCAAACACGACTTCTCGAGGCACTCCTTCGACTTCCCAACGAGCGATATATAAGCCGTTTAGCTCAAAAATCAAAGCCTTTTGCTTCAGCGTAACCTCGTATCCTTTGAGCTTCTTGACTGCTTTTCTGGGCATCTTTGCGACAAACTCATTCCGGGAAACTAATCTCATGTAACCCTCCTTGGGTAAACAGGACGGTCAAAGGGGCTGACGCATCTGCGCCCATGTCGCATTAACATCGTCTCTGGCCCCCGCTCACCTGCGCCACACATGGGCTAGCTCTCAGGGTCTTGCTGCTGTCACCGCCCAAGATTGATAACTTCGACTTTTCGTGATACACTAACGGTGTAAGATTTGTGTCTGGCCCTCGCCCTAGTTGCCGCTAGGTGAGGGCTTTTTTTACCGGGTTTTGAAAATGATCTCCAACACATCATGAGCCAGCCTCCACTCCTCGCGATCTATGACTGGTTTACCATTCTGTTTAGCTAGACGCCTAGCCTTGACAATAACTCTTTCCATATACTCAGATACTTCTTGCAGCGCTAACCGCATTTCTTCGGCTGTCATGTCTTCAAGCAGGTTTTCCATCTTTCATAACACCCCCGTTTGCCACTTCTCGGTATAACTCTCTGAGCTGTGATACTTGGTCCACACTCCATAAGTGGATTGGAGTATCTAGGTGGGGATTGTACCCCAGAGTGTTGATCGCCCTCACTATCCATGCCTGAGTTGCTAGATCAGGTCTCAAGCTGTTGGGCACCA
>CALKAR010000291.1 GCA_937988745.1 uncultured Peptococcaceae bacterium
ATCCTCAGGGCTTGTACACGGCGCTTATCGGTCGCATTCGAGCCGATGCGGAAGAACGCGTGAACTACGTACGTGCAGCAGTCCTGAAGGCTTCGTTGTTGCGTCGTATGCGTGCAGGATGGCGCCTAGTCGAGGGAGACGACGGTTTTACCGACCAGGAGGTGACAATTACGGTGAGTCTCGACCCGAATAACAAGAAACCAGGTTATTTGTCGGGGCGACTTTTCGCTGTTTTAGAAAAAGTCCAGGCAGATGCGAACCCGGGGCTAAACGCCACGATTCGTGACCGCTACTTTGGTGCAGCTTCGGCGACGCCACGGGCAGTTTTCCCGCAGCTGTTGCGTCTGGCGCAACACCACATCGCCAAGGCCGACTACGGTCATGTCTCGGATCGGCTGATCGAATCTATCTTGGTTGACTTGACTGAGTTCCCGACACACCTTGATTTGGGCCAGCAAGGGCTGTTTATGCTGGGCTATTACCATCAGCGGCAGGCGTTTTTTGAGAAATCTGCAAGCAAGGAGTGAGTAGCGTGGGAGCGCCGATCCAAAACCGATATGAGTTTGTGTTGTTGTTTGACGTTGAAAACGGCAATCCGAATGGAGATCCCGACGCGGGAAACTTGCCGCGTATCGACCCTGAGACGAGCCACGGTTTGGTGACGCGCAATTACGTCCAGATCGTCAAGGAAGGCGAACAAGGGTTTGACATTTATGTCCGAGAAGGGGCTGTGCTCAACGCACAGCATCGCCGTGCGTACCAGCACGTCGGTATCGAGCCCGTGGACAAGCAATTGCCCAAAGACCTTGAAAAGGCACGACAGGTTACGCAATTTATGTGTGACACCTTCTACGACATCCGTGCGTTTGGCGCGGTCATGACGACGAAAGTGAACGCCGGCCAAGTCCGCGGTCCTGTACAAATGGGGTTTGCGCGCAGCATCGATCCGATCATTCAGCACGAAGTCACTATCACTCGGATGGCGGTGACATCCGAGGAGGATGCCGAGAAGAAAGACAGGGAAATGGGTCGCAAGCACATTGTGCCTTATGCTCTGTATCGACTCGAAGGCTTCGTCTCGGCAGCACTGGCTGAGAAAACGGGCTTTTCGTCGGACGACCTGGAGCTGTTTTGGCAAGCGCTCGAAAACATGTTTGATCACGACCGCTCCGCAGCGAGAGGCAAAATGGCAAGCAGGCGCTTAGTCGTCTTTGAGCACGAGTCAAAGCTCGGCAATGCGCCCGCTCACAAGTTGTTTGATGCTGTCAAAGTAACCCGGGTCGATTCGTCTCGTCCGCCGCGCGCCTACTCGCACTACGATGTACAAGTCGACTATGCGGCTATACCGACGGGAGTACGACTTATCGAGCGTTTGAGCTGATGGAACGCTATACGGATGAATCCTTGCTGCCGCTTCCAGGTTTGCAACACTTCGCCTTTTGCACCCGACAATGGGCGCTCATTCACATTGAGCGGCAGTGGGATGAAAACGTGCGGACGGTAGAGGGGCGCCACTTGCACGAGAAGGTGCACTCGGGCCTGCACTCAGAGGCGCAAGGGGAAGTGATAGTGGCCCGGTCGGTGCCCCTCGTCTCATACGAACTCGGGTTGTACGGTGTTGCAGACATCATCGAGTATCATCGTGCGACCAAGGCGGATGGAGTCGTTCTTCACAACCGGGACGGCTACTGGCGGCCCCATCCGGTGGAATACAAGCGAGGCAGACCGAAACGCGACGATAGGGACGAAGTTCAACTGTGCGCACAAGCTATGTGCCTGGAGGAGATGCTTGACACCGAAATACGTGCGGGAAGCTTCTTTTACGGACAGACCCGTCGACGTACGCTCATCAAGTTTTCAGCTGCGTTGAGAAAGCGGGTTGTTCGCCTCGCACGGGAGATGCACGAGATGTTTTCCGTCGGTGTTACGCCGCCGGCGCCTCCTGGCGTGAACTGCAAGTTGTGCTCGCTACGCGATATCTGTGTTCCGAAGTTGACGCGGAGTAAGAAAAATGTGAGAGCGTATGTCCGAAAACAGCTCGAGATCAAGTGACGAGAGGTCTCGCAATGCGAAAGCTCTTGAATGTGCTTTACGTCACTTCTCCCGACGGATATCTGGCGCGTGATGGTCAAAACGTGGTGGTGCGGGTTGCGGAGGAAGAGAAGACCCGCGTCCCGATTCACATTTTGGAGAGTATTGTCTGCTTTAATTACGTGGGCGCTAGCCCCGGGGTAATGAGCTTATGCGCAGAATCGGGTGTGGCGCTATGCTTTCTTACAGAAAGCGGAAAATTTCTGGCAAGAGTTTCAGGTCCTACGACCGGAAACGTGCTGCTCCGCCGTCAGCAATATCGTCTGGCGGACGATGTTGACCGTTGCGCGGAGGTAGTGAAAAACATCATTACAGCAAAGATCGCCAATAGCAGGAACGTTCTCCGTCGGACTCTGAGGGATCATGGCGACACGGTCAACTCGCAACGTCTCCAGCAGGCGGTCGAGGAATTAGACGAGACGCTCCGCCTCGTCGTGGACAACCGCGACTTAGATACACTTC
>CALKAR010000292.1 GCA_937988745.1 uncultured Peptococcaceae bacterium
ACTGCCAACAGGACGTTCGCGTTGAGATGAACCTTGACAAAGTGCTTCCTCCGCTCCCTCCCGTCGAGAAGGAGGCTTGCATGTTGGACTACATAATCAATGACAGGGGGCTCCCAGTTAACCTGGACCTGGTGAAAAAGGCCGACGCCTTTGTGGACGAATACTCTGCGGAGCTGTTGAAGCGTGCGGAAGAGATAGCCGGGTGTCGCCCTTCCCAGCGAGAGAAAACCCTCGACTACTTAAAGACCCGGGGCTTTGACCTCCCCAACCTCCAGGCGGCGACAGTCGAAGCTTTCGCTGCACAACCAGGCGTTCCTCAGGACCTTGTGGAACTCATGAATCACCGCATCGAACTTAGCCGGGCCGGGACCAAGAAACTCAAGGACATCCAGAATACGGTCTCGGCAGACGACCGAATCCGGGGTGGCTTCCTTTTCTCCGCAGCGTCCACCCGGCGATGGAGCAGCACCGGGGTGCAACTCCACAACCTTCAGAAGCCGTCAGGGGAGACTAACCCGGAAGTGGCCCTGTCGCTCCTCGAGGACGATCCGAACGCCCTTAGGATCATGTTTAACCGGCCGCTCTCAGTCATAGCGGAGAGCATCCGGGGCTTCTTTGAGAGCCCGGAGTACTTTCTCATTGCTGACTACTCTTCCGTGGAACCTCGGGGCCTTGCCTGGATGGTGAATGAGGACTGGTTGCTAGACGCCTACCGCAGGAAGCAAGACGTCTACAAAGTTACGGCGGGAAGGCTGTACGGCATTCCGCCCAGCCAAGTCAACGACAGCCAGAGGTTTATGGGCAAGCAGCTGGTCTTAGGTTGTGGCTACGGCATGGGAGTTCCCCGTTTCCGGGAGACGGTAGCCAAGTTCGGCCGACAGCTAACCGAGGAAGAGGCCCAGGCAGCTGTCCAAGGCTATCGTCAGTCAGTCCCGCAGATCACCAAGTTCTGGAGGGACATTGAGAGAGCGTGTATACGCGCCGTCCGGGACTGGAGAACTATACACCTCGGGCGCCTGGTTATCCGGCCGGAGACCCTCGCTAATGGCTTTAGGATCCTGTTCATCGATATGCCTTCGGGTTCCATTGCCTATCCTAACCCTAGCTTGGGCTCCGAAGAATGGAATGGACAGATACGAGACACCTTCGAGTTCTACACCCCTCTGGGCTCCGGATGGGTGAAGACCGATACCTTCGGGGGCTCGCTCACAGAGAACATAATCCAGGCGCTTACAAGGGACGTGCTCCGCGATGGCCTGATCGCTGCCGACAAAGCAGGCTTCCGGATTGTTGGTCACGTACACGACGAGGCCATCGCTGAAGGCGATAACAACCCGGATGACCTCCGGGAGTTTGAGCGCATACTCTGTGAATCGAGTCCTTGGGCCGAGGGATTCCCTCTGGCCTCTGAAGGCTATATCGCCAAGCGGTACCGGAAGTGAAGCGGGAATCTGCCCTTGAGAAGATGCTCCGCCAGGCCGTCCGCTCTGCGGGCGGCCTTTGCATTAAACTTCCTGCAAACCTGTACCGGGGCATTCCCGACCGGCTGGTTTTGCTCCCCGGGGGCCGCATCTACTTCATCGAACTGAAAACCGAAAACGGCAAACCCTCCGTTCACCAACTGCGCTATCAGATTTTTCTTCGGAAATTGGGTTTTAATTCTGATATAATACAAGGTGAATCACAACTAAGATCGGAAGAGCGTCGTGTAGGGAAAGAGTGTAGATCTCGGTGGTCG
>CALKAR010000293.1 GCA_937988745.1 uncultured Peptococcaceae bacterium
GGGATGGGAGAAATGATCGGGGCAACCCCCAACAGCACAGAAACTCCATACCGTTTTAGCCCATTCGCCACTCCAAAGCCGCTCAAGATCATGAATCCCGCCGCGTAGTTGAGGGCGAAGTACGCCAGTCCTGCAAGCAGCGTCTGGATATAATAACGGCCGCGCGGGATGAAAAGCTCCCGGTAGTAGTGGTTAAACTCATCCAACCAATTCTGGGCCACTTCCCAGCGGACAAACAGGCGCTGTATGCGTTTGCCCTGCCAAACAAGGATTGTTAGTATCACAAGGATCGCAAAGTACGCGGCAAATCCCCACCGCACATACTTCACAGCTGAAGCCACGTCCAGAGAAATTTCTCCCATAACGCTCAGAACCGTAAAAGCGAGGATCGCAAGCCCTGTCTGCGCGGCAAAACCGCCAAGCAGAACTATCGCCATGGCATGAGCACCGCTTCTTCCCCGGCGATATAGCGTATAGGCTATATAAGGCCCGCCCCCACCAGCGAAGGGTGTCACTAGAGTGATAAAATTCGAAGCAATCAAAGTCAGAGTCATCTCCCACCAAGGGACGGGTTCACCTGTACCCTTGGTAAGGACACGCATGCGTACCCCATCCACGGCCCAAGATGCTGCCAAGCATAATAAAGCTGCCACAAAGTATTCTGTAGGATAGTCCTGCAGTTCCTCCCAGATATCCCTTGGATGAGCAATTTGCGTAAAAACAAGTACCAGAGCGATAACAGCTGTAATAAGTCCAAAGATTATCCCTTTCCAGGGAATTTTCCAACCAGCCGATTCAGAATGATTCATTAATGTCTACCTCATTCACTAACGTTATACGGCACGAGCTGCCGTTCAGGATAATATTTCGCAAGGATCTCCACATATGAGTGACCAGCATCAGCCATCTGCTTGGCCCCCCACTGGCTCATGCCGAGACCGTGTCCGCTTCCGCCGCCTGTAAATTTAATCGAGCTTATTCTTCCCGCCTCGTCGCGAGTAATATCCATGCTGAAATAAGCACTAGGAAGCAGCGCTTGATTGAGCACCCGTCCCCCACTGCGCTCCATGACAACATCGGTTCCGCCAGTGTACTGCTTGGCGGGACGCAGAACCGAGCGGATGTTGAGCTCACCGCGCACTTCGGCACTGCCAGTGGTCCCCTCAATCAAGAGGCAAACTGCCTTACCGGTACCGTCCCTCTCTGTAATCTTGAGGTTCTTTACTGTGCCGATCGATTTAGACAGGGTCCTCTGCAGCATGTTGTTCAGCTCAGTGCCCGACAAAGTGACACTCCACTTATACCAGGGAGAAGCACTGTCCTGCGGGGAACTAGCGAAGAAGTAAGTGGATGTAATGCGCCCATCTGGATGCTGCAGCACCTCGCCAGCGGTCTGGTCAATAGCCTGACGCGCCCTCTCTGCCTCTTGGTGGTTGTTGTACACCTGCGAGCTGGTGCTGTCATCGACATGGTATCCCCGCGCCCCATTGCGGGATTGAAAAGCCTGGGCTATCGCAAAGGTACGGGCCGCAACTGCCTGGGCCTTAAGAGCTTCTAAGGGCCAAGAAACTGGCATTTCGCTGGGCACTACCAGATACAGATATTCTTCCAAACTGACTTCATTAATGACTTGGAACTTGCCGCCCGGCCGCAGAGTTACCTCGAACACTCCCCGATACTGAGGATAGAATTTTGGTGACACACCCCGCTGGAAACTGTCGATCCGGATCTGCCCTCCAGAAAAGGGTGTGATGTATACCCGGTTAGTAAATTCCCATTGTTCTCCGTGGGGATCAGTAAAGAGGAGCTTTTCATCACCGGAAGCAATGGTGATCTGTTCTCCGGGAGACACAAAGAAGCCGCGGCCAGAACGCCGTTCTTCCACGACGAATCCTGCGCCCACCGGAGTCAGTTCGAGTTTGCTGTGTTCTGTACTTGCAAATTGCTCAGTGGTTAGAAGAACCCTCATCCGATCGATCTTCTGGGGCGTGAGAATATCGATTCGGATGATTTCACCCTGAAATACTGTAGCCTGCACTTGTTGGGCGCCAACGATAAAATCGGAAAACCTAATGGGCCGCGCCCCGTCTGGAAAATGCTCATACACAGGCGCGGTTGGCGAAATTGGGTATTCCCCATGGAACTCAAATTCTAGGCGGTCCTTGCTCACCATAATCACCCGATCAGGAGGGAGAGTGAGCGGCTGGTCGACCACATAAACCTTGAAACGCTCCAGTTCCTCATATTCGCCATCAGCTTTTTGTACATAAATCACAGCTTCAAGGGCCCCCGACAAGCGGTCAAAAAAGAGAAGCGGTGTCCGGTAGGAGGCACGGTTAACTTCGGTCTCGCATAAAGCCGCTCCATGATACAGCAGCGTACTGCCGTCGAAGACTTCTAAACCGATACCTATAATCTCGTCTAGATATTCGCTGTGTATGACAGCTTCTAGCGCAAAAGGCTGACGAGGACGGATATAACCCTGAGGGTAACCATCCTGATCGAGCACATCAAGGTGCGCTGCGAGCATCGCCTCTTCAGCCTGCAGAGAGGCAGGAAAAACCATAATAAGACCCAGGAATAAGACCAGCAGCTTGATCATAAATACACCTTCTTTAGCCCAATGGGCGCCACTATGCTATAATAGTTACTAAGTGTCTTGCAAAGGAGAAGAAAATTGACTGCAACAACAGAGCTGCCTAAGACCTGCCTTGTGCTCGATTCCTTTGCTTTGGCCTACCGGGCCTTCTTTGGAATGCCGAGCACAATTCGCACCCGTTCAGGGCAAGCGATCAACGCTGTCTTGGGCTTTTACAACACCGTTTATTCTCTCATAGAACAGTTCCGTCCCCACTACGTGGTGGTGGCATCGGATCATCCTGAACCTACTTTCCGGCATAATCTCTATTCGGAATACAAAGCACAAAGACCTCCTATGCCAGAGGATCTTAAGAGTCAGCTTCCCCTGATTAGGGAGGTTATTGCAAGCCTTGAGATTCCGCTGTTGAAAGCACCTGGGTACGAGGCTGATGATATCATCGGAACCATCACCCGCTGTCTGCCTCCCAAGACTCACTGCTATGTGATCACAACAGACCGGGATGCGCTGCAGCTCTCCAATGAGCAGGTGACCATCGTGGCACCTAACAGCAGAGCTAACAAGGTATACACTCCTGAAATTGTGAAACATGAGTGGGGCGTCGTGCCGGAACGCATTCCTGACGTAAAAGCGCTGATGGGCGATGGCAGCGACAATATTCCGGGGGTACCGCTGGTCGGTCCGAAAACCGCTGTCCGTTGGCTCCAAGTATATGATACAGTGGAGAATCTGTTAGAGCATGTGCATGAACTAAAAGGAAAAGCCGCGCAGAATCTCGCGGCTCATAAAGAAGAGGTTCTCTTATACAAGTATCTGGCCACCATTAACTGCAGTGTTCCCGGAATCATCTGCTGGAAACAGGCAATGCTGGGGTTCGACCCACAAGTGGTGCGCCAAACCCTCGATCAAATCGGAATCCGAGCCTCTGTGCCTTCCACTGACCACTTGGTCAGTTAGGAATAGATACAGGCAGCCGTCCTACTGCGGGGCGCCGCCCTAAGAGTACTGCTGCTCCCTGACGTAGGGCCTCAGGACGATTAGAGTAGAGAACCAGATAAACCCTAGCATCCGGAAAGACTGCCAGCTCGTATGGAGTACGGGTGCCCACAACAGCGTGCTGCGGACAATTCTCTACTACATAATTGACCAGCCTGGCCTGCTCGGGAAACCGGTGAGCGTCTTGGGTGACCATAACTACTAGATCATTGGGCTGAATCTGCTCAATGATCTTTTTATATTCTTCGTCAGTGACTTCTGCACTTATATAGAGCGGCTTCACTTCTGCCCCAAGGTCGGCGAGAGCCTGTGCCAAGCTGAAATCGTCTCCTACCTGCTCTTCAGCAAGTGATGCCGCTGTATGCATAACTTCTACCACAGTGATAGGACTGTTGGGTAGGGGAATATGCTCACTGCCTCTGACCACTGTGATGCTGTCTCCGTAAGCCTCTTCCATCAATGCCTGATTCTCCGAACTGCCCACCGGCATGTCTGGGAAAGGCCATTTCACAAAGCGGCGTTTGGCTTTGGAAATGCGAGCGAGCGACTCGTTGATGCGTTCTTCTGAAATGCGTCCTTTTTTGACAGCCTCCACTACTGCCCAAAAAGCTCTCTCCTGCAGTTCTTGGGTATGGCTTATTAGAACCATGTCATTACCGGCTTCGACGGCTAAAATCGCGGCCTCTTCCATCGACAGCTGTTTTGTCACAGCCTGCATCTCCATGCAGTCGGTCAAGATCAGACCATCATAACCAAGTTCGCTGCGTAGAAGTCCAGTCAGAACAGGATTTGAAAGGGAAGCGGGCCGCCCCGGAATGGGTTCGATGGCAGGAAACACCACATGCGAACTTAGAATGCCCTGCACACCACTGGCAATCGCGCGCCGGAAAGGCAGAAGCTCCACTTGTTCCAAGCGCTCTCGGGCATGATTGATGACTGGCAGTCCGTAGTGCGAGTCGACCGCGGTATCACCATGTCCAGGGAAGTGCTTAGCAGTCGCTAATACAGATTCCTGCAGTCCCTTAATGGTGGCTTCGCCAAGGTCTGCAACGAGTTCTGGATCTTCCCCAAATGAACGCACACCGATCACGGGGTTGTGCGGATTGTTGTTGACATCAACACAGGGTGCAAGATTAATGGAAAAGCCTAAGCTGGCGAGTTCTTCGCCAACCACCTTCCCGATCTGATAGGCCCTATCAGGAGAGGCCAAAGCTCCGACTGCCATGGCTGCAGGAGCAGCGCTCACCCCATCCTTAATGCGGATCACCTGCCCGCCTTCTTGATCGATAGAAATAAATAACCCAACCCCAAACGGGCTGTCTAAAGCCAGCTTCTGCAGTGTGGAGTTGAGTTCAGCAATCTGAGCCGCACTATCAATATTTCGAGAAAACATAATGATGCCGCCCAGGTTATATTCCTGGATGAATTTGCGGATATAATCTGGCACGCTTGTTCCTGAAAAACCAAACATCATCATCTGGCCAACTTTAGCCTCGATCGGCCAGTTATTCATCGATACCACCTCGTTTTTCCCACTGTCTTATGCTGGGAAGCACATCTGCGGGAGAAAGCCCAACCAGACCATAGCCCGCCAGCAGCGCTCCTACCACAGGTTCAAAATCCGGCGGAAGAGCCTTCGCCAACGGAGCCTTTTCGGAAAGGGCATTCTGCAGTGGATCTAGGATTATGCTCCCAGCAGCAAAAACGCCACCACAGGTTCCTACTCGGCAGGGTATCTCCTTTAGGCCAGCCTTTTCTACTACAGCTCCAGCAAGTTTCCCCAATTCCCGGCCAGCTTCACTCACAATCCGCTGGCATACGTGGTTCCCCGCCTGAGCAAGCCGGACGATAACAGGTGAGAAACTGCCAATCAATCCCCGGTCAATAGGATTGCGGTAAACGATCTCTAAGATTTCCGGGACCGTTGAAATCTGAAAATGAGCCAGCAGCGCTTCTTCTAGTTCAGTATTCCTGGACGCTGTTCCGTCAAGAGACTGCAGCAGATACATAATAGCCTGCTGGGTTATCCAAAATGAACTGCCTTCATCGCCCAGCAGATAACCCCAGCCTCCGACGCGGGAATACTCTCCATTCTTTCTTCCCAAGGCTATGGAGCCTGTTCCTGAAATAACAATCGCACCGTCATCACCTGACAGAGCACCGATCAGCGCCATCTTGGCATCTATTTCAACGGAAACCTTGCGGAAACCTAGGTTGAGAAAACCCTCTGTGAGGCGCTCAATAGAACCTGGAATGCTTGTTCCTGATACACCGGCAGCAAGGAACGCTCCCCGGCTGATAATATCGCTCCAGGTCAGACCGCTGTGAGCTAGAGCACTTTGAACAGCTTCTCTAACTGCCTTCATAACTCCTTCATACCCCTGGACTGCCACGTTGCCGGGGCCACCTCTGCCGCGGCCGACCAGCTCCCCTTGCGGTCCACCGACCAATACTTTAGTAGAAGTACCACCGCAGTCTGCACCAATGATATACATATAAAGACCTCCACTAGGCCTGTTTTCGACTGGCTACTGCCGCTCTTGTCCGCTCAATACATTCCTGCGAACGTTCGTAATCCTCTAGAGCCGCACTGATAAACAAGGCATCAACCGTACTCAACTGAGCAATGCGTGAGGAAATCGCTCCTGAACGGAAGACATTTTCTTGAGCCGCTGTTAGGAGAACAATATCGCAAAGCTGGGCAATCCGAGATTTTGGGAAGTTTGTTATACCGATGGTAACCGCGCCTGATTCTTTCGCAAGCGCAATCGCCTGGGCAACCTCAATTGTTTCTCCTGAATAGGAAATTCCCACAGCCACATCACCAGGCTTCAGAAGTGCAGCCCGCGTCAGCTGCATGTGGGCATCGACGAAAGACCTAGCTGGCAGACCAATGCGCGCAAATTTCTGTTCCGCATCCTGGGCTACAAGCCCGCTAGCACCCAGTCCATAGAAATGGATTTCCGAAGCAGCAACCAAAGCCTGAACTGCCTCAGCAAGAGACTCTTCTGAAAGGGTCTGAGCTGTATCCTGCAGTGCTTGAATATTGCTCTGGAAGATCTTGTCCCGTACAGCTGCCGCATCATCACCGGGCTCAATTTCTCCATAAATCGGCTCAGGTTTTGTAGCCACATCTTGAGCGAGCAAAATCTTGAATTCCTGAAATCCTTTATATCCCAAACGCTTGCAGAACTTAACTACCGTTGCATCAGAAACCTCTGCTCGACGGCCCAGCTCGGTGATGGACAAATGAACCGCCTCTTCAGGATTCTTGAGTATTTCTCGCGCAACGCGCTGCTCCGCAGGACGCAGTGTTGGGAATACTCCGCGAATATGCAGCAGTGTATTTTCTTCGCCCATGTTGTACTCAACTCCCTACTTCATACCAGTTTCTGCATCAGCGATCTGCAGTGCCCTACCCACAACCCCTTCTCCCTGCTCTAAGTAACTTAGAGCTTGAGCAAGAGTGCAGTGAGCCTTTGCCATTACAATAGCCGCTTTGATATTCCATTCTGCTTCGACAAGATACTGCCGCGCTTCCTCAACCGAGACACCTGTGGTCTCTGATACCATATGCTGCGCCCGCACCCGCAGTTTCTGATTAGTAGGAATCATGTCTACCATGAAATTCTGATACACCTTCCCCAACCGGATCATAGCGGTCGTGCTGAGCATATTGAGGACTATTTTCTGTGCTGTGCCCGCCTTCATCCGTGTTGACCCAGTTACGATTTCTGGGCCAACAATTGGAGCAATCGTGATGTGCGCCAGCTTCTCCACTTCACTGGGTGAATTGCAGGTTAGGGCGATCGCGGTAGCCCCCGCTGTGCGAGTAACCTGAAGTGCGCCTAAGACATAAGGAGTGCGGCCGCTGGCTGTGATCCCCACTACCACATCATCTTCAGTCAAAGCTAATTCTCTGACAGCTGCACGCCCGGCATCTGCATCATCTTCTGCCCGCTCAACCGGCGTAAAAACCGCTTCCCGTCCCCCAGCAATTATAGCCTTTACTTTGTCTTCACCTACGCCGTAGGTGGGCAGCAGTTCCGCTGCATCCAGGATTCCCAACCGCCCACTGGTGCCAGAACCAAGGTAGAAGAGCCGGCCGCCCTTTTTCAAGGCATCGGCAATAACATCGGCGGCACGTACTATTTGGGGAATCTCCTGTTCTACTGCCTTGATAACAACTCTGTCTTCGGCCGCCATCAAGCGGACAATTTCTTCAGTAGTGGCTGTATCAATATGCATTGAGGCTTGATTGCGCTGCTCAGTCGTTAAGGCAGTGAGGTGATCGAGTTTATTTTCCATGGATACTTACCTTTCCAAAGAGTTTTAACCATAATATTCGCAGCGCAGGTAAAAAATCCTTCCTGATACCCCGTCTGGAGCACAATCTGTTAACTCGCTGCCCATTTGACAATTATCAGAATATTATGTATACTTCTTTCTAAAGGATGGTGATTCAGTGTATCTCATGTTTCTCTTTGTCCTGCTCGGTCAGAGCTTGTCCCATATCGACTTGGTGTACCACGGAACCACTGCCCAAGTGTATGACTGGGACTGTGCCTTAGCTTGCGCTGATACCATACTAGAGTGGACAGGCATCTCTCCTAGCGAAGATATCTTACTGGAAATAATTAAACCCAAACGCTCTATATCCTTTCGGCACCTGCAGGAGTACCTGCAGAGACACGGCCTTCCATCTCAAGGATATCGCCTTGAATGGGAACACTTTACCCATTTCTTAACTGAAAACCCAGGCAATCCGCTGCTTGTCCATCTAGAAGAAAACGGTGGTCATTTTGTGCTGGCCATAGGAATGACTCCTACAGGGGTGGTCACATCTGATCCAGCCCATGGCGTGCACGTTATACCAGCTTCAGATTTTCAAGTAGTATGGAGCGGCAATGTACTCTATTTCCCAAGCTTAGAACCTCTACCAAAAGCATTGGAAGTTCTTAGAACCACAGTGCAGCGCTGTGAGTTGCTGGAAAGAGCTCGCCGCTTAAGACCTCCTAGTTTTTGAAAACAATCACATAGAAAGGATAAAGCAATGCGCAGAAATCTTGTCAGTCTGCTGGTCATAATCCTGCTCGCAGCCGCGCCTTCGCTGGCGGAAGCTCAAACTCAATGGATGATAGAGACTCAACTCATCACTTCTGCTTATCATGATGTAAGCCCGGTAGATTTCTCCCCAATTTCACTTACAGAACGACTGTTTGAGCTCTCCCTAGGCCTCTTGTGGAACCTGGGGGATGCTGGTCATCTACATTGCAGCCTTCCGCTGCGTACAGCAAATCATACGCTCATCGGAGGACCTACCAAACTGGGAGAAACAAGCATCTCTCTGCGTTTACCGCGCTTAAGTCTGGAAGTCTCGGGCAGCAGCACACTCTTCGGGACTTATGGTTTCTACCGCGTCGGATTCGACCCACAGACTCCAGTGTTCAGCAGCGAGCTTGGGTTAGAGTGGACCTGGGATCCGCTGCTGACATATACTTCACTGGCGCTAACTAACCAGCGAGTAGCGCTAAAGAGCGGGCTCATGTTTGCCGCTAACAAAAGATGGGCCCTAGGGGCCCACCTCGTTTATCGCGGTTTTGCTGATGACAATCCTACCTCAGCGATGAGTTATCAGGTTTACTACCAATCTCCGCAGGGAAGGGCATGTGAAGTCGTCTTCACACATTACTTGGGTACTTCCCAGCAGAGTCTAGGCTGGAAAGTGTTATTTTGACAGCTGTTCCATTTCAGCTAAAAGCTCACCAAAGACCGCTATGGCCGAAGCAATCGGCTCTGGAGTGGTCATATCAACTCCGGCCCGCTTCAAGAGCTCGAGCGGATAATCAGAACCACCGCTCTTCAAGAACTCGAGATAACGCTCGCGGGCTGGTTCCCCTTCGGCTAATATCTGTTCGGCAAGTGCCACAGCTGCCGAGAAGCCGGTGGCATATTTGTAAACGTAGAAGGGGCGGTAGAAATGCGGAATCCGTGCCCATTCAAGCTCAATCAGCTTGTCGACTACAATTCCGTCACCGAAGTACTTCTTGTTTAGATCGTAGTAGATCTGGCAGAGCTGTTCAGCAGTGAGTGATTCTCCTTTACCGATGCGATCGTGGACGATAAGTTCAAACTCAGCAAACATGGTTTGACGGAAAACAGTACCTCTAAACTGTTCCAAGAAATGATTCAGTAGATACATGCGGCGCCGTTTGTCATCAGTTTGATCAAGGAGATGGCGCATCACTAAAGTCTCGTTGACCGTAGAAGCTACTTCCGCCACGAAAATGGTATAACCTGCGGTCACGAATGGTTGGTGCTTATTAGAGTAGTAGCTGTGCATGGCGTGACCCAACTCATGGGCGAGCGTAAACATGTTATCCAAGTTGTCCTGGTAATTCATCAGGATATATGGATGCACACCGTAAGTTCCCCAAGAGTACGCGCCGCTGGTCTTACCTCTGTTCTCCAGCCAGTCGATCCACCCTTCGGTAAAGCTCTTGTTCATATCTGCGAGATACTGCTCACCAAGGGCCTGCAGGCCTTCCTGCACCATTTCAATGGCCTTTTCCCGCGGTACAACCATCTTCTCTTCCGCCACCAAGGGCACATACAGGTCGTACATGTGCAGCTCATCAACGCCCAACATTTCCCGGCGCAGATCGACGTACTTATGGAGCAGGTTTAGATTATCATGGATAGTACGAATCAGATTGTGGTAAACCTGAGACTGCACATTGTCTTGGTCTAAAGCCATCTCCAGCGCAGAGTCATAGCGCCTAGTCTTAGCAAAGAAACGAGCCTGCTTCAATTCAGAGGTATACATGGCTGCGAGAGTGTTTTTCCACTTCTCGTAGGTCGTATAGAGAGCAGTAAAAGCTTCTTCCCGCACTCGGCGGTCAGCGGACTCTAAGAATTGGATGTAGCGGCCGTGGGTCAGCTCCACTTTATTTCCGTCTTCATCAGTGATTTCCGGGAACTTCAGATCAGCATCATTAAACATATTGAAGATGGTTCCCGGTGCAGCAGCCATTTCGCCCGCCTCTGCCAGGAGCTTTTCCTGTTCGACAGGCAGCGTATGGGCTTTCATACGCAAAATGTTATGCAGCAGGTGGCGGTAGATCCCCAGCTCAGGCTCTTCGTCAACCCACTGCCATACTACCTCTTCTTCCAGGCTCAAGATCTCTGGTTCCAGGAAGGAAACAGCGCTGCTGGCAAGTACTGCAGTACTTAGAGCCTGATCTGCGTAACCTTGATACTTGCTGTTCGCATTATCTTCATCACGGCGCATGTACGAGTAAGCCACGAGGCGATCAATCAGGAGACCTAGTTCATCTCTTTTCTGCAGCACATGAAGAAGGCTAGCACTAGAGTTGATGGTTCCTTTAAGGTTTCTTACCTCTTCTAAAACGTCTTTTGCCTTCGCGAGATCCTGCTCAAACATCTCATCTGTCTCATAGATGTCTTCCAAACGCCATTTCAGTTCTTGAGGCACCTCATGCCTCTCCAATACTTTGCTCATATTTGCCCTCCTAGAATCGAAGGGAAACGCCCAAAGAGGACGTTTCCCTTAATTATTTGTATATTTCTAATTCAACCACAATGTATAAGACCGTACGCCTTTTCTAACTTCCTCACATCTAACAAGCCCACAGCGTTCCAAGAAATCCAGGTCTTGCTGCAGGGAATTCTCATAACGGAAATCTGCTGGATAGCGCGCTTGTCCCTCTGCGATCTGCCGCAGGGTGTTCAACGGCTCTTGCGGCAAAATGGGCACGAGTTTCTGCTTCCACACATTCTGATACTCTTCAGCAAGTGTATCTGCGCCGTTTGCGTGGCTGTGTTTGTAGTTCTCCACCATTTCTTGCAGCTGTTTTTCAGAAATTTCTACCATGTCGGCGGCCGATGGAATAAGACTCGCGTCGTCTTTGCAGGCGCTTACAATACCATAAATCTGCAGTGCTGGCCGCCCCTCAAAAGATTCTGCCATTGAGTACAGTACCTGTTGCCTTTCTGTAATATCAACTGAGTTTGTCAAGTATCGTATGGCCTCCTTAAATCCCTTGAGGCGCGTTTAATTTCTTCGCCATCGACCAAAAAAACCCTGCTAGTTTGGCAAAATTTATTGCAATATATTCATTTGACCAAATAGCTCCTCGGCGGGATCGACAAATCTGACAGTTTCGACTTTATCCAGATATTCCCGAGGAAGGGTAACCAGGTCTGTTGGATAGGTAAACGCCATGGTCACCATCTCACCTGGGCCTGGACTCCTGCGGCTGACTTGAACAGTGAGAGTTCTGTCAGAAAGGACTATCTTATCTATATTGACAGCATAGCCACCAGTGCTGTGCTCACCTAAATAGACCAGAATCGGGAACTCGGTTTCCCAATCAATTTCGAAACTGCGCCTCACAGGCGGTTCCATTCGACCAAGCTGACGACTCCACTCTTCTGGAGTGGCAGCAGCGGCATACTGCAGATGCCGAGCAGGCTCGTACACCCAAGAGGAAGTATCGCGGGAACTCTCGTAGATGACCACGTCACTCCCCCCGAGCAGCAGAAATGCTAACAGCATCATGGCAAAGATCCTGTACATAATCTCGCCCCAATCCTTTAAGATTTGTGTTTATGGACTAGGTTTTTCCGGAACCACAAGAGTTATACCAGCGGTGATGCGGCTTGGATCAGATATATTATTCGCCTCAACGATTAGCTGATACAATGTGGCATCGCCATAGTATTTCTCGGCGATAGTCCACAGGCTTTCACCGTGTTCTACTATATGCAGGCGAGGACCCACCGGAGGTGAGACGACTTCTGTTGGCGCAGGGCCAGGAGTCACTTTAACAACGGGTTCCTCTTGAGAAGTCTCTGTCTGCATCTCTGCAATAACCTCTGGAGGCGCTCCTTCCGCATCTGTAAGACGGTTTGCATACCAGCGGTATCCCTGCACTCCTGCTCCACCTAAAATGAGCAGCAGAAGGAGAACCGCCACCATCCGTGCCCAACCGCGGGATGGGCCGCGCAGAGAAGCAGGTTCTTCGCCATAATCTGCGCGGAGTATGTAGTAGCCAGGAAGCTTACGCCAATGATGATCTACACAGTGGTATAGGGCCCGATCGCCGTGCACTGCATCAATCACATACGCGATATGCCAGGGGCGCGGGAATAGCCTGTGATGCTGCTGCTTGTCAAAGGCCGACAGAAAAACGCCAAATCCGGGATGGCTGTGCATCCAGCCTACAATCCGCAGATTGCTGCCTGATGCCTGCAGAGAGCGCTGGACTGCGTGGTAATCTTCTTGGGTCAGGGCAAAGCGGGAAGCTGCTTGTCTGGAGCTGGCCAGGGGCACAAACTGCTCAACCAATATCTCGTACTCTTCCAGACTTTTCAGATTACGTTTCCGACCAACCAAGAACCCACCGCGCTCGCCAGTAGGACTCTCCTGGGCAAAACGATCCATCTGCATAAAGACCTCTTCCCGGAAAACAACGCGGGGAAACGGGCCGGCCTTGCCTACGAGAAATCGCCGAACACCTGCGGCGCTGCGCTGTCCATACATGGCTTTCTCTCCCCTTAAAAGATACTAAGTTCAAACTGCCGGGACAGGTCACGCAACATTCTCACACCGACAATGCTGTTCCCCTTTCCATCGAGGGCTGGACCGAAAGTGCCAATACCAAACCGACCTGGAACAGCGGCTAAAATACCGCCAGCGACACCACTCTTAGCGGGAATACCAACCTTGATGGCGAATTCACCAGAGGCATTGTACATCCCGCAGGTCACCATAAAGGTAGTGGCAAGACGTACAATGCTCCGGGGCAGCAGCCGTTTGCCATCAAGAGTAACCCCCTTGTCTGCCACAAACAGCCCGATCCGGGCTAGTTCTTCGCAAGTAACGAGAATAGAGCACTGACGGAAATAGAGATCGACTACCTCTTCTACATCGCCATCCAACACTCCTGTATCCTTGAGGAAATAGGCGAGTGCCCGGTTGCGGTGGCCAGTTTCTTTTTCCGACCGGTACACATTCTCGTCTATGTAGACAGGACGTCCGAGAATCTCTTCCAAAAGATCTGTAACTCGAGCAAAGCGCTCCTCCACTGTTTGGCCCTGCAGCATTCCGCAAACAGCAATGGCACCAGCGTTGATCATGGGGTTGAGCGGGCGTCGCTCAGCTGTTTCCAGTTTAACTATGCTGTTGAAGGGATCACCTGTTGGTTCTGGGCCAACTCGGGAAAAGACTTCTTCCTCTCCGCAATCTCTGAGCACTACCATCAGTGTAATTATCTTAGATATGCTCTGCAGAGTGAAGTGCACGCGGCAGTCACCTGCCGAAACTAAGCCTTCCCGGCCCCACACTGCAATGCCAGCCAGCGACGGATCACCCTTCCCCAATTCAGGTATATAGTCCGCTACCTGACCTAGATAGTGAGCTGAACGATGCTCTTCTACGAGCCGATCGAGAACATCTTGGAGATGGGCTTGATTCATTCAGCGTTGCTCCTTTCAGAGAACCTCCCTACTAGAGATCCTTCGGCTAAAAAAAGACCCTTTCTAGGGTCTTTAGATAGAATGATATGCTGCAGTTTTACCCCAAGAATGACAGCAGTTCTTACCGGAGCGCTTGGCTTGATACATAGCCTGGTCGGCTAAGGCCAAGAGCTGGTGTTTATCTACTGTATCTTCAGGACAAGCGGCTATACCAATTGAAACTGTAATACGTCCCTTTTGCCGGGCAAAGGTCGCTCCGGCAAGGGCCATTTGGATGCGGCAGGCCACCTGTTCTGCTTGAGTGCGGGTCATTTTGGGCAGAAGCACTACGAATTCTTCGCCCCCATAGCGGATTACCTTGTCATCAGAGCGGATCACGCTCTGGATGAGCTGTGCCAAGGCAATCAATACTTTGTCTCCAGCAGCGTGGCCATGTTCGTCATTAAATACCTTGAAGTCATCGATATCAATAAAGAGCGCTGCCATGGGCTCAACAGCCGGATCAGACAACCACTGGTTGAGATAGCGGAAGTTGTACACTCCGGTCTTCGAATCGAGCAGTAGTTCCCGCTCGAGCTCCTGGCGGAGCCCCCGCTCAACGCTAATCTTAATGCGCATTTCAAGGAAACGGGAAAATTGAATAAACACGATACCCAAAAGAACAATGCCCCAAGTGGAGTACTGGGCTGCAAACAGGGTAAAAATAGTACCCCAAAACCATGCAATCAGATCGTTGTCGACAGTGCGGAGGATGCGCCTGAGGCGCCTTCGGATCCCCCTGCCCTGCACCACCGTACTGATTATTGTAACCGACCCTACGTTCACAACAATGTAGGCTATGCCACCCGCCAGCATGGCCCAAATGTCGGTTAACCAAACATCATAGCCAAACGTACCGCCCAGCTGTCCGTAAACAGCACCGCAGGCCACTGCGCTGAGCGAGAGCTGCCCCATGTTGAACAGCGCCCGATCCACGCTCTTACGGTGAACTAGAAAGTCAACAAAGCCTGCCAGAAGAGAAATTAGAATTCCGGCTCCGGTACCGTATAAGAAAATTGCAGGAAACACAACTGCAGTGCCAAGGGAGTAGTTCATTTGATTCTCCACTGTGACGGACCGGGCATACATAAAGCCAGTAAGCGCGGCGAAAAGGCCCAGCTGGGGCCAATGTTCCCAAGGTATTTCCGGAATAAAGCGCACCATCCCTAAGGCGGCACCGATCACAAAAGCTGTGATCAATACATTGTAAAGCAGCTTTGAGCGCGCCTTCTTCATTACTTCTCCCTCTCCCAAACGCTTCGCAAACAAATGGCACTAATTGTCTAATAATTCTTCACAGATTGTCCTTTTCCTGCTTGTCCTGGACTAAATTTCCAATTTGCCGCAGGACGTCAGGAACGCCCAGTCGCGTTTCAGCAGAGAAAGCAATTGCGGGAACTCCCAACGTTTCACGAATGATCTTTAAGTGACGAGCTTGTTTACCGCGGCTGATTTTGTCGGCCTTAGTGGCGACAACGAAAAACGGCATTTCCATGTGCCGCAGCCAGCTGCACATCATCTGGTCGTCATTGGTCGGCTTGTGCCTCATATCCACCAGCTGAATAACACCTTTCAGATTCTGGCGGTTCATTAAATAGCCTTCAATCATGCCCTGCCAGCTTTGGCGGACGTGTTCAGGAACCTTGGCAAATCCATAGCCAGGCAGGTCGACTAAAACGATGCGATCGATGCGATAGAAATTGAGAGTCTGTGTACGCCCAGGCTGACCCGATGTGCGGGCCAGCTTACGGCGGTTAACCACAGCGTTGATAAGAGAAGATTTACCAACATTGGAGCGGCCCACGAGCGCTATTTCAGGCAGCTCGTGGGCGGGATATTGACTTTCGTTAACAGCACTCAGCATAAACTCACAGTCATGGAGATTCAGCTTCACTGCGGCTCACCAGCCCACGCCTGATCTCCAGGGCCATTCTCAGCGCCTGGAATGAACGCCAGTTCTTGATCGTCTTCTTCAGGCTTATCTAAAAGAGCCTTCTCCATAACCTCGTCCATGTGCTCCACAAACTCGATATTCAGCTTGCGCAGAATGTTGTCTGGCATTTCCTGCAGATCCCGCGCATTTTCATGTGGAAGAAGCACATTGTAAATACCTGCTCGATGGGCAGCGAGAAGTTTTTCTTTAACCCCTCCGATAGGCAGCACACGACCACGCAGCGTAATCTCGCCAGTCATGGAGATATCATGGCGCACAGGGCGGCCTGTGAGGGCGCTGGCCAGCGCAACGGCAATTGTGATTCCCGCACTGGGGCCGTCTTTCGGAACCGCGCCTTCGGGAACGTGAATGTGGATATCGTACTTTTCATGGAACTCGGGATCAATGTCCCAATCTTCAGCACGGGAGCGCAGATAGCTTAAAGCGGCTTGAGCCGATTCACGCATCACTTCACCCAGCTTGCCTGTAAGGGTCAGCTTGCCCTTGCCCTGGACAACTGTCACCTCGATGGCGAGAATCTCACCACCGTATTGTGTATAGGCGAGCCCGTTGGCAACACCTACCCGGTCCTCCCGCTCCGCTTCAGTATGACGGTAGCGTGGGGTTCCCAGGTACTTATTGAGGTTATTCAAAGTGATGCGTGCTGTTGTAGCACTGCCACGCACAACTTCTGCTGCTACTTTCCGACAGATGGTACCAAGCAGACGTTCGAGATTGCGCACCCCTGCTTCACGAGTATACTCGGAGATGATTTTAAGAATGGTGTTATCTGAAATGCGTGCATGTTCGTCGGTTAACCCATGGTTCTCCAGCTGTTTCGGCCAGAGATGCCGCTTGGCGATGTTCAGCTTTTCCTCATCTGTGTAGCCTGGAATCTCGATCACTTCCATACGGTCCCGCAGTGGCCCAGGAATCGTATAGAGCACATTAGCTGTTGTGATAAACAGCACCTCCGACAAGTCGAAAGGCACCTCTAAGTAGTGGTCGCCGAAGTTGTGATTCTGCTCCGGATCCAGTACTTCTAGTAGGGCCGAGGAAGGATCGCCTCTGAAGTCGGAGCCCAGCTTGTCGATTTCGTCCAATAATATTACCGGATTCTTGGAACCTGCGGTCTTCATCGCCTGAATGATCTTGCCAGGCATGGCACCGATGTATGTGCGTCGGTGACCCCTGACTTCCGCCTCATCCCGAACTCCACCTAGGCTCAACCGGACAAACTTCCGGTCTAAGGCCTCAGCGATAGAAGATGCCAGCGAAGTTTTCCCTACCCCTGGTGGCCCAACTAAGCAGAGAATAGGTGTCTTGAGATTATTAGCCAGCTGACGCACAGCCAAGTATTCTAGGATTCTTTCTTTTACCTTGACCAGTCCATAGTGATCTCGCTCCAAGATCCTCTCGGCTTCAGCCAACTCCAAGCGGTCTTCGGTCCGCACAGACCAAGGGAGGCTGAGCATCCAATCAAGATAGGTGCGAATTACGCCAGACTCCGCCGACATAGGCGGCATTTTTTCCAGTCGGCTGATTTCATGGAGAACCTTGGCTTTCGCCTCCTTAGGAAGCTTGGCTTTGTTCAAACGTTTGCGCAGCTCTTCTACTTCGGAAGCCCGCTCATCACCTTCGCCTAATTCTTTCTGAATAGCCTTGATCTGCTCACGCAGGTAGTATTCCCGCTGAGCTTTGTCCATCTGTTTTCTAACACGCTGTTTGATGGTCTTCTCTAAAGACACAATCTCCAGCTCGCGAAAAAGCACACCTAGAACTTGCTCTAGGCGTTCATATGGTGAAAAAGTCTCTAACACTTGCTGTTTTTCCTCTAACTCTACACCAAGCTGCCCAATCACCGTGTCGGCCAAACGGCCCGGATCGGTGATCGATGTTACGGCTGGCACCACTTCGTTGGGAACCTTCTTACTCAGACGCACATATTCTTCGAAGTTCTCGTGAACAGTGCGTACCAGTGCGATTATCTCGTGGTCACGCCGTTTTTCGTAGTCAGGCTCGGGCACAGTAATGGTGGCTTCGTAATAGCCGTCTTTGTCCTCGAGCTCGTCTACTACAACCCGTTCAAGGCCCTCCACTAAAATGCGGAGTGACCCGTCGGGCATCTTGAGAATCTGTTTTATTTCACACAGTGTACCGATGTTATAGATATCATCGGGCTGTGGCTCTTCGAC
Source organism: uncultured Peptococcaceae bacterium (assembly GCA_937988745.1). Lineage (GTDB taxonomy): Bacteria > Bacillota > Limnochordia > Darwinibacteriales > Darwinibacteriaceae > JAAYMS01. Next base: position 18,263 of record CALKAR010000293.1, read on the forward strand.
CCCAGCCCGATGTTGGGCAGCCAGAACGATTCGCCGGTCACCTAGCATGGCTTTTTCCACAGCCTGGATGGAGCGCTCCCGGCCAACTTCAAAAGGAGTAACCATATGGGGAAAGACCAGCGTGCCTCGAAGAGGTAGTAGAGGGAACTTCTGAGACCGATCGTTATTGGTCATGTTCCGTCACCCCCATATTTTTCTGGTGATTTAATTATAGCACAGTTTAGCATTACTTGGTACTAGGGGGTGAGGTTGGCATTAGAGGCGGCCAGAACTGGTACTTCTGGAACACTATTCGATGCGGCAGGAAGGGCATCTTTAGCTCCCATCACGGCGGCGTGAATAGCCTCGGCCACATGGGTGATGGGAATGACCTCGATATCATCCCAGGCCGTAAACATTTCTAGCCAATTTTCCGCCGGGATCAGTACCCGCTTCACCCCAGATTCTCGCGCCGCAGTCACCTTGGGAACGATGCCGCCCACAGGTTGAACAAAGCCGTGGATTGTAACCTCACCCGTCATGGCGACGGTGTTATCCACTTTTTTGTTTGTGAGGGCCGAGTAAACAGCGGTTACCATAGTCACTCCCGCGCTGGGTCCATCAATGGGCACCCCACCAGGGAAATTGATGTGAATGTCAAAGTCTTGCGGGCGCAGCTTGAGTATGGAACGGAGAACCGTGATCACATTGTCTACCGAGCTGCGAGCCTGAGAACGCCCTCGCATGGTGCGCCCAGCTCCGCCGATTTCCTCTTCGTCCATGACACCTGTCACCCTAATTGTCCCCGTTCCCGGATCTACAGGGATAGCAGCGGCTTCGGCGCTGATTAATGTGCCCATGTTGGGCCCATAGACTGCCAAACCATTCACCAAACCGACCGCCGGCTCCGGCGGGATTCTCTTTTCAAAGCGGGGTGTATACTGACCGCTGTTTACGACCCACTCAATATCGGCCTTGGTGATCTCGGTGCGCTCTTCCGTCTGAACAATACCTGCTGCAATCTGCACCATATTGACCGCATCGCGGCCGTTAGAAGCATAGCGCTGCAGTTCCTCAAGGGCCCGATTAGTTAAAGGAAATCCGATCTTCTGCGCTGCGTTCTTGGCAATAACGCCGATTTCTTCTGGACTGAGAGGTCTGAAGAAGACCTCCAAGCAGCGCGACCTGAGGGCAGGCGGCAATTCATTAGGCATACGAGTTGTTGCCGCGACAAGGCGGAAATCGGCCGGCAGCCCTTTTTGGAAGACTTCATGGATGTGAGCCGGTATGTTTGAATCCTCAGACGAGTAATAAGCGCTTTCTAAGAAGACCTTCCGGTCTTCTAGAACCTTCAAGAGCTTATTCATCTGTATAGGATGCAGTTCACCAATCTCGTCGATAAACAGTATACCGCCGTGAGCTTTGGTAACTGCACCTGGTTTCGGTTGAGGTATACCAGCGATCCCAAGGGGGCCTGCTCCCTGGTAGATCGGGTCATGCACAGAACCGAGGAGCGGATCGGCGATGCCTCGATCATCAAAGCGGGCGGTCGTGGCATCGACTTCCACGAACTTGGCATCGGCGGCAAAAGGAGAGAGTGGGTTCTGCTTCGCTTCTTCCAGTACCACCCTGGCTGCGGCTGTCTTACCCACTCCCGGAGGGCCATAGATAATTACATGCTGCGGATTGGGTCCACATAAGGCGGCGCGGAGTGCCTTTAATCCATCATCTTGACCCACAATTTCCCCCATCTCCTGCGGACGAGTTCTTTCCGCTAAAGGTTCGGTGAGGGATATAGATTTCATACGGTTTAGTTTTTCCAGCTCTTTGCGGCTTTCCCGATCAACTGCCCATTTGCTTGACTGCTGCTGGCGCCAGAGGTTCCAGAAATACAGCCCGATGACAATAGCAAAGAACAAGTTGATCAGCCCAAGTATACCCATCATGCGATCACTCTCCCTGCAGAGGTCACCACTTAGTATGCCCGGGAGGGATCAAAAAATGAGGTGGGATTACCCACCTCATTACCTGCTGTTATGCACTTTCTTCTTTATCCGTTTCATCTACCCGAATCAGCCGCGGAGGTTCTGTTCCCTCGACTGCTTCTGGAGTGATTACACACTTCTTGATGTTTTCCTCAGATGGCAGATCGAACATCACTTCCATCATGATCTTTTCCACGATGGTGCGCAGTCCCCGTGCCCCAGTCTTCTGTTCGAGTGCCTGCTGCGCGATGCGGCGCAGAGCTTCGTCCTGGAACTCCAGTTCGGTACCATCCATTTCGAGCAGGTACTTAAACTGCTTGACGAGAGCGTTCTTAGGCTCAGTCAGGATTCTAACCAGGGCGTCTTCATCGAGGGCATCTAAAGTGCACACAACCGGTACACGGCCTACAAACTCGGGAATTAAGCCATACTTCAGGAGGTCTTCAGGCATAATCTGCCGGAGCAGATCGCCAATCTGACGCTCCTCCTTCTTGCGGATATCGGCACCGAATCCGATAGACTTCTGACCGATGCGCCGCTCGATGATCTTGTCCAACCCATCGAAGGCACCTCCGCAGATGAAGAGGATATTCGTGGTATCGATTTGGATGAACTCCTGATGGGGATGCTTCCGTCCACCCTGAGGCGGAACACTAGCGACTGTTCCCTCGAGGATCTTCAGCAGAGCCTGCTGAACTCCCTCTCCCGAAACATCACGGGTGATAGAAGGGTTCTCCGATTTCCGGGCGATCTTGTCGATTTCGTCGATGTAGACAATCCCTTTTTCCGCCCGTTCCACATCATAATCGGCTGCTTGGATCAACTTGAGGAGGATGTTCTCCACGTCCTCACCGACATAACCAGCCTCGGTCAGGCTTGTGGCATCGGCGATGGCAAAGGGTACATTCAGTATGCGGGCCAAGGTCTGGGCCAGCAGAGTTTTTCCACTGCCTGTCGGCCCGAGCATCAGAATATTGCTTTTCTGCAGCTCAACATCGCTGTTCCGGTTATTGGAGTTAATCCGTTTATAGTGATTGTACACAGCCACAGAGAGCGCCTTCTTGGCTTCTTCCTGTCCAATCACATATTCATCTAAGATAGCCTTGATTTCCCTTGGCTTGAGAATATTGTCTAGTTGGACGTCGTGGTCTTCTGTGAACTCTTCTTCGATAATCTCATTGCAGAGCTCGATACATTCGTCACAGATATAGACCCCTGGTCCGGCGATGAGCCTTTTGACTTGTTCCTGTGCTTTTCCGCAGAAGGAACATTTCAACTGCCCTTTTTCATCGCCAAATTTGAACATCGTATCACCTCTCTAATCCTACCTGGGATCCGCAGCCCTGGTCAGCACGCCGTCAATCAGACCGTATTCAACGGCCTCTTCGGCAGACATATAGTAGTCTCTATCTGTATCCCGCTCAATGCGGTCGAGAGGCTGTCCCGTGTGCTTATGCAGGATTTCGTTGCCCAGTTTCTTCAGGAAGAGGATTTCTCTAGCCTGAATCTCGATCTCGCTGGCCTGCCCGCGGGCGCCGCCCATCGGCTGATGGATCATAATGCGAGAGTTAGGAAGCGCATAGCGCTTGCCCTTGGTTCCCGCGGCAAGCAGCAGCGCTGCCATGCTTGCAGCCATTCCCACGCAAATGGTGGAAACATCGGCTTTAATATACTGAATAGTGTCATAAATCGCTAATCCCGAATAGACTTCCCCACCTGGACTGTTAATATACAGGTGAATGTCTTTTTCTGGGTCTTCCGATTCGAGGAACAACAGCTGAGCTACAACAAGGTTAGCTACATGGTCGTTGATGGGGCCGCCAAGAAAGATAATTCTATCTCTCAGCAGGCGGGAGTATATGTCAAATGCCCTTTCCCCCCGGTTCGTCTGTTCAACTACCATTGGAATTAAAGCGCTCATTTGTCTCCCTTCCTTTCTTCCCCATATTTATTCGCACACTTATTCGGCATCTTGGGAGTCAGAATCGGAGTCGGAGTCTGCGTTCGGGGCTGGGGCTGGTTCCACTTCGGTTACTTTCGCATTGTCTACGATGGCCTTGATGGTCCGCTCCCGCTCAAGCATGATGCGAATGTTGTCTTTCTGGCTTTCGAAATATGTGCGGGCTTGCTCTTCGTGCCCTTCATGCTCCGCCGCGCGGCGTTCGATTTCTTCATTTACTTCGTCATCTGTAACTGTAATCCCTTCAGCCTTGGCAACTGCTTCCAGGATGAGGTCATGACGAAGTCTGCGAGCCGATTCTTCTTCGAAATTCTCAGCCAGTTCTTCCATGGTGGTGTTGGTAATTTCGAAGTAGCGGTCCGGTGTAATTCCTTGATACATCAGGTTCCGCAGATAATCTTCAGCCATGTGCTGCGCCTGATGCTTCACCATGGACTGGGGAAGTTCGATCTTGCTGTTGTCAGCAATCTTATCTAATAGTGTATTCTCCAGCTGCACAGCGGTTCGCCGCGAAAGGTCGTCTTCTAGCGTTTTCCTAATCTCAGCTTTTAATTCGTCGAGTGTCGAAGCACTTTCGCTCACGTCTTTGGCAAATTCATCATCGAGCTCAGGCAGAACCCGTTCTTTGAGTTCTTTGACGGTTACCTTAAAGGTTGCTTCTTGCCCAGCAAGATGTTCAGCATGGTAATTTTCGGGGAAGGTAACAACGATATCCTTGGTTTCCCCTACGTTCATGCCGATCATCTGCTCTTCAAAGCCAGGAATGAATTGACCAGAACCGACTTGGAGCAAATGATCTTCGGCTGCTCCGCCGCTGAATGGTTCACCATCAATGTAGCCCGCAAAGTCGATAACAGCGAAATCTCCTTCTTGAACATCGGTACGGCTGTCAACTACAACCAGCTGAGCGGCGCGTTCTTGATAATCGCGCAAAACAAGGTCAACGTCTTCATCGGTGACGTTAACCTTTTCCTTCTCTGCTTCCAGCCCAAAGTATGTACCGAGCTCAACCTCGGGGTAGACATCAACTTCGATCTTAAAGGTTACACCATTCTCTTGAGAGATTTCGTCAATATCTACATCCGGCTGATCGACAGGCTGAATGCCAGTTTCTTGCAGTGCTGCTTCATAAGCCTTAGGGAACAGGATGTCCACTGCATCTTCGAAGAAAATCTCGGGGCCATAGTTCATCTCGATGAGCTTGCGAGGGGCTCTCCCTTTCCGGAAACCGGGGAGGTTGATTCTTTTGGCCACACGTTTATATGCACCTTGAATTGCTTCCTCAAAAGCTTGAGCATCACACTCCACCGTGAGGCGGACTCGGCTGTTCTCCAGCCTTTCCATGGTCGTTTTCATAATTTTCCCCTTTCAAATCTCCTCCACGCGGAAAAAGAATACAGCCTTGTATTCTTAAGGTGTATTTCAAATACTTGGGAGATCTAAATGTAATAAAATGGTGCAGGCGGAGAGACTCGAACTCTCACGGGGGTCGCCCACTAGATCCTAAGTCTAGCGCGTCTGCCAATTCCGCCACGCCTGCACACTCTATATAAAATTAAATGGTGAGCCATCCGCGACTCGAACGCGGGACACCCGGATTAAAAGTCCGGTGCTCTACCGACTGAGCTAATGGCTCATCCATGCTCTGATATTATAGCAGAGACATTTTCATCGGTCAACACCCTTTTTGGGGGTGGTATGTCTTCGTCAAAAGGATTATAATAAAGGCAGTAGTGCTGGGAGTGGATTAGCATGATAGTTCCCCGCCGTTACTGGCGCAATCTAGATTGGCCCCTCATTTTAGCAGTCCTCGCTTTAACTGCCATCGGTATGGTTGTTATTTACTCGGCCTCTTATTCTCAATTAACCTCAGCTGGGTTAAGTCCCTTCTACTATGTTATTCGTCAAGCATTAGGCTTCGGCCTGGGTGTCGTCGCTAATATAGTGATCATCAGCATTGACTATAGGGCATGGGAGCGCTGGACCCGGTTGATTTATATAGGTGCTGTTGCTCTCTTGGTTGGTATTCTCGCCATTGGAACCACCGTATTCGGCTCACAGCGCTGGTTCCGCATCGGTCCTTTGAGTATCCAGCCCTCTGAACTTGCTAAGCTGGCCTTAGTATTGACGTTGGCCAAGCATCTGGAAAACCAGGCAAATGTCTCAGGCTGGAACATTTGGCGGACATTTATTCTGGCCGCAGTCCCCGCTGGGCTGATTATGCTGCAGCCCGACCTTGGTACATCGGCAATCTTTGTGGGGCTGTCCTTCGTTATGCTCTATTTCGCCGGAGCAGACTTAAAGAAGCTGGCTATCTGCGGCGGAGGTTTGGCTGCAGCAGCTGGCACGGCCATTTTCGTTTCTTGGAAGGGTTGGATCCACATTATTAAGCCTTACCAGATCAACCGCCTCTTGGTCTTTTTAGATCCCTACTCTGACCGTAACGGAGCAGGCTGGAATATTATTCAGTCCATCATTGCAATCGGCTCTGGAGGTTTCAGCGGTAAAGGGATACTAGCAGGTACCCAAAGCCAGCTGCATTTTCTCCCGGCTAATCACACTGACTTCGTCTTCTCAGTAATTGCCGAGGAATTTGGTTTCATCGGTACTTTAGTTGTACTCCTTCTCTATTCGATCGTCATTTGGAGAGGCCTGCGGATTGCGATGCTGGCTAAAGATACATACGGGATGCTTTTGGCAAGCGGTGCGGTGAGCATCTTCTTTTTCCACCTGATCATTAATGTAGGAATGACCATCGGTATGATGCCCATCACAGGTCTGCCTCTTCCGTTTATTACAGCTGGAGGAAGCACGATGCTTACCAGTCTAATGGCCATCGGTATCATTCTGAATGTTGGCCTGAGGCGTCAAAAGATTATGTTTTAGGAGGCGGTATTCTAGCGCCAATACTGCTAGAGTGGTTGCAGCCGAAAACATACAGGTTGCAGCTGCCACTACGCCTGAATCATTGAAAGCCAAGGCTGCCAAGCCCGCAACCACTGTCCCCCAGATCCCACTGGCGATCTGGGGGTATTTTTTCCCCAACCATGTAATGAACTGGGAAGGCCAAATAAAACTGGCACCAATGAGGGCCAGCGCAGCAATCCACGCACGGCTCCAAATGCTGTAACGGATCAGGCGCAGATTCATGGCCAGCTTGCGGTAAATGATGTTATACACTGCGGCGGCCCCTTCGGACCTGATAGCCTGGACGGTACGGCCGATGTGAGATTGTTCAGCAGGAGCCCTGAGATCATCGATCAGCATCAGAGTTCCAAGGAGCAGCCCCGTACTCACTGCAAGAACCAGAACAGCTCGCCATGAAAACTTCACCCTCCCCCAAGCACCTAGAGTAACGCCAAATCCTAACACAGCGGTAATTGCGCCTCCCACATTGGTACCCCACCAGGGAGCAGCCACCAGTACAAGAACAGCGAAAAAGACGGGAAGCGCAGCAGCGATCGTTTGACGACGCCCCAACCCCAGGAGCTGAGCAGATATGGCGGTACCCATGATCGACGCTCCAACAAAGATACCCATGTACTCATTACCCAATCCGTAAAAGCGAGCTCCGCCGATCGGATCATAACCAAGATATGAAAAGCGGATCAGCCAACTTCCCCCTATGATATCCGCGCCGATCAAAAAGACCGTAGCTAACCCAGTTCCTGCCACAACCCACAAGAAATCTCGAGTCTTCCACAAGATAATGACAAGAAGTACAGTCAAGAGCAGCACTGTCCAGATTCCTTGGGAAAAGACTAAGAGGTATAAGGGCAGTGCCAGCGATGCGGCCAAGATCATCTGCATAACCCGGGCTGCTTTAAGAGCCGCCTTGACCCTGACCACCATGAGAGCTAGCGAAATGAGATACACTCCGATCTGGATGCCAACCAGAGCGCGGAGCACAATCCCGCGGTTCTGATGCAGAACTAACAGCCTATCTTCCAGTTCCTGCACCTCTTGGATGGCTGCCCCCGCAGAATGGGGAATGTTAGAAATGGGGGCTCCGATCATGAACTCAGGAACATCAGCCCCGAGGAGAGTAATGATGGTGGGGGCAATATCCATATTGGTCACAATTCCCGGCCACTTGGTCGTTGGAGAGGTAAGCAGACCGGTATCTCCTCCAAACAGAACTATTGGCGCGATCCACTGACCAAGGCTGGACTTCACTTGACCGGGATGGGGTGCACTCACAAGGACTGCTGTAGTATTCGGAAGTTCCTGGAGCAGTTGACTTATAAAATCCCGCGCCTCTTCAGCCACTTCCTCCCGCAGGCGTTCATACTGTAGGGGATGCATCTGGCTCGACACTTCATCTAGGCGATATGGATCACCGAGATCAACAACGATTAAGTCTGCCGAACTTCCCAGCACAGCTTGCAGAAGAAGGTCATAGTCAGTGCGTATTCCAAAAGGGCGCGCTGCGTCCTGCATTAAGAAATTTTGGCTTACATCACCTTCTTGAACCTGTCCCTTTTGATCGGCTGCAATGGTCCCTGCCCAGCGTACGTGATTGTTAGTGTCGCTGTTCCCATAGGCAGCTGCAGTAAGTCCTTGCTCTCTGAGTACGGTGCCTAATGCACCTGGAACGACCGTATAATTCACATTCTGACCGCTGGTAATCGGCCAAATGGCTGGCTGCACCAGAGCAGAAGGCTCGAGGCCGGTAAACAGTGTATACCGCTCGTCTTCTTCTCTGTTGAAGACCTCGCCTGCACCCCGCACTCCCACTGCACGGGAACCAGTGCTGATGCTTAAGTAAGCGCCTTCTGCTCCCAGGCCGCCGCCAGCACGGGTATTCATCAGCGCCCACGCCTGCGGCATATGAGGGGCAATGTCTGCAAGTTCAGAAAGAGCAGCGCCGTGCCAGAGAACCAAGATGACCTGCTGATAGTTTCCCTGGACAGGATTGGCAGCCCAGCTCAGCAGGGCAACAAGCGCGAGCGCTAGAAGTATCTGTCGCTTCAAGTTTGACTCAACCCCTCGTATACAGCCCGAGTACATTCGATCATCCGCTCATGGCCAAATAAAGCTACTGCCCGCTGGCGATTGAATTCACCCATCTGCTCTGCGCGACGGGGATCCTTCAGAATATTCAAGATCGCAGCTGCCAATTCAGGCGCATCACCTGGTTTAACGAGATAGCCCCCCTTCTTGGGAACCACCGCTTCCCGCATGCAGGCTAAGTCTGAGACCACTACCGGTAGTTTGGCCGCCATAGCCTCCAATACGCTAACACTAAATCCCTCACTCAGGCTCGGTAAGATGAAAAGATCCCATCCTGCCATCAACTCAGGAACATCGCTGCGCCAGCCCAAGAAATGCACTCGATCAGACAGGCCCAAGGCGGCAGCGTAATGCTCAAAAGTGGCGCGCTCCGGCCCTTCACCAACAATCACCATGTGCAGATCCGGGATCAGCTTCGTCAATAGAGAAGCCGCCTTGATGGCAGTACTGATACCCTTGCTGGAAATCAACCGGGCAACTAAACCTACAACGCGCGCACTGCTTGGCAATTTCATCAATTCCCGCGCCTGGGTCTTAGGGCACTGGCCAAAACGATCCACTGGAATGCCGTTGCGGATGGTTATGATCCGATTCGGCGATGTATAAGCCACGAGCTGATCTCGCATCGCATCCGATACAGTTATAATGAAATCCAACTTGCGAAACAGGCGTCTGTGCACCAAGGTGTAAGCTGTTCGACGGAAAAGATTACCGGGCAGTGGCAGATTATTGTGCAGCGTGAAAACTAAGCGCGGTCTGGACCGCAGGAGAGTGCTGGCCATAACGGTAACCAGGGCCGCCTTTAGACCGTGGATGTGCACGACATCGGGTCGGTGGTTGCTTAATAGAGCCCTCAGCTGCCGGACAACACCAAAGTCCTGCCTAGGATTGATGCGATCACCTATCTCTACAGGGAAAAAAGGGCGTTCGCCAGCCCACTCCTGTAAGGATTTGGGAGCCACGATTACGAGGTCGTGATCAGCCATACCCGCCAGCAGCTGGCTGAGATGACTGAGCATCCCGCCCTGTGCCTCCCGGATGATCCACATTATTTTCATAGTCTCCCTCCTCTTTTCCCTCGCGATTATTGTGAACCAATTTAATGAATCAATACGGGGAATACTGAGAAGGGAAAGGAGGTCATAGAGTGCGGAGACAGATCTTCATATCGCTTGTTCTGCTGGGGGTAGTGGTCTTGGCAGTCTTGCAGCTCACCGGGGGCCTAACCGGGCCACAACCTCACGACGATAATTCTGAAATCAGGTTGACCGAATTTGCACCCCCCAACCCATCAGCAGTCCCCAGCGTAAGCAGTCTACAAACCTCACTGGACTTTATCTGCAGAGAAGTCCTTGACGAACGCTGGGCAGTCGCTGCTCAAGAAGTAATGCGGCTGGAAAACATGTGGCGGAATATGCGGGCAAGCGGCCCAGTTCTTGAGATAGAAGAATCCATTTCTAAAGGAATTGAGAACCTGCATCTGCAGATTTTGCGCCAAAACACGCAGGGTGTCCTAGATGCAGCGGAAGAATTAACAGCTCAGTTCAGCCAGCTGCGGATGTAAATTTGGACCGGAAGAAAGGGGAGTGCGGCAGCACTCCCCTATTTTTTCGTTATGACTGATTTTCTGGTCCCTGCTTTTTCTGCCTCTTTTGCTGCTGATCTGCAGCAGCTCCATACTGCTGCTGATAACCGCCCTGAGTCAGCTCATCGCCGGTTTCAAAGAGGTTGTTGACATCACGTTTCTGCTTGCGTTTTTCCATCTTGTCCTGTTTGCGCTTGTCCTTCGGCATGCCTTGGCACCTCCTTCTTCCACTAGTATGGACGAAGGGGTTTTCTTTTATAATGGCGAAAATTAAACGAGCAGAAGAGAACAGGAGGTTTTGCCATGAGTCTTGCCATTATCGCCAATCCTGCCGCTGGACGTGGCAGAGGCCGGAGAGTTGCGCAAGAAGTAGAAAGCATTTTGAAGGACAAAGATGTAGATTTTGAGATATTTTACACGGAAGGCCACCGCCACGGAATTGAGCTGGCAGAAAAGGCAAGCAGAAACCACGAAGTGGTAGCTGCTCTAGGCGGTGATGGGACCATCGGCGAGGTATTGGAGGGTATTTACAAAAGCACAAGCATTTTGGGGATTATTCCTGGCGGCACAGGTAATGACTATGCTAGAGGCCTAGGGCTGCCTCGGAACGCGGCTGATGCAGTTGAGACATTACTGAACGGCACCCCCACGCCCATCGATGTGGGCATTGAAAATGACAAGGTTTTTGGAGTGCTAGCGTCAATTGGCTTTCCTGTTACTGTTATCGAATATGTAAATACCCACAGAGACGGAGCTTTAAAAGGCCCAGCAGCGATTCTAGCCGGGGTTGCCCATACGCTCAAACACCTCAAGTCTTATGATGTGAAAATTACCCTTGATGAGGAGGTTCTAGAGCGGAATGTCTTGGGAATTATGGTAATGAACATGCCGTACGGCGGTGGTGGGCTGAAGTTTGCGCCCGCAGCTCGTTTTGATGATGGGCATTTTACCGTAGTTATTATTGATAAAGTCAGCAAGTGGGAACTAGCTACCGCACTGCCAAGAGTCTACTTCGGCGGCCACACGACTCATCCGGCCGTGACCATTAAAACCGCCAAGACAGTACAGTTTGATTGTGAACCTCTGCCCAAGATGTTTGACGGAGATTTGTGCGCCGCGACGCCTCTCTCGGCACGCATCGAACCACTCGCAGCTCGAGTCATGCTGCCAAAAACACCCTAACCGCGTTGGTTAGGGTGTTTGGCTTTAAATCAAACCTAGTTTGCGTCCGACTTTGGCAAACGCGTCCAGGGCTTGCTGCAGATCTTCTGTTGTATGCGCAGCTGTAATGATAGTCCGCACTCGAGCCTTTCCTCTAGGTACTGTTGGGAAGGCAATGCCTTGAGCGAAGACCCCTTCTTCGAACAGCTGATCAGCCAACTCCATGGTTTTGCGCTCATCACCGACAATTACTGGAATGATAGGTGTCTCGCTGGGTCCGGTATCGAAACCGAGATCCTGCAGGCCTTTCCGGAAGAAGTCGGTGTTATCCCACAGCTTATCAATCAGCTCAGGCTCTTCCATCAGAATATCAATAGCTTTCGATGCTGCTGCGATTACACCTGGCGGATGTGAGGTGCTGAACAGGAACGGGCGGGCCCTCTGCACTAAGTAGTCGATGAGCTTCTGCGGACCTGCCACATAGCCGCCCAACCCGCCAAGGGCTTTGGAAAGAGTACCTACCTGAATATCTACCTGACCGTGGAGATCGTAATGATCAACGGTTCCTCGGCCGTTCTTTCCTAAAACACCGCTGGCATGGGCGTCGTCTACCATGAGGATCGCGCCATACTGCTTCGCTAGCTTTGCAATTTCTGGCAGCTTAGCGATATCGCCATCCATTGAGAAAACGCCATCAGTAATGACCAATGTCCGCCGGCCCTCGCTGGATTTGAGAGCTTCTTCTAGAGCTTCTAAATCACCGTGGGGGAATACCTTAATTTCAGCCCGGCTCAGGCGGGAACCATCGATGATACTAGCGTGGTTGAGTTCATCACTGATGATCACATCTTCGCGGCCTAAGATACAACTAACCGTGCCTGAGTTGGCTGTGAAACCTGACTGAAAAACCAAGCAGGCTTCTACATTTTTGAACTTGGCCAGTTTTTCTTCAAATTCCCGATGTATGTCCATGGTTCCAGCGATGGTACGCACCGCACCTGAACCCACTCCATACTTTTCAGTAGCCTTAATGGCTGCTTCTTTCAGTCTCGGATCGTTAGCCAGGCCAAGGTAGTTATTGGAAGAAAGGTTGATAACCTTGTTCCCATCATAATAAGCTACTGGCTTCTGCTCCCCACTGAGGACGCGAGGAATACGGTATAACCCTTGATCCTTTAGGTTTTGGATCTCTTGATCCAAGAAACTCAGGGCATCCACTAATCATCACTCCCATTCGGATATAGTACGATCTTGCCGCACTGTCCAGCATTCATTAATTCCATAGCCTCATCAATCTGAGTTAAGTCAAACCGATGGGTAATCAAAGGTCTCAGGTCCAAGCCGCTTTCTATCAGTGCCTGACCTTGATACCATGTTTCAAACATCTTCCGCCCATTGATACCATGCAAGGTTGCACCCTTAAAGACCACGGCATCCGCTAAGTCCATTGTAATGGGGCGAGACGGAATACCCAGCAGAGCGGCTTCTCCACCGTTGGCTAAGCATTTCAAGCCATCGTTGATGGCAGATTCACTGCCTGACATTTCCAGAAGAACCTCAACACCCCACCCATTAGTGGCCTCTTGAATCGCATCGCACATGTTGGTTTCTGCCACGTTGATGGCCACGTCAGCTCCCAGCTGCCTAGCTAAGTCAAGCCGATACGGGCTTATGTCTGTGCAGATTACTTGGAGTGCACCAGCCTTTTTTGCAATTGGAATTGCGGCGAGCCCAATTGGCCCCACACCTGTAATAAGTACCCGCTTGCCTACCAAATCACAAGCTAAAGCAGTGTGAACAGCGTTGCCGTACGGGTCTTGAATAGCAGCAACTTCAGGATCTACATCAGTCTGCCATACCCACAGGTTCTCCGCGGGAACGGTAACGTATTCGGCAAAGCATCCATCCCTGTCAACCCCCACGATTTTCACATCTTCACAGATGTGCCCCCTGCCTGTCCGACAGAACCGGCAGACACCGCAGGTAAAATGGGTCTCAACAGAAACAAAATCGCCTTCTTTAGCGCCCTTCACGCCGGGTCCTAGTTCTACAACAGTACCGCAGAACTCATGCCCAAAAATCAGAGGTGGTTTAACGCGAGACTGGGCCCATTGGTCCCAGTTATAGATATGCACGTCAGTTCCGCAGATCGCGGTTACCTTAACCTTAACCAAGACCTCACCTGGCCCTGGCTGCGGAATGGGAGCTTCAATAATCTCGGCGCCTGGGCGAGGCCCAAGTTTCGCCACGGCTTTCATTGTACCAGTCATAGACATCCCTTTCACACATATATGAGGTTGTTCAAGCATGATAATCTTCAATTATTGTAGGGCCGAATCCTGCCTTACGGAAAGGAATAATCGCTGGGGGCGACGAATTAAACACAGTTGATATAAAAGGAGTTGGAAACCATGATTCAAGTAGGAATTGTAGGTGCCGGTCACGGAGGAACCTCCCTCCTCGACATGATGCTGCACAGTCATGGGCTGTCCATCGTTGGTATCGCCGACCCTAATCCAAACAGCCCCGGAATCAAGCTGGCCAGGAGTAAGGGAATATTTACCACGCCTGATTTCCGCGATTTAGCGACACTACCCGGAAGGAAGATCCTAATTGACGCCACAGGCGTGCCAGCCGTTGCCGCTGAGCTTAGCGCGCTGCAAGATGACAACCTAGACATTATTACAACACAAGCAGCTGAGCTCCTCTGGACAATGATCGATGAACGGGACAAGGTAATGGAAGTTCTAATGAATGAATCAACCCACCTGCTGTCTTTTATTCAACACAGTACTGTTCAGCTGGAGGAGCTGAACTCGCAGTATGAAGCTGCACTCCACGAAGCAGCACAGCGCACTCAATCTTTAGCGGAACTTACCGCCAACAGCCATCAGCTCCTGCAGAAAACAGAGGAGATCATGCAGATCATCCGCAAGGTGGCCGATCAAACCCGAATCCTAGGGATCAACGCCGCGATTGAAAGCGCTCGGGCAGGCGAATACGGACGAGGTTTCAGCGTGGTTGCAGATGCTATTCACGATCTTTCTGCCCAATCCGTCCGATCCGTCCAGTCGGTGGGTGGCACCATTCAAGACATCTATGCAGCCCTTTCAGCCATTACGAACCAGGTTAATCTAGTAGTAGCCGATATTCGCGAACTGGAGGAAAAGCAAAACCGCATCACACAGGAGCTGCATGATTCACTTGTTTCAATGAACAAAAGCGCTCAGAGCCTGCGTGAACTGAGCAAAGCAGCGGAAGATGGAAACCGGTGACCAGGAACGGTCACCGGTTTCTTATTCTAGGTACAAAAAAACGGCTCAGTACTTCACTGAGCCGCTGATTATCCAAATGGGGTGAGTAACCGGATTCGAACCGGCGACCTCCAGGGCCACAACCTGGCGCT
>CALKAR010000294.1 GCA_937988745.1 uncultured Peptococcaceae bacterium
CCTTTACATTGCGCCTTCGGCTCCATTTCAAGGGCGCGCATGCTGCAAGCGTTATGCGGCATCGACAAGCCAACGTGGCAAGCCAAGCGCATCCAGAACGACCGAGTGAGATCGCCGCCCGCGAGGCAGTGGATTATCTGTCCACCCATAAGTGACGACGAATGAAAAGAGACTGGATTCTTCAAACAAGGGAGACTCGCCGAGCCTTCGCCAACGCAACATGGATTCCGCTGCGCGCAGCCCAAGATAATGAGCAAGGCCAAGCACGGGTTAACGAAGTCGGTTATGTCCGCGAGTTCTTCGGTTGTGGATCGGTTGCATTTCCTCCGCAACACCGAGAGATCGCCGAGAGCTTGAGCTGGAGCGACATAGGTATTGGCCACAGTGCGCGGCCATACGCCTACAAGGATGGTTACTACTCGCCCATAGACCAGTATCAGTACAACGACAAGGAGCCAATCGGAGTCGAACTTGTGTTCGTTCACGACCAGCCCGTGGTCGGCGGGACAAGATGGATATTGAATCCAGACCTCGTCGTTGCGCTACGCCTAATTAAGGAGGGGAACAACTGGGTCAGGCCCGAAGAGGATTTCGTGGTCGTCGCTCGGGAGGTTCTTGACGCTGATGGCAAGCACCAACTCATCGAGATAAAGCGGGCCTTTCTCATGGACTATCTCGCCGCCAGAGGTCTTGCCCTACGTCTTTCCTACTATCGTCAACGTGTTGAGAATGTGGCCGCTATTGAGGGCACCGAGTACGAAGGCCTAGAGAGTCATCAGAGCGAGCGAGATGGCGGCCACTTCGAACTCCTCGTTCGAAGTCTCAATGATGTGTATGGGGGAAGTTGGGCGTCATTCCGCGTCTGGAGAACTGATGTTGATGAGGAAGAGGACGCTCCCGTCCTAGGCCCAGAGAGGGACGAGAACACAGAGTTTGAGAAGTCAGAAGGAGTACACGCTGGCCCCAACGGAGTCCGCGTCGAAGGTGAGTTTTGGAGGGATGAGTGGATCGATCACCAAGGTCGGAGCGTACGGGTCCGCGGTGACATTGATCAAACCTTGCCGCACTTCATTGTCGAGACTGATGGAGCAAGAGCGGCGTCGTCAACGCTAAATCATGAAGATGTTGGGCGATGGCTTTGGTTTCGTTCAAGCGTAGTGCCTGAACTTCTAAGCCACCGCGGCTTCGCTCTGAAGTGGTATACGGCGGAGACAGGTGGTATTCGCTCGACCTCCGGGTACGCCACGCACTTCGGCATCAACTCCGCCGACTTGCTAACGGTCTACGCCTACGACATCGCCCGTCTCGAAGCTTGGGAGCAACACATCTGGGCAGCACACAACGTCCAACCGGACGGCAAGGTTTCGGGAGAATTGCTGTCGGCACAAGTCAAGGCCCAGCCGGCATCTACGCACGCAGTTGAAGAGTTGCTCTTCGTGAGCATGCGGCTGCTCGAAAAAGGCTTCCACGACAGGTTCGGTATTGCCTTGTTCAGCCACGATATTGACGACGAGTCGAGCATGCAGCAGGTGTCTCGATTCCATAGCAGGAACCAAGCCTCATTGCTGCGGCTCGCAAAAGACATCATCCGCGTGTTCTCGGATCGTCTCAATGTTCGCGAACTGCGCAAGCTCTCCAGCCATGCGGGAAAAGACAAACTTGGCTCAAACAAACTTCTTCAGGACGTATTGGCCAAAGAAGTTGGGGAAGAACGAGCTCGCGCTGTACTGGGTCCCGTGGTTGGCGCTTACGACTTGAGAGTTGGTGATGCTCATCCGACTGGATCAAAGATTGGCGCGGCCTTGAAGCTCGCTGGAATCGACGAGAGCCGTTCCTACCTACGCCAAGGCGAGCAACTCATCCACAACGTCGGGCACTCCGTGTGGTGGATTGGGAAGCTACTCTTCGAGAAGAACGGGAGTCAGTGAGGGTATCACCAGATGCCGCATAACCCCTCGCTTGAGCCGACCCGCTGCGGCAGGCAGCGGGCGGCTCAGCTCGAACGTTAGGTGCAAGGAGCAGCATTGAAACCTGAGATTTCTTTAGAAAAAGTATGGTTTGATGATGATCTGATCGAATTGAAAATTTCTGTCTGTAATGGTAAATCGATATTTACTAATAAAGTTTATGTTGGCAGTCATCAAATTTTAGAGTTGGTAAACGCACTTAATGTCTTTAAAAACCATTATTACGGTGGTTTAAAAGACATATTGCTGGGTCAGTTTGGTCGTGAATACGCCAACGGTGCTTTTTCTGCGAGGCTTCACTTTCCTAAGCCGGGGGCTTTGTACATAGCAACTCATCAGCAATCTGAATACTTTGAGTTCAAGGGACAGGAAGAGGCAAGCGAGGCGAAAATGTACTTAAAAACCGAGCCAGCCCTTTTAGATAACTTTATTCAGGAGCTAAAGGGGCTCTTCGCATTTAAGGGTGTAGCTGGTTTCTAAACCCTCCGGATTTCAGCAG
>CALKAR010000295.1 GCA_937988745.1 uncultured Peptococcaceae bacterium
TAGAAACAGCAAATATTGTCTTATAGGAGTCACTGCCAAAAGATTTAAAAAGCACAAACGCCAGTAGTATGCCGATCGCTGACCCAGCCATATCCAGTGCCTTGTGGACGCCAAAGGTTTTCCCTCTAGTATTTTTGCCTGCGCATTCTGATACCATGACATCTCGCGGTGCTGTTCTTATACCTTTGCCGAATCGGTCAATTATCCTTGCAAATAGAATTCCAGACCATGAACCTGCAAATATCAGGGAAACCTTATACACCAATCCAGTTGCATATCCAATGAAGGCAATGGGCTTTTTTCTATCGTATTTATCGCTGATATATCCACTAAACACTTTTAGCAGACTGGCAATACTCTCTGCTATGCCTTCGATAACCCCCACCAAAGTAGGTGTTGCGCCGAGAACAGACGTTAAGTAAATAGGAATCAGCGGATAAACCATCTCGCTGGACAAATCCGTAAAAAAGCTTACAAGCCCAAGAAAGATTACATTCATCATATAAAGAAGCCCCTTTCCAATGGATACCTCTTATGATATACCATTTGGAAAGAGACCTCTTGACGTTTTGAGCATATTTCCGTTAGTTTGGTTTGCTATCCCACGCGTGTTTGACTTTATGAATCAAGTTTTGTGAGGTTGCACGGGCTGAATCGTCGATCATGTTTCGTCCAATCCATGTCCGCAGCACAACAGGCACTTCCATTCCGTCAACGGACAGCGGATTCTTGTTCCATTCTGTTACTTGCTGCTCAACCTGGAAACAATAGTCAATTCCTTTTCCGGTCACTAACAATGCAAATTCGTCTCCACCAAGGCGAAACAACGGCATAGAATCTTCACGGATGCTGTTGATACGTTTGACTGCCTCCATAATGACTCTATCTCCAATTTCCCTCGAAATCTTGTTAATATTTATTAGGCCGACCACATCGAAACAGATAATGAAAATATTTTTGTTCTCTAATAAATAGTCATACATTTCAGCGTTGTTTTTATACACATGATATTGCTCGTTAGTTGTCTCTTCCACAATAATTTCAGGGAAAATCTCGGTAAATGTCCCGTTTTTACGAAACTCAGATGGAGACATACCCCAAAATCGGCGAAAAGCCCTCGTAAATGTTTCCGGGGAGTTATATCCGCATTTCAAAGCAATATCAATCACCGTATTTTGTGTCTCCAATAGTCCCCGGGCGGCTACCGTTAGCTTTCTTTTCGAGACATACTCCTTGATACTGTAATCAAACGTATAACGAAAAATCTTCTGTAAAGCACTGAGCGAAACGCAGCTGTACTTTGCAAGCTCAGTCATATCTACATCATCAGTCAAATTTCTCTCTATATACCCCAACGCACGTGTAAGAGCATCAAAATTATTCAACCCATTCTCACTTCCAGAGCATTACTTTTTCGCTAGCTTCCACGAAGCCTAATCAGTCTTAGACAAATCCCACCTAATACCTTCCTAGAGGCGCTAGATAGGAGAAAAACCGCCCTAGTCATCCACCCCTTTCATATCCCTTCCTCGAATAGATATATTCCCATTGGACGTCGTAATCCCAATGGCAGGCTCATCTCCACGACGAATATGCACATGCTTCTGGTTTGTAATGGTGTCTTCACCTAACCGAAATTCTACTAAGCCGTTCGATGTCTCAAATACGTAATGGCCATGACGGGGTAATGCCACTTCACCCTCAATACGACCATTCGATGTTTGGACCGAACTGGAATTAGTGAGACAGAGCTCTCCCAGTTCTATCCGACCATGGAGGTTCTTAGGGAAAATGACCCTCTGTCAGATCGAAGGAATTGCTCCATTACTGGTTGTTAGGTTAAGTGAACCTTGAAACTCTGTTTCCACTTTAATA
>CALKAR010000296.1 GCA_937988745.1 uncultured Peptococcaceae bacterium
TGCCTGCGGTTCGTCGGCGTCTACGCAATGATGGGGTTCTTGCCCCGGCGCGAATCCGGGGTGCGGGACCGGGCCGAACACAGTACTATCGAGGGCGCGGAGGACAGTAAAGCCAGTAAGGCCGATGGCTCCCCCTTCAAGATCGAAGGGGTTGAGCAGCCGACGGCACCCCCTCCGAGTCCTAGCCCGCCGCACGCCCACGGCGTAGACGAGCAGCGGTGACCGCCGTTCGGCTCAATTGGGTCACGCTGTTCCCGAAGATGCTTCTGTTTGGACTTATCGCCGAACAGCCCGTACCGTGCGGCATGCCGACTATCGCCTCCTTGCTGAAGGATCATTAAAACTAGCCGCATATAATCTCTTCGAATCGGCTCCGCAAGGAGGCCGGCCATGACCACCGGCACAACCGTCGCCCTCACTACCTGATGAGACATCAACAAAACCAATCACCATGCCTGCTACATACCGGTCACACCGACGTCCCCCGTGTACGATTCGACGAAGCCAAGGCCACAGAATTGCACACCGCTGTTGAAGGACGCCCCGTCACTAGCTTCGCGATCCCACGGGATGACCGATGAACAGCTCAAACCGTTGGTTACAGGATAGTTTCATCTCGTAGGAATGCTCCCGCTACCTCTAGTGCTGGACCTGATGATCCTGCACGTTCAACAAGACTTGAAAATGCGTAGTCATCAACAATACCTGCGAACCAACCGTAGGCCTCCTGACCATCAATCTCCGCTGTGCCAGTCTTACCACCTAGCCCTTCAATGTCATTCAAAGATCGCGCCGAGCCAGTAGCAACAGCTTCATACATCATGGCGCGAATCGCTTCAACTGTGCGGGGAGACAGCGGCTCTGGATTCTGATCGAGCGCCGATTCCTCGCCAAATATCACTTGTGGATTGATGACTTTCCCCCCATTGGCTAATGACGCTTCCATAACAGCGAGACCAAAAGGTGAAGCAAGCACTTCGCCCTGCCCAATTGCAGCTTCTACCCGTGCAGCACCAGCTTCGGTTTCTGGTACAGAGCCCGTCACCGTGGTTAGGCCGGGAGTAGTAAAGTCAATTCCAAGACCCAGGCTTAGCGCAGTGTTCTTCATCGATGTTGGTTCAAACTCACGAGAAATAAATCCTTGAGTGGTGTTGCACGATGCCGCAAAAGCGGTAGTCATTGTAACGGTACCCAAGTCAAACTCGTTGTCGTTGGGGATCACTCGCCCGTCGATTTCTGCAGTTGCTGGACACTCAACCAATGCGTCCGGAGACAGTCCTCTGTCTAAAGCTGCTGCAGTTGTGACTGTCTTAAAGGTTGAGCCGGGCGGATACAGCCCCATCAGGGACACAGCACCTTGTTCACTTGCTGCCTTGTTCTGCGCAACTGCGACAATCCCGCCGTTGGAGGGAGAAATGACAACTAGGGAGGCTGGATTCTCCTGCTGATCAACAGCTCGCTGTGCGGCGCCTTGAACAGCGATATCAAGCGTCGTTTGAATGTTCTGGACTTTCTGTGGTTCCTTCTGGTCGAGAATATTCTCGCCACCATTCGGTTCAACCGCGCGTAGAGTCCATCCGGCAGTCTCATTTGTCTTATCCAGCCAATATTCGCGCAATCCGGCATCAATTGGGGTCTGAAGATTTCTTGATCCTGAAAGAAGGTCGCCTTCTTCGACGAAGTCCAGCCCGTCAATGAGTCGCAATTCTGGCATGACAATTTGAGCGTCTTCTTTTCGTAGCCTTACAAGGGTCGTATCACCATCCGGGTTTGATTGAATCACCGATTCGACATCTTCAGGGCCGTAACCAGGAATAATAGGATCAAGTGCTTCAGCGATTTCGTGTGCATCACCAACGTTATCGGCTCCTGCGCGGACTGCTGTAACTGAGGTCCATTTCATAATTGAGCGAGAATTACGATCAACTAGTTGTGTCGAATAGTCACGGTCGTCGGAGTAGATAACTCTCGTTTCATTTGTAAAGAGACCGGAGAGAATGGATGGTGTCCACTCTACTTTTCCAGAAACTAGATCGGTACCAATTTGACCCGTCGTCGTGGCCGAGTCGCCGCTGGGCAAGCTCCATTCAACAACTGTTTCGCGAAAGTCGGAATCACCTTCAATATCGATATTCAGCGACAGTTCTCCCACTCCCGCTTCAAGAGCCTCAAAATAGCTTAGCGCTAGCTCTGGCTCGTTGGTCAGCTCAGCAGCACCCGCGTAATCCCCTTCGCCAACCGCAACTGAAAATGATTCAGCTACATCCTTGCCAGGGATTAGCGAGCAACTTGAAGCAATCAACGCCGTGGTCACAACAATGCCCGTTTGCACACCAATGCGTCGGGTATTTCGAAAAACGTTCATACAAAAACAATAGGCACCAACGAGGCTTTCGGCCCACAAGCGTATTGCCTTAGTGATCATTCATTATCGAAATAGACAATGGTCAAAGACATAATTATTTAGCAACTATTGGTAAGCCAGTAGCTCATTAACAAGGATCCTGGCAATATTTCCGATCGCTAGATCAGATTTCGGCAGATTGGTTCCAACTCGTGCAGATCTCGTCACCACAGACACGGCAATTGGTGTTTCATGAACAATAGAGATCAAGGATACTTCGCCTCGTATCGGGCCAATGGTCCCTGTCTTTCCGGAAAACCGAACACCATCCGCAGGAAACGCAGAAGGAATTCTGTGGGTCCAGGCTTGTTGACTTAACACTTCTTCCGCAAAGTTTTGCATGGTAGAACTGAGATCACCCTCGCCGAGCATCCAAGCCAATAGCACCACCAGTTCACGAGCAGTACTAGACGAATTGAATGCAATTTCATCTAGTGACGCGCGAGGGTGTTCTGAAAGTAATCGACGAGTTTCTACTGCGGGACTTACATCGTGGTCGAGCAATTCTGCGTTGTGAGTCAAAGAACCTGGCAAGGCTATGACGGAATCATTTAGTCCGGCTTTTTGTATAACAAGATCAAAATAGCGTGCCGGTATTCTTTCAATGAGCGCATGAGCAGCAACGTTGTCAGAAACCATAATCATCTGCCGAACAAGGTCTCGCATGCTCAATGTAACAGCGTCTTCAAAATGGCCGAAGCCCACACCTCCCCGGGGTTGCTTCGATGGGGTGATAACGATGCGCTGTATCGGATCCAATTGCTGGTCATCAACTGCCATGCAGTAGGCCCCAAGTACGAAAAGTTTGTACATTGAAGCAATCGCAACTACATCGTTTTGGCGAAACCCGATCCCAGGCACACCTGTATCTAGGTACTGAGCCCATGCCCATCCGTCGCAGCCAGCATTGGCAAGAACTTCTCGAATCTGTCGATCGGTTCTTTCACTCTCCACCATCGTTTCGCTCTCTTTTTAATGATTCCATTCTTCTTACTGACTTAGTTAGTACGGAATCTAGAATGCTGCGAATATCGCGTCCAGATTCAGTCGAGTTTCGATGTGAAGAGACCACAACACGCAGTCGCAAATTAAATTGACGACCTAAAGTAAACCCTGGAGCTAGGAATGGGCAATCAGGGGTAGACAATGCGATCGCTCTCCCGCTACCGAGCTCGGCGGCCAGAATCGCATTTTCTGGACGTGGTCGCACTGTTGGGTTAACACCCCTGCTGAAAAAGGCATCTGCAAGTCTGTCGGCTGCAGCTGGACTGATAGCCCTAGTGTCATCTAACAATACGTAGTCACGCAAAGTTGTTAACGATTTATTTGTCTCGTCGCCACCAAATAGAAGGCGAGGCAGCTCGTGTAATTTACCTCGAACCAGGGAGCCCACCGGAGAAGGATCTTCGATGATTGCACAATCAATTTCGCCATCTTCAACTTTCCGAACCAGCTCAGCAGCAGTTCCCGAGCTATATATAGGATCCAACTCAAAGCTATGTTCGTGAGCAATCATTGCCGCACACAAATTTGGTAGAGACGGAACGAACCCAATTCTTAAAGCTCCACTGCCCAGGGTGTCTTCAGCCAGATTATGAAGCTCTTGAGCATCGCGAATAAGGACTCGCGCTTGCGGAAGAAGCGTTCGACCCAAAGAAGTAGGATGGACCCCGTCCCGTCTTCTTTCAAGTAGCTGCCCACCCACCTCAGATTCCAAGCGTTTAATCCCTTGCGAAACAGGAGGCTGAGTAATCCCCAAATATACCGCCGCTTGAGAAAGACTGCCCTGTTCGGCGGCCACAACGAAATACTCCCAATACCTGATATGGCCAGATCGCACAGACATACCATTGAGTCTAATCAATCTTCAACGACCAATTGAAGAGTTACCCGACTGCCATGGCTCCGAATACTTCACGCCGACGCATATCCTCCAAAGGAAGATCATGACGAGCTCGTTGTACAGGAGAACCATAGTTTTTGAATGAGGAAATAATTCTATAACTCGACCCGTACTTGTCGAAGCTCCGTAGTAAATGTCTTTGCGTCAAGGAGGCACGGACAAGGTGCCCTATCCCATCTCTTATTCCATGCCATCCTGTGATCTCTAGACGGTTATCCACAAAGGGAAGAAATAGCTGTGCGATACGGTCGGTTTGACTACTCGGTTCACCCTGACCAACGAGATTGTAAGAGTTGACATCGTTGCAAGCGTTTGTTAATTGAAATAGACCTATCGCACCGTTGAGGTAGCCAAAAGGAAGGAGACAATGGAGCTGTTTAACTTCTCCGACTGTCAACGCTTCCACTTCATCGAACCTGGCAGAATCGAGTCCACCCTCAGGACATTGAAGTAGGATGCCGATGTTCTTAAAGCTGCAAGGAGATGACCTTTCCGTCAGCACTCTAAGACCATTCTCACATCCTGCGGAATTGGAACGATGAATTTCGTGTCTCGAAACTGTTCACAAAACACCTGAAAGCTATGAACTTAACGACGAAAACAAGAACTTAAATGCT
Source organism: uncultured Peptococcaceae bacterium (assembly GCA_937988745.1). GTDB lineage: Bacteria > Bacillota > Limnochordia > Darwinibacteriales > Darwinibacteriaceae > JAAYMS01. The sequence continues at coordinate 4,925 of CALKAR010000296.1, forward strand.
AAAGCCTTGCCCCGACCCCGAAAACAAGAAAAATCGGAGGTCACACCCTCTTTCGAGTTTGTGACCTCCGGCCGGTTCAGTTCGAGAACCGCTCATGGTGCCCGAGGGGGTGTCTGGTTCCAGGACATCGTTCCTGTATCTCCTGCAGCATCATTCCGGTCACCACCGCCGTGAACTGTCATAACATCGTTCCGGTCCCCAGCATCCGCCCCCACACAGCCCACCGTGTTCCTGCGACAGCGTGGTCAGGATGTCTCGCAGCATCCCGCCGGTCCACAATAAGCCATGGGCACCAAGAAAACCTCCAACAAAGTTATCGTCGAAACCATCCTCACCACCGGCATGACCCACGCCAGCGCCACAACCATGTTCCACGTCTCCGAACGATGGATCCGAGAACTCATGCGCCGCTACCGCACCGCAGGACTAACCGGACTCGAACCCCAATCACGGCGCCCACACACCACCCCACACGCCACACCACAAGCAAGAACCGACCACATTCTCGCCCTGAGAGACCACCTCCACACCACAGGAAACGACGCCGGCGCCGACTGAATCGGCCTGAGTTTTTCGGAGACTACGGGTAAAAGCCTTACTGGGCTCTTCTGATGATGTTGAATTCCTCGTAGTCCTGCTCGTATTCGATCGGGGGAACGTCACCGATCGACGAATGCAGACGCTGGTGATTATACCAGTAGACCCACGAGGCCGTTTCCGTTTCGACCTCCTGGGCATCCCTCCATGTCCGTGCAGGATCGAGGTCGATGAGCTCGGTCTTGTACAGCCCGATCGTCGACTCCATCATCGCGTTGTCCAGGGCGTCTCCGACGGAGCCGATCGAGCCCTGCAACCCGGCCTCCGCCAGCGCGTCCGTGAACGCCAGCGAGGTGTACTGGGCGGGTTCAACCAGTCGATGCAACACCGGGCTGTTGGAGTGAGTTTATCTGCTCTCTGAAGACTTCGTCTGGAGTGCGCCAGCCTAGGGCTTTTCGGGGCCTGTTGTTGAGTGCGAGGGCAACGGCTTCAAGGTCCTCAGCAGACCACCTCGACAGGTCCGTACCCTTCGGGAAGTACTGCCGCAGCAGCCCGTTGGTGTTTTCGTTCGTGGGCCGTTGCCAGGGCGAGTGTGGGTCGGCGAAGAACACTTTCGTGCCGGTGTCGAGGGTGAACCGGGCATGCCCGGAGAGCTCTTTGCCGCGGTCCCAGGTAAGGGTCTTGCGAAGCTGTTCGGGTAGGCGGGTGATCGACGCCGTCAGCGCAGTGTTCATCGCTTCGGTACCGTACCCGCTCAGCGATGGGCCGTTCTTCGTGGGAGATGTCGCACCCCACCCCTCGAGTCTTGGTAGGTGCACCAGCAGCGTCGACCGGCTGGAGCGTTCAACGACCGTGCCGATCGCGGACCGGCCCGTGCCGATGATCAGGTCGCCCTCCCAGTGGCCAGGGACCGCGCGGTCAGCGGCTTCGGCGGGTCGATTGCTAAGGACCACCTCTGCGGTGACATGTCCCTGCGGCTTGTTCCGTGCTCGCGCCCGCGGCTGGCGCAGTGCCCGCCCGGTGCGCAGACAAGTAACCAGCTCACGCTTGAGTGCGCCACGCCCCTCGATAAACAACGACTGGTAGATCGCCTCGTGACTGATACGCATGGACTCATCATCAGGGAAATCGATCTCAAGCCGGTGAGAGATCTGCTCTGGGCTCCACGCCGTCGCCCACCGACGATCCTGCCGGTGCGGCTTGCCCCGGCCCTTCCATCCCCCCGTCACCGGCCCAGCAACGACCGTTCCATCAGCACGCTTCACTGATCCGTCGAGGCGTTGTTGAACGTACTCGCGCAACTGATCGTTGGTCACCAGCTTGGCGGCTTTCGGACGCTTCGCTGCCTGCTGCGCCTTCCACTGCGCGACCAACGCCCGATACTCTTGTTTCCCGCTCCGTCTCGCGGCGTTGCGACGCAACTCCCGCGAGATAGTCCCCGGGTCCCGTCCCAGTACGCGGGCGATTTCACGCACGCCCTTGTCTTTGGCGTGCATGATCGCTATTTCCTCACGCTCCTCGAACGACAGATAGCGGCCGGTCGGCTCGACCAATGAAATCGGAGGCATACCGCCAGCATGACGAAACCACCGCGTCCCCACCGGCACCGACACTCCGACCGCCAACGCCGCCTCCGCCGTCGTCATCCCGGTCTCGATCGCGCGCCAGAACTGACGTTGTACCGCCCGGGACGGCTCCGGCCGACCAGGCGAACGCATCGCTGGCCTTAACGCCCGGTCGGCACGCCACTGCCGACGAGACTCCTCTGGTACGTCACTGGTCTTCTTGTCCCAGTCTGCTGTTGCCATCGTCTAACACCTCCATGATCAAGGTGTTGCGACGACCGATTGAATCCACCCTGGACCCCAGCGTCCGAATGGTGAACGATGCCGGTGGCGGTGAAATCCATGCGGGTGCGCCGGCGGGAAAACAGGGCGTGTTCCAGGGCCATGAGCACCATCCGGGTGTCCATGACCGTGGTGACCACCCAGCCGAGGATCATCCGCGAATAGGCGTCGACGATGAAGGCGACGTAACAAAAGCCCTGGCGGGTCCACACGTAGGTGAAGTCCGCGATCCACCACTGATCCGGGTGCGACGGATACGTCCATCTGCGGTTGATCCGGTCCGGGTGCCGGCGGTGAGCGGGGTTGGCCACCGTCGTTTTCTTACGGTGCATCCCGCGTGAGACACCGCGGATGCCGGTGATCTTCATCAGCCGTTCGACCTGGTCACGACCGATGCTCATGCCGTCGCGGACAGCGGCCTTCCAGAGTTTACGGCGGCCGTAGACCTTGCGGTTGGCCTCCCATAGCCGGTAGATGCGGTGAGCGGCATAGGCCTGATCCAACTCC
>CALKAR010000297.1 GCA_937988745.1 uncultured Peptococcaceae bacterium
CTTGTCGCAATCTTCAATCTCTACGTTCAGCATCGTGACACGTCCTCTAGAATAGTAATCGAGCCGCGGATGAAGGTGTATGTATCACCGTTTTCTAGCCGATACTCAATGTCGTATAAAAGCTTGCCGACGGGGAATCCTGCGGTAACTGAGCCTGATATAGCATCTAAAACTACTCGCCCATCTTCAAGCCGCACATCGTAGTCGTAAATAACCTCACCAAACTGGCTGCGGATTTGCGCGCAAACAAACACGGGGATAATCTTTTGATCATTCTCATGCTCAAGTCTCACAGCCATCGGCGGCAAGGTGTCGCCCCGATAGATTACGGGGCGGTCGTGGATGTAGGTGTATTTTGTTTTCACTGCATAAACTCCATTGATTTGCTGATCCAGTTTACCACAATGTCTACGATACCGAATCGTCCATCGCCAGCGCTCACTGCAGCATAGGCAGCTCAGAAAAGATAAAAAGAAGCATCTGGTTAGAGAGGCTTTAAGGTTGGCGGCGTAGATGCCCTATCATGTGCAGGGCATCACAGTGCCTACTGAGATGTAGGAGCCAAGCTGTCCGCACCCCCGATATTATAGTTATTGTACTTCTTCACTGTTGCCGAAGTATTTTGGAGAATGATATCTGCAGACATGTTCTCACTAATGATCGTGTTTGCACTGCTCGATACACCCGACAACCGTACAAAGTAAATGTCTCCGGTTTCCCCCTGACGTTTAGGTCCAGCTGTGTTGCCTGTTACCCTTACAAAATATCCGTTTAGGACGTTAAAGATGGAGGCGGAGAGGTGTAGCCAAGCACCCAGCCCTATGAAGTTATTCACTACATTGATTGCTTGCGCTTCCGCTTCCACGGTGGTTGACGTTGCAGCAAACTCAAAGAAGTTATCCGCTATCTCGTATAGCTCCAATGACGGTCTACCTTGAGCAAATGCATTTGTTAGCCCCCCAAACTCCCGAATTGCCCCGCGCACTTTGTTCCCCCGAATAATAACCTCGTTCAGGTAGTTCGGGTGCGTGCTAGTAGATGCACCGGAGATCATCCTGTAAAGTGCAGGTGTCTCAGCGTGTCTAACATTGGCGTCCCCTGCGGATATGTTTGTATTTACAGTGTTGTTCAGGATATGCACCCCAGTGCCAAGGATGAGTTTAGTGTCTTGATTCTCACCTGATATACGCCCACTAATGTTATACTCAATATGGTTCCCTTCAAACTTGGGGCAGGGTAGTCTAGCGGGCATAGGTGCTGTTACGAGGCTGTTAGTTGACTTTTCGTAAAGTAACCCACTTGCAGATTCTCTAAAGTAAATAACCCCGTAATAAGGGCAGTGGTTCAGGACAATAGTGTTATTCCGGATAACCAATCCTTCTATGACATTAAACTCAAGTAAATATCCACCCTTGTTGTACAAGCCTTCTGCGGGATGTGCTGCTTCTATGTAGCAACCCTCAATTACAACATCTCTGTCTACGTCAACATGCCCACTCCCATGGTGCCCAAACGGACGTACTGAGTATGATGAAATACTTCCGTCTGGGTTTAGTTTAGGTTTCCACTGGCAGTTTTGTATAAGTATATGCCTGTTCCCTACGAAGTCTAGATAATCGTTATCCTCTGCTATCGGTATCCTACGACCAGCATCTCCTGTTACATCAAATTGGATTGCCTCCTTGTTGTAGCGGACGGTATTAAAGTCTAAGGTAGAGCCAAGCCACTTGCAGTCTCTGAAAAGTAGGTTAGTGCACCCCATGACATCAAATGTGTGCCCATTCGTGCACTCATCAAACGTAATGTCCAAAACTGTCACATTAGTCACGTGGGCTAAGTTAAAGCAGATAAACGGTCGGTCTGTGCCCCCAGAGAAACTACCCCCTCCGTAAACCTTTAAGTTCTTGTGTCCAGCATACCTGCCAATACCTTTGGGGCGGAAGTTAAAATCAAAGTTACTATTAAGTTTCCACGTTTTTCCGCTTGGTATTTCTAAGGTTAAGTTATCTAAACCCTCAATGAAGTCGCGCGAAGCTCCGTCCTGTAATGCCCCCACCCCTAATGCAGAAAGGGAACCCGTCGTGGACGTGACTAAGCTCACCTCATCCAGCACGAAGTGCACCCCGGTGCCGTTTCGTCCGTACCTGCACGCTGCCCACACCGCCACCAACCCAGAATCTGGGTTGTTTGGTATGTAGCCAAAATAGCTGGGCCGTACTTTACCGTCTCCTAGCTGCCTTACCCAGCAACCTGTGCCAGTACCTGTTCCTTGTTCTTTTAATAGTTCGACGTAAGTACTAGATGTGCCATCAAACCCCCCCAGAGCCGTTGGGTCAATACATACACCACCGTCTGCAGTTTCCTTCAGGCGCTCTGCATCCCAGTAGAACTGCCCACCCCCCAAGTCAATATCCGCATAAAAGCCCTTCACCAGATACCGCAACCCCTCTTTCCTCTGCCCCTCCGATAGGGATAGTAGGTCAGCAATACTTTCAACCGCCACCACACCACGAGCCACCATCGCCGCACCCTTGCCTGGGTTTGCCAAATCCTGTCGAATAGTTGCATCCCCTGCTGGCACTAGCGCGCTACCCTCTGGTACTCCTAAACCAGTGGTTGTATACGGCAGTTCCATTTTCCCAGAAAGGCGCCAAAACTCACCATTCTCGTCTCGCACAAGCTGGTTATACTCAGTTAGCTCTACGCCTGCCTTATAATCTCCTAAAAATTGATAACCAGAGCTTGACAGGAACTCATTGAATCGATCGTCACGGGCTTTTTGATCCGCATCAAACTTATCTTTACGCTCATCTTGGTCACGGTAAAACTCCGACTCCATGCCGTGAATTGTTTTTCTGTTGCGCCCAAATCGATCTGTGTATGACCCTCTATTCACGTCATTAGAGAAAAGATCTGCGTTCTTCGCGTTATCGCTAAGATCCTTCAAGTCATCGGAGTCGATCTTGTTTCCCGTATTAAATCTACTCATTAGTTATCTTCCTCTGCGTTATCGTACGCATAAATAATATCAGTGTAGCCAGTTGCGGATATTGTAGCATTATAGCCAGCCTGTGGAGTTACGGAATCAACAATTGCATGACTCACGAATCGATCTGAGCGCCCGAAGAATACTTGTGTTTCGTATGGGATTACTTGGGCATCAATATCCCTACCCAGCCTAAATGATCTGTCACCTAGTCTTGATACTGGAACTACTTCAGTCATACGCCCAAACTCGTCTCTAAACGCCGCAACGTGATTATCGCCAGGCCAGTCTAGCTTCTCTGTAACTGTGATATTAAGACCGCTCTTATCAGCCATCAGCATGGACTGTCCGTAGCTCGGAACGTCATCAATAAAAGCCACCAAGTCACCGTAATTGCAGTTCAGGGCGTCCAGCTCTGTACTTGTGCTGATACGTCTACGCTGGTAGCGAATCTTTGATAACTCGCGCATTCCCCAGCGATATGCGCGGGTGCGGTCGGTGATTCCATCGGCTTGCATCTTTTGAACTTTAAGACCTTTCGAGCCTGGCAGACGGCACTTAACTGTTTCAACCCTAAAATTACGTGAGTCGATGTACTCAACATCAATGCCATCAACCTCGTCATCATCAGGCAAGCTAATCTCAGTCACGATCTCGGCGGTTGTGTTCTGCGCGCTGAATACCTGCTTACGCAAATTAAGGTCACGCGGCATATCGTGAGCGATGCTGATTAGACCGTTCTTAACAGTTGGCTCAGCAAAGCCTACAGATAGTACAGTGTCGAGCGCCTGCTTGATAGTTGCGTGCTTTTCAAATGAATGATCAAACAACTCTCCACGCTTGCTCCATACGGCAGTGGCTTTCTGCATAGAGCGCTCATCAAGTTCATGTTTTCGGCATATATACCGCACCGCATCATCAATCGACCTTGTCGGCCCACCTCCCAGAATACGCTCAGCGACAACGCTAAGCATTGTGTCAGCTTCGGCAGATACAACGTGGGAGCCTTTGACCTTTACAGAGACAGTGGTGAACTCAGGATAGCTGTTTGGCCTGCCAGATATTTTTGAGCGAAGCCCGAATAACTCTACCTTATCCGTATACCAAGCAACTGTAGATTCAGGGCGATCTCTTTTAACTCTAAACTCGTATTTACCTTTACTAAGGGTGAAGCGCTCGGTAAACGCAATCTGGTCAAGAGAGTGCTCGTTGTAGCGTATTTTTTTCTGTGAAGGTATGAGAGTGCCTTTCTCCCTCCACTGGATTGTAACGTCACAATACTGGTACCAAGACCTACCCTTCTTATCCACACTATAAAGACCTTGCGGAAATAACAGGTCAAGCTCAACCTCAGTCACATCTCTATCGAGCGGCTGAACATCAAACCAGCCTTGCCATCCACCTTCACCATCTCCGCCCAGCAAGATATCTGCGTCAAGTGTAGTAAATTCTGGATCCCAGCCATTCCAGTCTGATGATCCATCCTGTTTTTTTCGATCAACTGTGAGAACAGTTGTTGAAGCGCCAGCCAATTCAAAATACTCACCGTACTTACTAATTGACAGCTCAACTTCTGGTTGAGAAGTAACAAACCCATCAAGCTCTATGCTTATTGATCCGTTATCATTATCAGTAACTGATAATACGATGAACAGCCCGGTGTAGTCGCCATGCAGCTCTAACTCATCACCAACCTCTGCCTGAAGCCCAGAAAATGATCCTGTAATAGTGCTGCCAGACACCGAATAACTTCTTAGCATCTGGATACTGATACGCATTCCCTGCTCCCAGTCATCAGGAAATAGTGGTGCGCTAGAGCTAATAGTTTTACCGCTAAAAAGCATTTTGCCTTTTTCAGCTTGCGGCGTTGCATCATAAGCATTCTCAAGCGGCAAACCTCCAGAACCATTAGATGTTGCCCCGACCTCTGGCGCTGTATACCAAAAATCGGCTGCAGATTCTTGCGACAAGTCCTCGCCTGGCTGGTAAACCTTTACTGTCGCTCCATCTCCGATAGAGGCTACTGGAGTCCCACCGAAACGAATATCACCAAGGGGTACGCGGTATTCACCAACCCCAACGCACAGAAGCATCTCTGTCCAGTGGTCTTTTTTATTCTCAAAATATCTGCGCAGCGGTACCAAGATATCAGGATAAACCTTCATGCGACCAAAAAGCTCTCTAACTGGCTCACCATACTTAACTTGGTTACCCTGAACCATAGACAGGTCAATATCATTACCACGGTCAGCAGTTGCCATGTTTTTCGGTTTAGCGGTGTTAAACCCAAGCAGTTTAAAAACAGGCTTTAGAATCGACTGTACCGCACTGCCTTTTGGTATAAAGAAGCAATCAATGTCACCATCAATAACATCCGATAATGGCTGGCTGTAACTCACCTTATCGCTATTCGGGTCAAATCCTTGCACGTTATCTGACAGCCAGTCCTGCAGAACTACGCCTGCGGGAACATCATAAACAGCATCAGGCTCTTGCGAGAAAGCGCTCCAATAGAAATTAAGCTTGTGCGTGCGTGTGATAGACAACTGTTTCGTACTCATCATTAAATTCTTCCAGTGCTAGCATTCTAGGGCCAGTGTCGGGAGTAGTTTCAAGCACCATTAGCACGCCATTATAATCAATCACAATGCCAACATGAGCGCAGGCATCACCTGTTACAGCTTCGGCAATCGCCCCGTGTTCTGCCTCGGACTCTACTAGATGCTCTGTAACTCGCTTGCGTGCCTTGGTCTTGCCGTACAGTGACTCTGCATTCAATCCACCGAGACTAGGCAGCATAACACCGTGAATCTCGTTAAAAACGTATCTCACAAGCCCCCAGCAATCCCAGTGAGGATAGTCGCGACCGCCATTAACGTACTCGCTGCTGAGAATCATTGATACATCAAGCATGGCGCAGTATCCGCATTATACGTTAGTCGGTTGAAGTTAGTGCCCAGCATGTCGTTAAACCCAGCAGTTACCTGTACTTGCATACGATCAATGCGAACTGATTTAACTGTTGCTTTTAGCGTGTTGCTAGCTTGCCGATCCTTTCTCGATGCAAGATAAAACCGAGTAAGAACCTCAATCTTAGCCCCCGCACTCACCGCATCATCAATGCGCTGTTGAGCCTCACCCGTGACGTTCTGCAGGACAAACTGCACGGACTGTGAGCCTCGGTTATCGCGCTTTGGCTCCTGAACTGCTATATCCGTAGGCAGAAACAACTGCATTCGTCCCGATTCGTTAGTGTATAAGGATTGCTCTACGAAGCCGTTACACATGCGGATTGAATCAGACCATGCTGAGCACTTAAGCTCGACCGTTTCAATCATAATGTCGCTTGTATCGCCAGCGTAGGCTTTACTCAATTCTGCAATCATGCTAAAGGCCACTGATCGTTAACGATTAAATCCAAAAGTGAAGCGCCAGCAATGTACTGCGGGAACTCACCCCACCCGTCAAAGCTGGAATCGTAAACTGGTAGCACTTCAAGTTCTGCTGTTACTCTCCATATATCTGGACCAACTTTATTTGGACCAGAATACGTCTCAGTAAATCTTGCACGCCGATCGCTCAGCCCATCAGAAAAACGAAGCGGCATGATGAACCAATCCGCCCCAGCGTTGATTGCATCCCGAACGAAGAACTCAAAAACAAGCGCATCACGACCTCTTAGTGTAAATGTTGCTCTGACAATCGTTGGGGTAACTTCAAACGCTCTGCGTTGTCGCGCCAATCCTGACTTCATATCAGTTCGGATAAGACGCTCTGTTATCTTGTTTCTGCGCGATGCCACAAGCGGCAACGGCAGCTCTTTAGGGTATCTAACCATTACACACCTGCTCGCTGTAAACCATAGCCTGATTGTAACGCATCTGACGTTCTACCGCCTGCCATCATGTCGTTAACAATCACATCAACAATATATGATCCATCAGGCTGCTGCTGGGTATCTACCGTCACGCTGGACCTAGGCGATTCATGAACATTGATAGTTACACCGCCACCACCTGAGCCTGCTGTAGCATCAGCATTGCTTACAACCTCGCCGCGCTGGTTTGGCATTAGGTACTGCTTATTACCCACGTTTAACAGTTCTGGCTTGCCACCCTCGTTCACCCGATAGAATTTACTCGGATCGACAGGGCCACCATGCTCTCGTCCACCGCCAAACATAGACATCATCGCAGGTATAGCCGCGGCCATGGCTGCCATACCTGTAACGGCCGCGCCACCGAAAGAAGCAATAGAGGCAGCAGCGGCAGCAGGCGTGTAAGCAGCCGTGATTGCGGCTCCAGTTGTCGCAGCAGTGGCGGCAGACTGGGCGGCAAACAGTTTCTCTTTGACTGCGTTGACAGCCATTTGCACACCCATATCGACCAGCGCCTTGATAACCGATTGCCCGATGGCTTGACCTAGCGCCTTAGCCGCATCGCTACCAGACTTAGCGCCACTAGCAAACTCAATGAAAGCATCGGCAGCGTGTGACTTAACGCTATCCAGCGACTTCATCAGCATTTTATTGCCAAGTGACTGAGCCTCGAAGCGCTCTTGATCAAGCATCATCAGCTGATCTTTTAGCTCGCGCTCGGCATTTAGCGTGTACTCTCTATACTCGTCCTCGCTGATTTTTTGGGCCTCAAGCAGCATGTTTAGATCCTCCATCTTCTGATCGAAGTCGGATTGAGCTGCGTGCCCTTTATCATACTGACCAAGCAAGTCATCGAGTTTTGCGGCTTCCTGAGCGTTATACAGTTCTGCGGTAAGCTCCCTAACCTTTCTAATCTGCTCTTCTGTTGCATACTCGCCAAGCGCCAACTCAGCCTGAACCTG
>CALKAR010000298.1 GCA_937988745.1 uncultured Peptococcaceae bacterium
TGTCGAGACCCTGGCCGGGGACCTGTTTGATGTGTACCGCAGAAACCTCGCAGCGATGCTCGATTGCGATGAAGGAGAACTTCCCGCCGTTACCCGAAATCTTTCCGAAGAGGATTTTGACGCCCTAGCCAATGCCCAGAATAGTGCCGAAGAGTTGGCCTGGGCGGAGGCGCGAGGATGGGCCGATTGGCCCCGGCCCTGGTCGGAGGAAGAGGACGCCATAGCGGAGGAGTTCCAGCGCCTCCGCATGGAAGCTGGATACTAGGGGGACGTTATTCCTCCCCGCCCTTCCACACGTATTCTTTCCTGGGCCTGCCGTTTCTGCCGGTGACGATCTGTACATCAATCATGCCCCGATCCACAAGCGTGGCTTCATACTGATCCAGGTCACGCTTGTTCCCCAGCGTGGAACCAAACTTCTGCCCTACCTCGGTACGGGTCACCCTGCCGTTCTCCTTGATGAAGTCCGCTATCCGTTGCAGGTTCCTCTCCCACCGGCCCGTACCGAGCAGGGCATACAGCTTGTGGTTCTTGTTCGTTTCCCGGCGGACCATCTCAATGGCTTGCATCATGTCGCCGAAGGTGATCTCGGCTCCCCCCATAAGGAGCTGTGGTCGCCTGGCGACGGTCATTAGCATGGCTACTTTGAGAGCGTTAGGTCCTAGCTCCTTGAGGATCGGAGCGATTTCCGGGGTCTCTCGGGCTTTGCGGTCGTTCTGCATCTGCCATCGCCTCCAAACGTCCCAGGTTGACGGCTTCATCCACAGATCAACCTTGGGGAAATGAGCGGTCAGCGTCTGGTCCCCCACGCGCAGCGTTGTCGTCTGCATCGGCGCTGACTTCAGCCACTCCCTGATCTCTCGCAACTCCTCAGCTACTTCGTCCACGTCCATGCCGGTGGTGTAGAACGATCCTATTTCATAAGTAGGCAACGGCGGGTTCGGATCGTACACCTGCAGGAATCGGGGCAGGAACCCCGTGTGGATGAACTCGCTGCTCAGGGCCGACGCGTAGTTGTCGGGAGTCGTGGCACCAAGTAGCGTCAGGTGCGCTCCGGTGAGCTTGATTACCTCTTTACTAAGCCTGCGAGTGTACGGCTCACCGGAGGTGCTGGTGTCGAACAGGTGCATCAGCAGCTCGAACAGGTTGCTCATGTACCCGCCACGGGTTGCCTGCTTGATAACCCCGGTGATCTCCTCGCCCTTCCACCACGCCTGGTGGTAGGGGTTCTCGCTGATCTCCTTGATGATGCCCTCGGGGGTGAAACTGTCGATGATTCCGATGCCGATGTCGGCTTTTCGCAGTACGGTGTGGGCCACCTTCATCGCCCGGCTCTTCCCTGCCCGGGACGGACCAACAAGCAGGACGTACAGAGCCGGGTGAAAGTCCGGAAAGAAGTTGGGACTGAGCTGGACGTAGTGGCCAGCCGCAGCCGAGAGGAGAGCTAGCCCACAGGCGATGTGGTATGATTCGGGAGCGTCCTTGGCATACTCCCGGCTCATCTCGACATACCTTGACAGCCAGGAGTCTTGCAAGCTATAATGTGCTTGAGAGCCACCGCCACGTTCAGTAGGCACTTCCTCCTCCTCTCCACCACGTCCCTCTTCGGGGTAACGGGGCTGCGGGTGCTGGGCCGACACCTGCGGCCCTGTTGCCGTTTCTGGAGCAAATCGGGAGATCGCCTTCGCCACCTCACGGCGAAGGCGTTCGTCCTCATCGGCCCGCCCACGGAACTTGTTCAGGTTCGATCCCTTGGCTATGGAGAATATAGCAGACGCAGGCAAGCCCGCTTCAGCCAGCGAGCGGATCAAGCTCCACAGCTTGGTGGATCGCTCGCCCTTGGGGGGCTCGTCTTCGTCTAGCAAGTGCCACGCTTCCATCGGAATGCACTCTTGCCAACGGGTGAGGACTTCGTTGAAATCCTCTTCCTTTACAGTCACATGCCCGTTGGTCAGATGCTTGGGAAGCGTGTACTTGCGGAGCTCGTCCACGGTGTACACCAGCCCTGTGGGTTTGAAGATCTTGCCCTGTGGCTTGTTGTCGTATTTGTGGTTGATGGTGCCGGGGACACGAAGCACCTGCCCTGCGTCCCACCCAGACGGGTCGGCCTTCGATGCGTAGGCAATACGCTGGTTAAGCTCCTCCAGCGTCTCGGCATCCACAGATTGTGAAAGCCGGTACAAACTCTGATACCTGCCGGGGCTGGAGGCCCACAGGATCGTGGGCTTCGGGTCAAGCTGTTTCGGGTCTACGGCATCTAGATCAGCCCAGGCCCAGAGCGATCTGGTCTGTGGGGCTGACTTGCGGGTAGCGTCGGGGAAAACAAGAGGCGACCAGTACACGTTCGCCTCCTTGTTGGCCTCCCTGATCCACTCTTCTATCAGCTCTTTGTCCTTCGGCCACTCGTACCAACGCTCGTACCAGCGACCGTTGTGCAGCGCAGGAACAGACACCCACCCCTGGGACTTCCCCCACACCAGGGAGGGGATTGCGATTATGCTCACAGGATTACCCCCTCCTGCTGGCTAGGATCTCGGGGAGTTGGTTGGGATTCAGAGTCATGTAGATGGGGTTCTCGCCATCCCTGAGCTCTACGAGGAAAACCTGCCACTGCCCGCCTGGGCCACGGACAGCGGCGATCAAGCCCTCCTTGGCCCAGCGGTAGACGGTCTTGCTGTCTACCCCTAGCAGCTTCGCAGCTTGCGCTCCGGATGTGGAAAGGATGGTCCGAGAGGTCATGAGCTTG
>CALKAR010000299.1 GCA_937988745.1 uncultured Peptococcaceae bacterium
TCGCCCCCGATATCGCCCCCGATTCGCCCCCCGATATCGGGGGCGATGTCGCCCCCGATGTCGCCCCCGATGTCGCCCCCGAATCGCCCCCCGATGCGCCTGGCGATGGGATGTCTGTTTGAGGGTTGCAGTAGGGGCAAGATGGATCGGTCACACCGCGGCGGACATGCCATCGCTCGTGGTTGCCGAGAAGGCCGGACTTGGAGCTGATAAGCCTGAGATCACGGTACTCATAGTATCGGGCGGTGTAGTCCTCCCAGTCGTGCAGGAACAGCCGGTCATCGACCCGATCGATGAACCCGGCAGCGATGAGGGCGTTGACGAACTCATCGGGGTCGCCCTCCCAGCCTGCTCCCTGGGCGATTTCGGCGTTGGTAATGTCCCCGAAATCACCGTTGCGCTGAACGTTATCCAGCGCCCACCACCACAGCTCATGGAGGTGGCCTATGAGGCGGTATTTGTCCGTCCCAAGGAGGCCGCACAGGCGGAATAGCTTGCGATGCCGCGACAGGGATTGGTGGGATTCGATCCAGGCCATAGTCCCTACCTCTCTGCTTCGACGGTGTTCTCGCGGATGTAGCGGTAGAAGTCGTCCTCATCGAGCAAAATGGACCCTTCCAGCCTGTAGTGCTTAATCCGCCTCTTTTTGGCGACGGCGTAAACCCAGGACTCGGACTTGTGCAACATCCGGGCAGCGTCCCGAATGCGGATGGTCCGGATTTCACGAGCGTTCGACGAATTTTCCATGGCTTGCAGCACCTCCCGATGAGCATAGTAGCACAATCTGTGCAGAAGATCAAGCGGTGTGCGTGGTCTACTTGACGCAGAATTCGTCGTTGTGGTACTGTACCCTTGTAGTGGTGTCCCCCGAAATAGCTCAATGGGGCAGACAGGGTGCGACGGGCCATGAAAGCCCGTCGCATTTGGTTTTGTGGTGAGTCGTGATGAAAGATGTGTGGCAGATGATAGACGACGACACCGAGCTTGATCGGGTGAATCGGACAAAGGTGCGTCGTCGCCCGTTTCTGCCCGAAAATCACATGGAAATGCAGGCGAATGCCTTGAAGGAGATGCTTCCGGCTCTCACAGCCGAGTCGCTGGCGAATGCCAAACCGCCGGGTGAACTCACCGAGAAAGAGGCCACTGGTCTTACAGCGGAGCAGCGAGAATTGTTAAGTAATTTAGCAGCACTCCTGCTCGCCGATGAAGAGCGGGACCCGGACGCGCTTATGGTCCGCCAAGCGTACCGCCTCACGGCTCAGAAGTACACCAGCCTCACGATGCGCGACGTGGTGTCCTGGCTGGACGAAACGAGCGAAAACTTCTCGTCGGCGTTCGCTGAGGCTCTGAAGGCGCTCGGGTCGTCCACGATTCAGCTCTATCGGCCTGATGTGATGCTGAAGATCGGCCAGGCGGCGCTGACGGGGACGACCAAGGACCGCGAGCTGTTCGTCAAGGTCTCTGGCGACCTGGTGCATGAGGAGACAACAAAGGCGGTTGCCGGGGTCATCATCTTGCCGGAGGTAGAGCCTGATGGCGACAGCGGCCAGCCTTCGGGAAGCCGAAGTGATCTGGCGGCCCAACCCAGGCCAGCAGGAGAAGTTCCATAGGGCAAAAGAGTTCGAGGTCCTTTATGGTGGCGCCCGCGGGGGCGGAAAGACCGACTCACTGCTCATGGAAGCCACGCGTCAGGTCTGGCATCCGCATTACCGTGGAATACTCTTCCGCCGTGAGTTGAAGCGGGCGGAAGACATGATTGAGCGGAGCCTCAAGCTCTACAAGAAGGCGTTCCCTGGGGCCAAATTCAACGCGAACGAGGCCAAGTGGTATTTCCCTTCGGGGGCGACGATCCAGTTCGGACACTTGCAGCATGAGCACAACAAGTACGACTACATTGGCCGAGAGTTCCAGTACATCGCCTTTGACCAGTTGGAAGAGTTCACCCAGACCCAGTACCTGTTTCTGATGGGGTCTTGCCGCACCAGCCACCCCGAACTCAGATGCTACATACGCGCGTCGGCGAACCCTGGAGGGCCAGGGCACAACTGGGTGAAGCAACGGTTCATCACGCCAGCGCCACCCGAGACGACGATCATTGATCCTGTGTCCGGGCGCACCCGGAAGTTTATCCCGGCTGGTCCCTATGACAACCCAAAGCTCGATCCGAGTTACCTCCAGTCGCTCAAAATGCTCCCCGAGAAGCTCCAGAAGGCTTGGATCGAAGGCGACTGGGATACCTTCCAGGGCCAGTTTTTCGAGGAGTGGGACCCGGAGATTCACGTTTTGAAGGAGCACTTCGAACCACCACCGGAGTGGCCTCGCTACCATGCGCTCGACTGGGGATCGGATAAGCCATACGCCTACGGCCTCTTCACGTTCCTGAAGGGCAAGCCGTACCTCTTCGCAGAGCTTTACGGCTGGAGCGGCGTACCGAACGTCGGTACCAAAGAGACTGCTGACCGCGTAGCCGAGAAGATCCTGGAACTGCAGAAGCGGCACAACGCCCTGGGGTGCATTGGGCCTGCCGACACGCAGATCTGGAACAAAAGCGGTGAGGTAGGTCCGACGATCCAGCAGACCTTCCAGGAATACGGCATCACGTTCGTTAAGGCGACGAAAGACCGCCTTAACGGCTGGGAGCGCTGCCGCCAGGCGCTACAGACTGACCGCAATGGGGAGCCTGGGTTCTACGTTTCGCCTCGATGCGTGCATTTTATCCGCACGATTCCGAGCCTCCAGCACGATGAACACAGGCCGGAGGACCTGGATACGAACGGAGAAGACCACGCGGCCGATATGTGGCGGTACTTCATGATGTTCAATCCCAAGACCGCCACGAATGTATATGTGCCGGGCCAGAGGCGAAACGAAGTATACCGGCTTATTACGCCGGACGGTACGGAGCTTATGTTTGAGAAGCCCAGCCCGGGCGCGGAATGGTGGGAGTGGTAGATGGCCGTAGAACTCGAAGCGAGGCGAGCGAACGAAGTCACGCCCGAGGACGAACTCCGCGTCGTCAGATACGTGAACGCGCTTTATGAGCAAGCCTTCCGGGCCAAGGCTGAAGTCTGGAACAGGGTTCGCCGGTGGGAGAAAATGTGGAAGGGCGATCAATGGAGCCCGAACATCCCCAAGTGGCGCACCCGGGCCATCTCCAACTTCATCTTCGCCATCATAGAAACCCAGGTTACGTGGCTGGCAGAGAGCAAGCCCAAGATCATCGTTGACCCTCTGGGGCCTGAGGATGCCGAACAGGCCAAGAATCTGGAAAAGATCATTGTGGACTACCTGTGGGACGAACTCTCCATCCGCAGTAAGATCAAGCGGATGATACGGTCCGCCCTTATACGCGGTCGGGGCTTTCTGAAGGTTGGCTGGGACCCGTGGGCGCGTTCTCCCTTCGGTCGGGGCGAAGTGAGCGTCGAATACGTGCCCTGGAACGAGATCTTTCTGGACCCCCTGGCAACCGACTATTCAAAGGCCCGGTACATCATCCATGCCAGGTGGATGCCGCGTTCTGAGGTTGCCCGTATATGGCCTGATCAGGGCTGGCGGGTGATGCCTGGGGCAGGCGAGGTACAGCCAGACGGATCTGGCATGTACCTGGCTGACGTGGATATTGCCATCGGTTCTGGCGGATATGACGGCATTGGCGACGGAGACAGGGTTCTGGTCAAAGAGTGTTGGATCAAGGACGATTCGGTAGAGCTTCACGAGGAGGTCAACGTAGACGAACACGGCGAGACCAAGACGAATCAGTACTACCGCCTGAAGTACCCGAACGGCAGGCTGATTGTTGTTGCCGACAACGTGGTGCTCTTCGACGGCCCCTCGCCCTACGACGCACAGCGGGATGAGGACATATTCCCGTTCGTGGCAATGAGCGCCTACGAGGACGACGACAGCATCTGGGATCTCTCTGAGGTCAGCCAGCTCGAATGGCCTCAGCGGGTTCTGAACATGATCGAAAGCCGCATGGTCGATTATGTGCGTCTCGTGGCGAACACGCCCTGGATTAAGGATACCAACTCCGGTGTGAAGGCCGAGGACCTCACGAATCAGGAAGGCTTGGTGATTACCAAGAACCCAGGTTCTGAGGTCCGGCGTGACCCGCCGCCTCCGCTGCCAACCTCTCTGTTCCAGTTGTACCTTCAGGTGCAGCGGAACATGGAGACCATCAGCGGGGTTCACGACGTTACCCAGGGGCGGCGGCCCACGGGCATCGCGGCGGCTTCGGCCATTGCCCAGCTTCAGGAGGCCGGGCAGGCCAGGATCAGGGACAAGGCCCGTAACCGGGACGACGCCATTCTCCGGTTGGGCCGCCTGATGGCCCTGCGAATCATCGAGTTCTACGGTCCTGAGCGCCAAATCGCCATCAGGGGTGAAGGCGACCAGGTGCAGATGGTCAACTTCGACATCCAGCAGCTTCGCATGGGCGTGGACGTTCGGATCATTCCGGGTACCAGCCTGGATATGAACGAGCAGCTTCGTTACCAGGCCGCTCGGGAACTCCTCCAGCTCGGTGCTCTCATGCCCGAGCATGTGCTGGATGTTATCAACTTCCCGAACAAGGAGGAGATCAAGGCCCAGCTAGCACAGCAGAGGGCCATGGCTGCGGCGCAGCAAGCCGCTGGTGGGCAGGGCGGACAGGGGCAAGGCCAGCTGCCACCCATCGGAGGGCCTCAGGAGCGACCTCTCGCTCTGAGGCAGTGGCCGATGCCAGGTCCGCCGGGAGGGTTCTAGTGTGCCTTGGAAGTCTGAGGCGCAGCGGCGCCTGTTCTATGCGATGGCAAGCAGAGGCGAAATCAGCCAGGAGACCCTCGAACGCTGGAAGAGAGAGACGGGCGACCGGAAGTTACCAAAGCGGGTGTCGAAGGATGCCATCAAGCGCCGCCGCGAGCGGAAGATGAGGCGGTAGGGGCAAAGGTTTGGAGTTTAGCGAAGCGACCGGGATAACACCGGTCGCTTTGCGGTTGCCGGAAGCCATGACCTCGGAGCGCCAGTCAGCGCCGCAAAGGACCAAGGCTGAGTCCAGTCCGGCGGCGTGTGACCAAGGCGGCTGCGAGAGTGGACGGAGGCGGTAACATGCCCGAGATGGAGGGCGTCAACCAACCGCAGGGCCTGGAAAGCGAACAGGACCTGCTCGAAGCACTGAATAACGGCCTCGAACGCGACCTTCGGGAAATCTACAAGCCCGAACTGGAAGACGGCGAGGCTGAAACTAAGCCGGAAACAGACGGCGGGCGGAAGGAAGAACCGGAGTCCGAGCCTACGCAGGCCGCGGAGGATGACGGGGCTCCCGAAGGCGAACCTCCGGAGGCACAGGAGCCGCCCGAAGATCCCGTTATCGATTACCGGGGGCGTAAGGTCAAGCTCTCGGAAATCGAGGAATGGGAACGCGGCTACATGCGCCAGGACGACTATACCCGGAAGACGCAGGCGCTGGCTGAGGAGCGAAGGCAGCTTCAGGCGGCCTTCCAGCACATCCAGCAGTACATCATGCTGGAGCGGATGCTGCAATCCAACCCTCAGCTCATGCAGGCTTTCCAGCAGTCCCTCCAGGAAGCCATTCGGAAGTATCCGCCTCAGTTCCAGCCCGTAGCGCCAATGGCGCCTGTCGGAATGCCCGCGGCTCCGGTTGGACAAGCTGCACTGCCGCCTGACCTCCAGAGCGCGATCCAAGAGATTCAGGATATGCGCCTGGAGCAAAGGTTGCAGCAGGTCAGGCGTCAGGCAGATGCCGACCGGAAGAGCCTTGGCCTCCCACCCCTCAGCGATTCTGAGTGGGAGTCCGTGGAGCAGCGCATTCTGAAAATCGCTGATGAAGCGAAGATGGAGAACCTGGAACTTGCCTACAGGGCCACTGCGGTCCATTCCGAGTGGGCTCAGGAGGCCCTCCAGAAGCGCCGGGCTGAGGCCAAGGCTCAGGAGCAGAAGCGTCAAATGGCTGCTCAGGTCGCCGGGCAGACGCTGAACGGGAGCCCGAGGGGCGCTGGCCCGAGCAACCGGCGAGTGCCCAAGGACTTCGATGAAGCCGTGAAGCTCGCCGCAGCCGAGGGAAACCTCGGTCTTTTTGTTTCCGGGTAACGGAGGTTGAATAGAAAGTGCCCCTGAACTACGACGCGCTGACTGCAACAACGCGTCGCTACTTTATCAAGCCGCTTCAGGATCAGGTATTCAACGAACTTCCGTTGCTCCAGTACCTGACCCGGGGAGCGCAGCCAGCACCCGGCGGAACCAAGCTGGTCCAGCCCCTGATCCACGCGGCCAACACCAACCGTGGCTCCTACCGGGGATATGAACCCCTCGGTATGGCGCCCACGGACGAGATCACGGCTGCGGAGTGGGATTGGAAGCAGCTCTACGTCTCTGTCACGATCTCTGGTCTGGAGGAGGCCCAGAACCGCGGCGACCTGGCCGTTCTAAACCTGCTTCGGACCAAGATGGAGATCGCGAAGCAGTCACTCAAGGACATGTTCGCGGAGCAGGTCTTGGGCGACGGTACCGGCAACGGTGGTAAGGACCTGGATGGGCTTGCCGCTGGTGTCGATGACGGTACCCTCTACCCCGTCTACGGGGGAATCGACCGGATTGAGAATCCCTGGTGGCAGGCTCAGTTCCACGATGCCGGGGGTGGTCCGCTGCGCCTGAGCCAGCTCTCCCGGATGATTACTGCCGTCTCGGATGGGGCGGACTCCCCTGACCTGATCGTCATGGAACCCGATCTCTGGGACTCTCTCCTTATGGCCCTGGAACACAAGCACGTCTACGGCTTGAGGGAGGGCCGGGAGGTCAACGTGTCCTGGGACACGATCCGGTTCCGGTCTGTGGATGTGATCTGGGATCGCAAGCTCTCGGGTTCCGGCACCATCTACATCCTGAATAGCCGGTACGTGAAGCTGCGCCCGCATGTCGAATACCGGAACTTCAAGGACACGGGCTGGAAGAAGCCCATCAACCAGGACGCGGCAGTGATGCAGATCCTGTGGTACGGAAATCTTACGATTTCCAACTGCCGCAGGCTCGCGAAGATCGTCAACGTAAGCGAGATTGTACCCGACCCGGCTCCGGATTCTGGGGCATAAGGAGGTGCTGACGTGGCTCTTGGATGGAAGACCATCATTGAGGGGGTAAACCCCGAGGTGGTGGCGGAAATTGGCGATGATGTTGTCATCATCCGCCACAATGCTGTGCCCACCAATGGCGTCGGTGGCACCGGTGCTGGTATCGCTGGCCCGGGCTCGCTTGTAATCACGACCCTGGGTGGTCTGTATATCAACACAGGCAGCAAGGAATCGCCTGCTTGGAGCAGCCTAATGCCAGGCGAATCGACGGAGTGAAGGAACGGGGCCGGGGGTTATACCCCGGCCCCATCGCTTTTGGAGGTGTTGTTGTGAGAGGGGTGTGGCTCCGCAATACGTCACGAGACCAGACGTTCAAAGATCGGTTCGCGGGCGAAACCTATGAGATTCCCCCGCTCAGTGAAGCTGTTGTGCCGGTAGGGGCCGCGAAGCTCTGGCTTGGCGACTGGACCCTTACGGGACGCGAGGCCCTCCTGGACAGGCGGCGTGCGGAGCGGCGCAGGCATGACAACATGCTGGCCTATGTGTACCGGATCGATCCCGGGCGGGAGAGCAAGCAAGAAGACGCGCCCGAGCAGGAGACCTACCAGCGTGTCGAACGAGTTGTGGTGGCGACCGACTCTCCCACGGGCTATTTCCGCGTTTGCCAGGATTGTGGCGCTGAGTTCACCGATCCCCGGAAGTACGCAGGGCACAGGGCGTCGCACTCGAAGAGGAGGTAGTTCCGATGCCGCTTCGTATGTACTTTGACCCGAACGCGCAGTATGTCATCACGGATAACTGGGGTCCGACCGAGGGCCAGCCGGACGCTTATGAGGGGCCTGGCGCGGGCGGCGAGGTTATAGCGGAACGGTACATCTACAACACTGAACACGCAACAAAGACCTATGCTGGCATCACGCTTACGGCCTATCAGGACGACTCCGTAACCGACCTGAAGTATGCTCTGGATGAGTCCGGGCAGCCGGGAACATGGCTCGATAGCATTACTCTACCAGATGGTGATTATGCGACGCCCTACAAGGTGTGGGTCAAGTGTATCTTTGCTCCGACTTCGGAGCCGATCAAGAAGACGACTGTGAAGCATTGGATCAGGGC
>CALKAR010000300.1 GCA_937988745.1 uncultured Peptococcaceae bacterium
TGCCATCAGGGTACATGAGTTCGAGCACCTGCCCGGCTTGTCCAAAGGCATCACCGTAAGACCGGTTCTTAGCGGCTACGATCTTAGCTATCTGTGTAGCGATCTCCTGAAACCGCTGTGCTTTATCACTCGGAAGAGGATTAACACTCTCAACCTCATGAGCCTTAATCACTGACATCCCCCAGCACCTCCTTGGCTTTGCTTTTAAAGGCATTGTCTTCGACGGCTCACCGCCTAACATCTCCTATTTGTCCCACAGCTCCTTGTATTTGGCTATCTGCTCCGGCGTGGCCGTCTCGATACCTAGCGCCTGGGCATCCTGTACCAGTATGTCAATAAGGGCTGACATTTGCTTAGTGTCGTATGTCGATGACCCATAGTAGAGGACCACGTTAGTGCAACCCTCAATCTTACTAGGCATCACATCAGTCTGCCAACCCAGGCCGTGAGCTTCCCAACCCTCTCGAAGCTTGTCCACCGCTTCATTTTGGACACATACTATATCCGACACGCCACCAATTTCCTTGATTGCTTCCCGATAGACGGTGGTCTTGTCCACTCCGGTTGCATGAGCTATCTTGTCGATAAGAACCCAGCAATAGGCATTTGCGTCCAAGCTCCTCCGCTTGCGATACTTAGTAATCTTGATCCGCACATCGCTATCATGCAACTCTGCATAGCTCTTACGGAAATCATCTTCAAGTTCAATCGTGAGACGCTGTTTACCATTCAGGGTAAAAGATAAGTCAACCAACCGACCCCTCATGTTGCAACCTCCGTGATTGTTATCTCAGCGCGTGGGTTCTGCTTGTCTATTCCGACGATACGAGAGCCATCGTAGGAGACAATCAACTTGTCGTCCTGGATGATGCCCGCCGATTCCAATATGTCACTCGTAGCTTGCAACAACCCAATCAAATCAGGCCAGCTTCGGCGGTTCGGCATATAATACAACGCCTTTACCTCCACGGGGCCCGTGAATTTTGGACCCCTGTACGTTTTCAATTGCCAAAGACAAGCCTCTTCGTACTCCGTGTATGCCTTGGATGGTCTCACAAACCTTCTTCCTGTCCGGCGATTGATCGATATTTGCTGACTGTTTTTCTTGGTTATGGGCCTACCTTTGAGTACTATCTTCGCAGTCATTGGCACCACCATCAAAACGGCACATCATCAAATTCTGGTTCAGGCGGACCAGCAGACATGCCTTCATCTGGCGAACTACCATCGCGAGCTCTATCCAAGAAGCGCACTTGATCTGCCACAACCTCTGCAGCTTTTCTCCGTATGCCGTTCTGGTCATCGTAGGAGCGAATCTGCAGACGACCCTCGACCGCAACCAAACGACCCTTGCCCAAGAAATTGGCGCAGTTTTCTGCTTGTTTGCGCCAGACCACGATGTCAATAAAGTCTGTTTCTCGCTCGCCATCTTGGGTGGTAAAAGGTCTGTCTACCGCCAGTGTAAAATTCCCGACCGCCAACCCACTCCGTGTATATCTAAGCTCCACATCCCGGACCAGCCGACCGATGAGGATGATTCTATTCATGTGTACCCTCCTTGTCTCCAATCTCCCAAACTACTACCCCATGGCGCTTGATTTGATAGTGATTACCAAAGAGCTTTTGGAGGGCGGGAAGCCCCCGCCCCTAAACCGTTTTACCCTGCTCCGCCGGCCACCAGTAAACATCACGCTGGGCTTGTGTATCATAAACCCGGTAAGGCTCCCCTGTTATCGAATGACACTTTCGTGCCTCCACGCAAAGGTCTCCAAAGTTATCTCCGTAAGTAACTGCCCTGTGGGTTTGGGAATTAAACAACACGTATCGTGCACCTTGTTTCATGTTAAACCGCTCC
>CALKAR010000301.1 GCA_937988745.1 uncultured Peptococcaceae bacterium
TGGAAGGTGTGTTCAAGGCAAAAATGTTTGCAGGCGTGGAGGGATAGGTATGGCAGAAGTACTTTTCAAGAAGGTTGATTATATCCTTAAGAAACTGGTTGAAGATATATCTATGGGAGAAATCGGGCTTCCTGATATTCAGCGTCCCTTTGTTTGGCCGATGACCAAGGTACGTGATTTGTTTGACTCGATGTATCGCGGCTTTCCCATTGGCTATCTTCTCTTCTGGGAAAATGGTTCTTCTGATACCCACCGAACGATTGGTGCTGGTCCGAAACAAAAGGTGGCGCGTCTGCTCATCGTAGATGGCCAGCAACGGTTGACCTCATTATACGCAGTCATGAAAGCCGTGCCCGTGATTACAAAAGACTTCAAGTCCCAGCGGATAAAAATAGCTTTTCATCCGCTGAGTGAGAAATTTGAAGTCTCTAATGCAGCGATTGAGAAGGACGTAGAGTGGATTCCTGACATTAGCATTTTATGGCAACCCGATACGAAACCGCATGCTTTCAAGAGAAAATTCCTTGAGAAATTAGGAAAACGGCGCCCCTTGACCGTCGAAGAAGAAGATATAATTCATGAGAGAATTGACCGACTGATCAAACTGGAAGAATATCCACTCACCGCGCTGGAGATCTCCTCTTCCGTTGACGAAGACAAGGTTTCAGAGATCTTTGTGCGTATCAATAGTAAAGGGACACCTCTAAATCAGGCCAATTTTATTCTTACCTTGATGTCCGTATTCTGGGACGAGGGTCGCAAAGAGCTGGAAGAATTTTGTCGGCGCAGCAAAGCACCCTCACCGGATGGCAGTCCTTCACCTTTTAATCATTATTTGCGCCCAAATCCTGACCAGCTGCTGCGCGTAAGCGTGGCACTGGGGTTTCGCCGCGCTCGCTTAGAGCATGTTTATTCCCTGCTTCGAGGGAAGGACCTGGAAACGCGGCAATTCTCAGATGAACAGCGCGTGAAGCAGTTTGCCTTATTGCAAGAGGCTCAGGTATACGCTTTGGACCTTCAAAACTGGCATGAGTTCTTTAAGGTGCTGAAAAGGGCAGGATACCCCTCCGATCAACTCATCTCCTCGCAAATGGCTGTTCTTTACACCTATGCATTGTGGCTCATAGGAAAGCGAGACTTCAAAGTAAATTTGTACCGCTTGCGTGAAGTGATGGCGCGCTGGTTCTTTATGGCAACGCTCACGGGGCGTTATACAAGTTCGCCCGAAGCGCGGTTTGAACAGGATATGGCCTTACTGCGCAGCGCAAACACAGCCGACGACTTTGTCCGCATTCTAGATGAGCAGATTAGCGCCGTCTTGACAAAAGACTATTGGGAAGTAACTTTACCCAACGAATTGGAAACCGCTGCTGCCAGGAACACTGCACAATTTGCCTACTATGCCACGCTTTGTCTGTTGGAAGCGCGGGTCTTGTATTCGAAGATGAAGGTGTCCGAGTTACTGGATCCTACCACGAAGGCCAAAAAGACTGCTTTGGAACGTCATCATCTGTTCCCCCGCAAATACTTGCAACGAATAGGGGTTCGAGAAAAGCGTCTCATTAACCAGGTAGCAAACTATGCTTTGGTGGAATGGAGCGACAATATCAAGATTTCCGACAGAGCTCCCAGGGACTATGTGCCGGAATTAGAAGAACGCTTTGCTTCCGATGAGCTTCAACAGATGTATGATTGGCATGGATTGCCTTCAAACTGGTACGAACTTGATTACAAGGATTTCCTCAAAGAACGAAGGAGACGAATTGCTCTTATTATAAAATCCGGTTTTGAGAGGTTGGTGGTTGGCGCATGAGCAACGGATCAACCCAATACCAAAAACTTGAAAATCGCCTGCTCCTGCTTTCCTGGCTCAACAGCCTGCTGGGTTACGAGAAAAACCGTGAACTGCTGGAGGACATGAAACAGGCTGAGGAAGGTTTTGATGCGCAGGGACGCAGCCATATTTACTACCGCCTTATCTCGCGCGGCAGCAAGCTCAAAATCTCTGCCGATGACCTTGCACGCTATGACGACAACATTCGCGCCCACCTGGCAGTCATTAACGCCCGCCGCACCCAGCCCATCACCCTCCGCTATTTTCAATACCTGGCAGCGCTCTACACGGAAATCGTCCTCGACCGCCTGTTCAACCACAAAGCACAACTCCTGGCCGATCTGAACGCCTTTGTGTGCCAGCGCAACGCAAAGAAATTGCCCGGCGAACCGCAGGACGAGCCCTTCACCGAAGCTGACCTGACCAAGCTGGCTTACTGGATGGCTACGGGCAGCGGCAAGACGCTGATTCTGCATTTTAACTACTATCAATTCCTGCACTACAACAAGGAGCCGCTCGATAACATCCTTCTGGTCACGCCCAACGAGGGCCTGAGCGAGCAACACCTGGCCGAACTTGCCGCTTCCGGCATTCCCGCCCGCCGCTTCGACCTCAACCACGGCGGCTTGTGGCGCGACAGTAAACACACCGTACAGGTTATTGAAATCACTAAACTGGTAGAAGAAAAGCGCGGTGGTGGGGTTAGCGTGCCGGTAGAGGCATTCGAGGGCCGTAATCTGATCTTTGTGGACGAAGGGCACAAAGGCTCCGGCGGCGAAGCCTGGCGCAAGTACCGCGATGCGCTTGGCGAAACAGGTTTCACCTTTGAATACAGTGCTACCTTTGGGCAGGCTCTCTCGGCGGCGCGCAACGATCCGCTTACTGCCGAATACGGCAAGGCCATCGTCTTTGACTACTCCTACCGCTACTTTTACGGGGATGGCTACGGCAAGGACTTTCGCATCCTCAACCTGCAGGATGAGACCGACGAGGATAAAACCGATCTGCTCCTTCTGGGCAACCTGCTCTCTTTCTATGAGCAGCAGCGCCTGTTTGACGAACAAGCCGAGGTCCTGCGCCCATACAATTTGGAAAAGCCGCTCTGGGTGTTCGTCGGCAGTAAGGTCAATGCTGTCTACAGCGAGAACAGACAGAAGCGCAGCGATGTGCTAACTGTGGTGCGTTTTCTCCATCGCGTGTTGATAAACCGCAACTGGGCGGTCAAAGGCATCGAAGAACTGCTGGCGGGGGAAAGCGGTCTCATTACGCCAGATGGGATAGACCTGTTCGCCGGGCGCTTCCCGTACGTGCGTGAAACTGGCCTCACCGCCGAAGCCTTATATGACGACATTCTGTGGCGGGTCTTTCACTCTCCGGCCAGTGGCGGTCTGCACGTGTGCGACATTAAAAGTGCCGCCGGCGAGCTGGGGTTAAGGGTATCCGGCGCAAAGAAGTATTTTGGTCTCATCTACATTGGCGACACCAACGATTTCAAAAAACTGGTGGAAACCGATGACACCGGTATCACGCTGGAGGAAGACGCTATCGCTTCCTCGCTCTTTACGGATATCAACCACCCCGATACGCCGCTAAATATTCTTATTGGTGCCAAGAAATTTATGGAAGGCTGGAATTCCTGGCGCGTCTCCAACATGGGACTTCTCAACATTGGGCGGCGGAAAGGTTCACAAATCATCCAACTCTTCGGGCGCGGTGTACGCTTGCGCGGGAAAAACCATTCTCTAAAACGCAGTGCTGCCCTTCCGGGCAATCATCCACCGCATATAAAACTGCTGGAGACACTCAACATCTTTGCTGTGCGCGCCAACTACATGGCCCAATTCCGTGATTATCTCGAACGAGAAGGGGTAGAGACCGAGCCGCCGGTTGAACTACCGCTCCCTGTGTGGACCAACGAACAGATGCTTCGGCGCGGGCTGGTGCTACCACGTCCTGAGAGCGGTCGTGACTTTGCTACCGAGACGATACTCCTTCTCACCCCGGATGAAAACATCCGCCTGAGGGTGGATTTATCGGTCAAAGTGCAGGCACTGGAAAGCAGCGCGGTTGGTTTGCAGGATGCTCGCTCCCAAAGCGGACATATGGGGACCATCCCGTCAGAAACTCTGGTGTTGGTGGATTGGGAGCAGGCCTACCTTGACCTGATAGAC
>CALKAR010000302.1 GCA_937988745.1 uncultured Peptococcaceae bacterium
ATAACGCTTGCAGCATGCGCGCCCTTGAAATGGAGCCGAAGGCGCAATGTAAAGGGCGTCGCCGTGCCTGCACTTGTTAAAAAGTGATCAAGGTTGCAAGTTTGCTAGATGCAATACCAAGAATAACTGTCAGGATGGATCCTCCCAGAAATTCTATCCATCGACCTTTCTTGCCACCATTAAACTCACTGATTAATTTTGCATCTCCCCTATTCAACTTCACATAGGAGGTAGGCATATAGCGATCAATCGAATTTTCGATCAAACTTCCGGCAAAGCCTGCGAACGTGACCAGAAGATATAACCCGACTAAAAATACGCTAAAAAGTTTGGCGATGTACGTTGTATCAAGAGACGGTAGCTGGCTATTTCCGATATAGGATAGTGTGAAAAACAATGTAGATATTGCAATTAACGGCCCTAGTGTTTTTGGAAATATAGAAGAATATTTCTTTAAAAACTTTATAGTTTTTGGCTCTGAGTCAGTATCACAACCTTTAACCCATTCATCAAACGCCTCAACAAATCCGCGCGCCACGACATAATCGGCATACTCCACTTTTATTTCAGCCACGTCACCTGCCATTGCAGAAAAGAAATGGCCTGGAATAAAAGGCGGGGCATCTTCTTTCAGCTTCTTTATTAGGGCAACCCTCGAGGCCAATCTGATAGTAACCACGTATTCTTGGGGATTCTTCAGGCCTGCAACCACAATTGCGAAATTATACTTTAAAACGACATTTATTGTTGGGCTTGCGGAGTTCGAGTTGTACGCCAAAAATCTTTCAAAAGATGTAAACTGTTCCTTACGATCTTGGTCGTGGAAGACCGAGACGGTTTCATTTTTAGCAACAATTCTATGAACGTCACAGAGTTGTGTAATTTTATGATGCAACTGCTCAATCTCTTGAATCCCAATCATTAGATTGTCGTCGCAAGTCTTCTTGATCTGCTCGGTTCTACCCGTAATTTGATGGTAAATATCTTGGTAAACCTTAATTGGGATTACCGATGACTCTTGCCCATCTCCAACTTGTACAGACTGGGCTCCATCGTCGGAATGCTGGATAATCTCGCTCACCTGATCCTCTCCTTTTTATGATTTTAACGCCCGCATTTGCGGCTGGTTTGGAGCGTAGCGAAAAACCAGTCCGACAACATGCGCTTGTTACATGGCTACTTTCCAGAACCTGCTTTTTCACCAGTTAAAAAGGCAATGGTTCCCGTAACACCGGCCGTAATGATTGGGGCAATTATTACCCAAAAATCCTTTGCATGCTCAGGTGTATTTATAAAAACGACTCCGCCAAAAACTGATAAAATTGCGCAAGTAACTCCCACCAACCAAAGCACTCCAACCTTGACCTTTACATCACCTGCAGCCCGTATTTGCGCTGGCGTCTTCGGTTTTGATGCTTCAACAAGGGCTTTTTGCTGCCACGCTTGTAACTCAGACGGTTGTGCCGACGAGCTTGCAGAGATCCTAGTTTGACTAGTTGATGAGCTGCCCATTATTTCACCAACCCTTTGACTTTCTCAGGGGAAAATTCTGGCATTTGCTTTTCGATCAATTGAAGCATCGCATCTAGCTTTATCGGATCCTGAGTTGGTACGTTGTTCACATCTAGTTCGATAAAAATACCTTTATCAATTTGGCCATTGGTTTCAGCCAATGCGGTGCTGACAGAAGTAATATTGTTTAAGATATAGCCGTGACTAGATGATTTTTTATTGAATCGAAGATTAATTTCTTCAGCGGAGTTAAGATCAATTTTTAAATACTTCCTCGTCATTGACATTGTTGCTGACTTGTCGGGAATAAAGAAGTTGCCAATAAGCCCAAACCTAACAACTTTTGATTGTTCAAAAACACTAGAGATAAATAGCTTAACTTTTGCCAGAAAATCCTTTGTTAAATCCGGCCATACTATTTCGTCTCGAAAATCACCATTCAATATGAAATCGACTCTAGAACAGGCAATATTGCAATTGTACTTTCCGTTCTCAGAACGCATTTGAACACGTGGTATTTCCGCTGGAGCTTCCGCAGGAATTGGCAAAATCTGCGGCATGGCGTCAAATAGATTGCCCATCGCGGAGTTTATTCCTCCCATGAGATTATCGGGTCGCGAAACCTGATATTGGAAGAACAAAGCCAATTGTAATTTAACGATTTTTTCCATGATTACTCTCTAAATACTCGAAAATCTAATAGACATGTAACGCTTGCAGCAGGGGCGCGACATCAGGAGCGTCCCTTGCCTGCACTTGTTAGGCCGTGCGTGTGACTAGAAAGCCCTCGGCCGAAAGCTCGTTTTCTTCATTAACAAGCTCAGTTATAAGGGACTTGATGTTTTCCCAGCGCATACCGGGAGTAAACTTTTGAAGTGCTTCAGTAAACATGCAATTCATGGTGCGATCGAAGAGCTCCACAGTCGTTCGACGTGGATGCTGTGCCAAACTGGACGAGAAGAAATCTTTATGCACTTGGTAATGGTGCGAATGAATGAATTCTTGCCAACTTGAAAGCAGGGTGTCTTCTTCGCAGATGTCAACGAACTCAAAATCTTCTAGATTGCGCTCGTCGACTGTGCCCCAAGCGCCCTTCATAAGAGCAATAGCCTCAACATCAGTCTTTGGAGCGCTATAGCCGAAGATTGTTACTAGATATGCGCGTTTCAGCTTATTTTGAATGGCTTTCCAGTTGTCCTGAATGTAAGGGTCCGCAGCGTAATTCTTATGCGCAACAGGATAGAGCAGCGGAGCTGGATCAAAAGGTTCACCGCATTCGCGGCAGTATGCCGTGAGAATTCCACCGCACTTATGCTTACGGCAATAGCCTACAAGCACGTTTCCGTGTAGGAATGCAAGATCAGGCAAATCCTTCGTAATCCTGCAAGCACGTTGATAAGCCTGTAACAACAGCGGATCCCAATTGAAAGTTGCGACAAAATCCTTCTTTCTCAGTGCCAAGAGCAGCAAATCATAAATATTCGGTTCATCTGGTAGCTCAAGTTCCGAGAAGTACTCGCGTATTCGTCTGTCTAAATCTTCCCGTATGGCATCACACTCAGGGCGACTGTGAAGTTCGGAGTAAATGTCTTCTAGGTTGTTGCTGCTAGTTTGAAGCCTGACCTCCTTGAGGGTTTCAGTCATTCCTAGCGATTCGATGAATCCGTTCATAACAGATGACTTCCTGCCGTTTTTGTCACCGTTAGGAATCGCCGCCATTGTCGCGCCCGCACCTAGGATAACGACATGTGGCCGGTTCTTCATAAGGCGTTCATATTCATTTGCTTTTTCGGGACTCATATCAATTTCCTAACGGCCTAACGCCCG
>CALKAR010000303.1 GCA_937988745.1 uncultured Peptococcaceae bacterium
CTCGTGTCCGCCGAGAGGGCATATACGACGGGGCTAGCCGGATTCTTTTGGTTCTTGATTCCGAACGTACTATGCTTGATAGCCTTCTTTCCGTTCGTCAAGAGGATCCGAGAGCAGATGCCTTACGGCGTAACGCTCTCTGGATACATGCGAAACGTCTACTCGACGAGAGTGGCGAACGCCTATCTCTTGCAGCTTACGCTGATCACCGTATTGTCTACGACCGTACAGCTTCTGGCAGGCGGAAAGATCATGCACGAAGTTGTACCGGAGATTCCATTCGAGGTGTTCGTCGTATTACTCGGATTGATAGCCCTCTCGTACTCGTGGATCGGCGGCATTCGAGCCTCTATCGTGACGGACGCCGTGCAGATGCTTTTCATGATCGGTGCCTCTATCTACTTCGTGCCGGCGATCCTTCGACACACAGGCGCGGGAGCGGTCGCGGACGGTCTCGGAGGATTCAGCGGAGAGTTCAGAAGCCTGTTCGATTCGAACGGCATCAACGTCTTCCTCGAATTCGGTCTTGCGACCACGATTGGTCTTGCGGCGGGTCCGTTCGGGGATCAATCCTTCTGGCAACGAGCATTCGCGGTGCGGAGAGACGGTATCGGAACAGCGTTTCTCCTCGGCGCCCTGAGCTTCGCAATAGTCCCGCTTTCGATGGGACTTCTCGGATTCGCGGCGGCAGGATCGGGATTCGTTCCCGACGACGTTTCGATCGTGAATCTCGAGCTTATTCTGCACTATCTGCCGGCATGGGTTATCTGGCCCTTCACGTTCATGTTGATATCCGGCCTTCTATCGACGGCCGATTCGAACCTTAGCGCGATTTCGTCGCTCGCTGAGGACGTTTTCGGCAGATTTGACCTGTCGATCTCTCGGTGGTCTATGGTAGGGCTTGTCGTTCTCGCGAGCGCTCTGGCAATGGTGCCGGAATTGACGATATTGAAGCTGTTTCTCGTTTACGGCATAGTGCGGGCCTCGACGCTCCTTGTTACGATCCTGACGCTCCTTCGGGTGCGTCTGGACGAGGCGGGCGTTGTTTGGGGAGTGATCGCGTCTTTGACGGTGGGTCTGCCGCTATTCGCCTATGGAACGTTGGCCGGGAACAACGTGATGCAGGTCATCGGGAGTATTCTCGGGGTTTCCTTGTCGGGAATCGTGGCTCTCGCGGTTACGAGGTGGAAGGCGTATGCTCATCGGGCGCAAGCAGACTTCCGATGATCGAGCATGGCGAAAGGCCCTGGCGAATATCGAAAACCTCGTGTCGAGGGCCGAGATCGACGCTCTCGCCGAAAGGACAATCGACGACATCAAACGGGTAACCCGAGGGCGACGTGCGGCCTACGCGTGGAGCGCCGGAAAGGACTCTATCGTGCTCGGTCATCTCTGCCGCGCCGCCGGACTCGAGGAGAGCTTTCTGGTCCATTGTGAGCTCGAATATCCTGCTTTCTTCCGGTGGGCGCAAGAGAATCGCCCTCCCGGCTGCGAGTTCGTAAACACGGGGCAAGACCTTGACTGGCTTGCTCAAAACCTAAGCATGCTTTTTCCGCGCGATAGCGCCACTGCGGCCAAGTGGTTCTCTATCGTGCAGCACACCGGACAACGCCGGTACTGCAAACGAAACCGGGTGGAAGTCCTCATCCTGGGGCGGCGACGTGCGGACGGCAACTTCGTCGGACGCGGCACGAATCACTATGTTGACCGGGAAGGATTCCTGCGATACAGTCCTCTCGCGGACTGGAAACACGAGCACATTCTGGCCTATATCCACTACCATCGGCTTGCCCTGCCGCCGATTTACGATTGGCCGGACGGATACAGGCTCGGAACTCATCCGTGGCCCGCTCGACAGTATACGCGCTCGGTCGCAGACGGTTGGAGACAAATTTATTTTGTCGATCCGTCTATCGTAATCGCAGCAGCGGACAAAATCGAGTCGGCGAAAGCATTTTTAGGAGGATTGGCAACGTGAAAACGGAACGTATCGCTCTTTCGCATCTGAAGCCGGCTGAACGGAACGTGCGGAGGCACACCGAGATTCAGATCAAGGAGTTCATCCGCAGCATTGAGATGTTCGGCCAGATTCGTCCCATCGTTGTGGACGAAGAATACCGCATTCTTGCCGGAAACGGTCTCTTTCTAGCACTACAACAAATGGGACGAACGGAAGCCGACGTTCTCGTGATGCGCGGCCTCACCGAGAACCAGAAGAAAAAGCTCATGATTGCCGACAACCGCATCTACGACCTCGGGATCAACGACTGGAACGTTTTGGAAGAAGTCCTTAACGAGCTAGGCGATGATCTGGATATCCCTGGTTACGACCTCGACGTGCTTCTCGGCATGGTCGGGGACACTGAAGAGGTCACCGATCGGGTAATGGAATACGGCAAGCTCGATAACGAGTCCATCGAGACACTTAAACAAGCCGCGGAGCGAAAGGAATCCCTCATCAAAGCGGCTGCAGCTGCAGAAGAAGGTACCGACGAGCTTCCGGGACCTCGCAGCGAAGAAACGCCGGGAGCATGGACGGGGAGTCCTGGTAATGTTCCGGACCCGGAAACGGAGCAATACGAATCGCCGGCCGGCGAGTTGTATGAAACGAGGAGGTTTGTCATTTGCCCGCGGTGTGGTGAGAGGATATGGCTGTAAAAAGGCAGCAAGCATCCGTGGACGTTGTAACGGCGGCACGGGCCAGGATTCGCAACGTTTTCTCCAACGGCGTACCGGTTTATCTGTCGTTCTCCGGTGGCAAGGATTCTCTTGTGCTTGCGCATCTCGTTTTCGACATGATAGAGAAAAAGGAAATCTCACCGGACCTTCTCACCGTGCAGTTTATTGACGAGGAGGCGATCTATCCGTGCATCGAGCGTACTGTCATGGAGTGGCGCAAGCGTTTCTTGATGGTGGGGGCAAAGTTTGAGTGGTACTGCGTTGAGGTGCGGCACTTCAACTGCTTTAACGAACTCGAAAACGACGAATCGTTCATCTGCTGGGACCGCACAAAGGAAGATGTCTGGGTACGCCGGCCGCCACGTTTCGCGATACGAAATCACCCTCTTCTTCGACCGAGGGTCGATACGTACCAGGAATTTCTTGCTCGAATTAACGCGGACGGGATTCAACTCATCGCAATGAGGGTTGCGGAGTCGTATCAGCGCCTTCACCACTTTGCTAAGCATGTAGCGTCCGGGAGGAAGCTTTCGTCGAACAACGGCGTCTTCCCAATTTACGACTGGAAGGACAATGACGTTTGGTTGTACCTTTATCAGCACGGGATCCAGATACCGGACGTATACATGTACCTTTGGCAGAGCGGCGCGAGTGTGCGGGAACTGAGGGTTTCGCAGTTTTTCTCTATCGACACGGCGCGTTCGTTGGTCAAGATGAATGAATTCTATCCCGACCTGATGGAACGCGTGATACGCCGGGAACCTAATGCGTATCTCGCTGCCTTGTATTGGGATAGCGAGATGTTTCGAAGGAGGACGGTACGCAGGCGAAGGACGGAGAAGAGCAAGCCAGAGGGGATCGACTACAAGAAGAAACTGATAGAGCTATTTGCCGACATTGACGCCAACTTTAACACACCGCACAAGCGATGGATCGCCCGGCGATACCGCGGTCTATTTAGGTCGATTCACCTCGTCGCAACCGAAAAGGATTTTAGGGTGATGTACGAAGCACTCGTGGCAGGAGATCCCAAGCGAAGAACGCTGAGAGCCATTTACCCTGCAGTATTTACATCCTACGCGGACAGGGCAAGGGCCGAAACGCGGAGGGAGTGATTCAAATGTTACGAGCACCGCTTCAGTCACTGCACTGGGTCGATCGGGATCGCCTTAGCCCCAATGACTACAACCCTAACGTGGTAAGCAAGGAAAACCTGGAGCTTCTCAAACAGTCTATTTTGACGAACGGATGGACACTGCCCATCGTTGTGAGGCCCGACTATACGATCATCGACGGATTCCATCGCTGGATGGTCTCGGGTGAGGAACCTTTGCGGTCGATGCTCGATGGCGAGGTGCCTGTCGTCATCGTGGACCACAAAGACGAAGCCGCCAACATCTACGGGACGGTGACTCATAACCGGGCGCGCGGGACGCATCTCCTAGAACCCATGAAGGCGATCGTCAAGCGCCTGATTGACTCCGGAAAGACGGTCGAGGAGATCAGCAAGCAGCTCGGGATGAGTCCCGAGGAGATTTTTCGGCTGTCGGACATCTCGCGTGAGGACTTCCTGAAACTCATGGTCCGTGAACACACCTACAGCCGGGCGGAGTATATCGTCAAGACCAATGCAAAATAGGTGGTGGTGCCCGTGCCGGAAACGAGGGTGGGGCGCCGCTCCAAATACGAGGAGCTCGGAGGCGACGACGTTGTTCCGCGTCTAGCGTATCAATACGCACTTGAAGGCCTGAAGGACAAGGATATCGCCGCGAAGCTCGGCATCGGCGTTTCGACGTTCTACGAGTGGCAGAACCGCTATCCGGAATTTCGGGAAGCCCTAAAAGAGGGCAAGAAGCCCGTCGATGTGGAGGTCGAAAAGGCTCTCCTAAGACGGGCTTTAGGTTACGAGTACGAGGAGACCAAACGGATCGTCTACCAGACGCCGGACGGGGAGAAGGCCGCGCGGATCGAGAAGGTAACGAAGAGCGTACCTCCCGACGTAACGGCCATCATCTTTTGGCTCACGAATCGGCGGCGCGACCGCTGGCGCCGGAATGCGACGCCAGACGGTTCCGGTAGGCGCGGCCTTATCGCTGAGTTGATGGAGAAACTTCGGGAGGCCGAGGACAGTGAGGCTGTCACTGCCAACGGGAAAGCAGAGGAGGTCGATACTGGAGGCGACAGAGAGGATTAACATCTGGCACGGGTCGGTGCGTTCCGGCAAAACAGTCGCCAGCATCCTGCGCTGGCTTGACTTCATCGAGAACGGCCCTCCCGGAGAGCTGCTGATGGTGGGGAAGACAGAGCGAACACTGAAGCGCAACATTCTCGACCCCATCGCAGAGCTCCTGGACGAGGATGACTTTCGCCTTTCAACGGGCAAGGGCGAAGCGACGATACTCGGGCGTCGCGTGTACCTCGCAGGGGCCAACGATGAGCGCAGCGAGAATAAGATTCGCGGCCTGACGCTCGTGGGCGCATACGGCGACGAGATCACGCTATGGCCGGAGAGCTTTTTCACGATGCTGCTGTCCCGGCTTTCGTTGCCTGGGGCGGCCTTCTTTGGCACCACGAACCCGGATTCGCCGTTTCACTGGCTCAAGAAAAAATACCTAGACCGGGCGGAGGAATTGCGCCTCCGGCACTGGTCCTTTGGGCTCGAAGACAATCCAACTCTGCCGGTCGAGTACGTCGAGGCGCTGAAGCGGGAGTACACGGGCCTGTGGTACCGGCGCTTCATCCTCGGCCAGTGGGCGTTGGCGGAAGGCGTCGTGTACGACATGTTCGATCCGGCCCATCACGTTGTGAAGACGCTGCCGCCCATCAAGCGGCACTGGGTCGGCATCGACTACGGTACCACGAACCCGACGGTGTTCCTGCTGGTCGGTGAAGGTGAGGACGACTGCCTGTATGTCACCCGGGAATGGCGCTGGGATAGCGCGGCCAAAGGCCGACGCCTGACGGACCAGCAACTCAGTGCCGAATATCGGCGGTGGATCGGCAACGTGACGCCGCAGCGGGTCTTCGTTGACCCGTCGGCGGCGAGTTTCATCACGCAGCTGTATCATGACGGCGTGCGCGGCATCACGCCCGCAGACAACGCCGTTGTTGACGGCATCCAGGACGTATCGACGCTGCTGGGTGCCCGTAGGCTGCGCATCCACGAGTCCTGTACGGGACTCATCGAGGAGATGGGCAATTACGTGTGGGACACCAAGGCGCAGGAACGCGGCGAGGATACCCCGATTAAGCAGAACGACCACGGCCCCGACGCGCTTCGCTATGCCATTAGGGGTCTGCGGAAGACGTGGCGTCGGTGGGTCGTCCAAGTGAAGGGAGCGGCTGTGTAGTGGCTCTACCCGAACAGAATCAACCATGGCCGCCCGAACCCTGGCGGCCCATTTTCGCGAAGTACGCCGAGTGGGCGGCGTGGTACTCGGGCGATCCCGAACAGTTAGCTAGAGTGTATGCGGGACTCGTTGCCACGCCGACGCCGCGGGGTCGGTTCTGGGCCAAGGAGATCCGCGACGAGCGCCGCGTCATGCTTCACGTGCCCATCGCTGGCGACATCGCCGAGACCAGCGCCGACATGCTGTTCAGCGAGGTGCCGGACATCTCGATTCCGGAGGCCCACCAGGAGCGGGCACCGTCGGGCGCAAAGGCCGCGCAGGACCGCTTGTGGCAGCTCATCGACGATGGCGGCATCCACAACCGGCTGCTGGAGGCGGCCGAGACAGCGGCGGCCCTGGGCGGCGTGTTCATCGGTCCGGTGTGGGATACCGACGTAGCATCGTATCCCATCCTGCGGGTGGTCCAGGCCGACGCCGCCATTCCGGAATTCGCCTGGGGTTATCTGCGGGCCGTAACGCTGTTCCGGGTCATCGAGGACGACGGGGAGACGGTCTGGCGGCACATCGAGCGGCACGAGCCTGGGGTCATCCTGCACGCCCTATACAGGGGCACGCACGATAACCTGGGTCGCCGGGTGGATTTGACGCAGAGGCCGGAGACGGCTGGTCTGCAGGAGGTTGTGCAGCTGCCCGCGGCGATGGCCAACACGCTGGCGATTCGCTACGTGCCCAACGCGAGGCCAAACCGGACGTTCAGGGCCGATCCCATCGGCACGTACCTGGGCCGCAGCGATTACGCAGGGGCCGAAGGGCTTATGGACGCGCTGGATGAGGCGTACACCAGCTGGCAGCGGGACATCCGCATGGCGAAGGCGAGAGGGATCGTGCCCGAGGAATGGCTGGAACGACCGGACGGCAGCAGCGTGCTGAGGTTTGACGAGGACAAGGAATTCTTCGTTGGCGTCTATAGTGACCCATCTGCCGGGCAAGTGAAGCCCGAACTGTTCCAGCCGGGCATCCGGTTCCAGGAGCACGAGGCGACGTGTCTGCACTACCTGGAGCGCATCATCTCGGCGGCGGGATACTCGCCGCAATCGTTCGGCCTGCACATTGAGGGGCGGGCCGAGTCTGGCACGGCGCTGCGGATCCGGGAACGCAAGAGCCTCGTCACCAGCCAGAAGAAGCGGCGCTTTTGGGAGCCCGCGGTGGCCGACGTGCTGTGGATGATGCTGGTCATCGACAGGGAGATTTTCGGCAACCGGACCATCGAGCCGTACCGGCCCAACGTGGCGCTGGAGGACAGCATCGCCGACTCGTTCCATGAGATTGCGCAAAGCGTCGAGTTGCTGTCCCGGGCGAAGGCGGCGAGCACCCGGACGCTGGTCGAGATGCTGCACCCAGACTGGGACGCCGAGCAGGTAGACGCCGAGGTTCAGCGCATCCTGCAGGAGCAGGGGGCGCTGGTTCCCGACCCGCTACAGGTGGGGATTGACTGATGCCCATCAGTCCCGCGATGGCCGAAGCGGCCGCCGAGGAAATCCGCCGCATATACGCCGAGGCCGAGCGCATCGTGATGGAGAAGGTGGCCCGCCGCGTCGCCCGCGGCATCGACGAGGAGGGTTACTACGAGCGCAAACTGGCTGAACTCCAGGCTCTGCGTCGTGAAGTCGAGGCCGAGATTCGTCGGCTCCAGCGGGCCGAGCGCGAGGTCGAGCGCATCGTCGCCGACGCCTACGAGAAAGGCTCCCAGGCGGCCATCGTGGACCTGCGCAAAGTTGCCCAGGCCGACACGCTGCGCACGGCATTCGGGGCGGCGAACCAGCGAGCCATCCAGGCGCTAGCGCAGACGACCATCGGCAACCTGCGAGCGACGCACCTGCGGATACTGCGTAAGGCCGAGGATGTATACCGGCAGGTAATCGCCGAGACGGCGGCGCCGCAGGTGCTGACGGGGGCGCTGACGCGGCGAGAGGCTGCGCAGCTGGCGCTGAACCGCTTCGCCGACATGGGCATTACTGGTTTCGTAGACCGGGCGGGGCGGACGTGGACGATTGAGTCCTATGCCGAAATGGCGACTCGGACGGCGGCCGGGCAGGCGGCCATTCAGGGGCACATCGACCGGCTCATCGAGAATGACAGGGATCTG
The DNA here is from genome assembly GCA_937988745.1 of uncultured Peptococcaceae bacterium. Lineage (GTDB taxonomy): Bacteria > Bacillota > Limnochordia > Darwinibacteriales > Darwinibacteriaceae > JAAYMS01. The sequence goes on from CALKAR010000303.1 coordinate 8,176, forward strand.
GTCATCGTCTCGGACGCCCCGGAGGAGTGCCCTCTATGTGCCCCATGGGAAGGCCGGGTGCTCAGTCTGACGGGTCGCACGCCGGGCTATCCGACGGTTGACCAGGCGATGGCGGCGGGGCTATTCCACCCCAACTGCCGGCACACCCTCGGGACGTACATCCCGGGACTGACGGAGCCGATGAGGCGGACTCGAGACGCCGAAGGCTACCAAGAACGGGTACAGCAGCGCTACATGGAGCGCCAGATCCGCAAGTGGAAGTTGCGTGAGTCGGTGGCCATCACCGAAGAGGCCCGCCGAGAGGCCCGGGAGAAGGTAAGGGCGTGGCAGGCGCGAATCCGTCAGTTCGTGGCCGAGCATGACCGTAAGCGGTTGTATGCGAGGGAGCAAATCAACCGCGCGAGGTAATTTGACGCTGGACGCGGAAAATTTTCCCACAGTTTTACTCGTCCTACGGTATGACGTAAAACTGCCGGATGTGGCCGACGGGCCTAAAGCGGGAGGTATGACTGACCATGGATGAGTTGCGCTTTGACTTGCAGTTGTTTGCCGATGACGGCGGAGACAACCCCAACGCCGGGGGCAACGACGGCGGGCAGGACACTGGCGACGGCGGCCAAGGACATGC
>CALKAR010000304.1 GCA_937988745.1 uncultured Peptococcaceae bacterium
TATACAACGGGCTGCAAAATGAAACAGCTCGGGGGAACGCATATTTACTCACAAGCTTTCTAAACACATTAAAGAAGAATAGCAAACGTTGGGACAAGATCACCGATTCAGAAATGCGGAAGTATCTTGAAGGCGTGCTCTTCAAACACAGAAACTTGACAGCACAGTCGATACACAACCACATATCCGTTCTGAAAACATTTTATTCATGGGCCCACGCCAGACACCTTTGCGAAAATGCAGACGTTTTTAGCTTCAACATGTCAAATGAGATTCTTGAAGAGCTCGAATTAGCTAACGCAGATAAAAACAGCAAGACACCGAACAATCTCTCTACAAAGTGGATCTCGAAACCCGAATTCGACAACCTTTTGAATCATAACCCAGCACGCAACCTATTTGAAATTCAACGCAACGAAATAATCCTTTTACTGGGCTATCTCTGCGGATGTAGAGCCCAGGAGGTAACCTCCAAACATAACTTCAAAATTAAAGACATAAATCTAGCAATAAAGCGCGCTGACTTTAAAAATTCACTCAATGAGGGTTTCGAGTTAAAAATAATTGGGAAAGGGAGCAGCGGAGGCAAAGTGAGGACCATCTGGGTGCCTGATGAATTGTCTCAAAAAATACAGCTCTTTCTAAAGAATCCAAAACTTAGCTCGTCAAAACACTTGATATGCAGCAAGCAAGGAAACCCGTTAAACAAGCAATTTGCGTCCACTCTCTTCAGTAATTTTAAGCGCAATCTCGTTATCAATGGAGACTCTACTGAGAAATGGCGAAATTCAAATAGGTCCTTTCATGCCTTGCGCCATTCATATGCTACCAACTTCGTCATAGACAAGGGTGAAGATGAAGCAGCAAAGGAACTACTTAGAACACGAATGGGACACGAAAACTTCGAAACAACGCGGATTTACATAACGTTCGCAGCAATAATCCAACAAAAAACCAAGATGCAAGAGACAGATTAAATTATGCGCCGAGATATAATTAATTCTGAAGACCCTCTGTTCGACGAAATTCATTTCAACGATCCTGCAGATTTTCCGGCGCAGAGCGACACAATCGTTTTTACTTACAGCCCAAAGTCAGGGAACATTCATAACGCATCTTTATCACTTCCAGATCCGCTCAAAAGTAATGAGGTGATGATAGAGTTCGTCAGATTCTTTTATAGCCGTGATTTTAAGAAGCTGGGTTTACAGACGAAATCGCAATGGTTCACATATCTAAAACGATTTTTTGGTTTCCTCGAAAGCCTCACACAACCAATATCGATAAACCTTGGTCAACTATTTTTAACGTATTTGAAGAGGCAACCTTTAAAAGAACACGGCCTATATGACACGATGAGATGCACTCGCTGGGCATTTATCAAAGCAAGAGAGAACCTGGAAGCTACGTCGACGCCCTCAATAAAAAACTTTTCGTCTGAAAAATATAAAACATTAGTTGGCATCTGTGAAGCCTGGCCAACACTCCGTGTACCTCCAAGACGACCGCGCAAGTCCATGCGTGAAAAAACATACGACGATGCAAAGGATCCAACATTTAAAGACGGTGACTTTTTGCACTCGCTGAGATTTACCCTCTTGCATTACTTAAATGAAATGCAAAAAATTAGAAGCACGCTTCACCTCAATCACCCAGAACTCATCCAAACCTCAGAGGATTTTCTGAAGAGTAATGAAGCCTCTGAAAAAATCAGGCCTCAGGACAGTGAAATCCTTTCAAAAGTCTATTATTTGCTGATTGAAGCCGCATATGAGATGGAGGATTCTTTGCTGATCGACTTGCTTTTTTTTGACCAGGTCGTGAACAGGAGAAAGCACCAAAACATTCTGGATTGTGATGCTCTGAGTTATGACAAAATACTTGATAAAGAAAGTAAAGCAAAAATATTAAGAGCTTGCTTCTCAGATAATAAAATGATTTATCACTATCCATCCGTAAGTTTTTTTGGCGCAAGGGGACAGGTTCCTGTTGCCAACTTTTCTACGAAGGTTGAGGATATTTTCACACCTTCACTAGCAGAACATGCTGCATTCGCGATGTTATTAGCCTCTGATCGGATACAACCCTCCAATCAGAGTAAAATGACTTCAAGAAACTTCATCTTCGATAGTAGCAGATTAGAAATCTCCAGCTTCAAGAAAAGAACAGGGAAAACTGATCGCATATTTTATCCTCGAACCAAGTTACAATTTTCTGTCTACCAGAATTTTATTAAAAGCAAAATCGATTATAAAACCAATCTATTCGGAACCGACTACGATTCCGCGTTGAGAGAGCCCATTTTTTCCAAAAACATTAGCTACACGCCGATACTCAGCACAAAGAGTGTAAGGCCCATAAATCTCATATGCATAAAAAATTCTGTATGGAACCATCATGTAAACAAACTAGCTGGCCAAGAGCCTAGACTCGTGGACTCATTTGTAGAATATTGGAGCACTATAGTTCGAGACAACTCAGTGAAGCCAGGCTCTTCCTATCTGAGTTTAGACGGTATTGCACGTTCAAGAATAAATTTTATTGAGGAAATCGAGCCTGAATCTAAGCCTTCTCCCTTAGGATTCAACAATAACAAAGAAACCAAAGATGATCGAACACTACATGACATGACTGGGCTCCACCATAGTGCCAGAACACACTACGAGATTTACAGACGGCGCTCTAAAATCTCGCTACAAAAGCAAGATAGGTTTGCCGCATTGGTAGGAGACGAAATGCACAAATCCGCAATTGAGCTTGAGAGCTTGGTCAGGGAGACCTCAGAGCAAATGATTCCCTTGACGCCAGAGGCCGCTCGTAAGCGCCTTGGCCTTGACATCACTTTAATCGCTTCAGAATCTGATAGCGATAAAATCAAAGAACTAATCGAACACGAGAAAGTGAAAGACTACGTTGATGGTATATTTAACGAAATCAAAATAGGCGAAAAGTCAATAATACTTATCACGCCTTTGGTTTCTGAATTAATTCGGCAGTACATAACGCATATTGACAATCAGATTGAGAACGTTGCAGCCAACAGCATTGAGCGAGCAAATAGATGCGCGATAAGAGCACTTACTTTGAATGAAATACTTAGCCGGTTCCCCAAGAAGATCGTATCTCAAGGGCGAAAGCTATACGGACACTTTCACTTTCCATTTCCAGATTTAATGGTGACAATACAATGATTGGAGCATCTCAGCAGATTACAACAACTCTCGACCTAACGAAAAGCCGGAAACATAATCATTTATCGGAGGATAAATGGGTCTTCGTGTCGAGGAAAGATGACCAGGTCTATTATTTTGATTTTTGTCCTGAAAAATTGGGACTTCACCCTAAGTCGGTTTTTTGGCTGAAATTGGCTATACGCCATGAATTCAAATCACTTTCTGACGGTTCTCTATTATTGAATGAAAGTGATCTTAGGAAATTTTTGATCTTTAATAAAAAACTCCTGACTTATGCAGAGCAGCATCATCCAGGCATGAGACTCGATGAATGGGCACAGTGGGACATAGATAATTTTATTATGGCGCTTCTGTTTTCAAAGTCTGATAGTGCGACTCGCACAATCAAAGCAGCTGGCTCAAAACTAATTTCAAAGAAGGTTTTCGATCGTTATCTACTTGAGATAGACAGAAACCATAAAAGATTTACTAAAGGTATTATGGACGGCTTCCAGTTTCCTGTTCATCGAAACCGCGTGTTTTCTGATGCACAGAAGCTAATTCTTGAGACTAATGACGACTATGCTGACTGGCTCGACGGTGGCACCTGGGGGCGTGTTCCATTAGAAGTAGCGATGCTTTTGTTGCAGCATTGCATCTCGATAATACGTTCACCAGAGACTATTCTTCTTTTGACGATGTATGAGGTTTCAAGAGAGTGTGAAAATGCACCTTACCCGCCGAGCATGGCAAATGTTTTGTCTGATCATTTGTCTTTTCGCGTTAAAAATGGTGCATTCAAACATGAATTACAGCCCCACTTTAGAATAAATATACACGTTAATCAACCGAAGTTACTTTCAGCGCTCGACATGAAACTTAAGGAATTTAGTTCGCAGGGAGTCGAATTAAAGGACTGGCCTTTCCTTAGCCAAGGTGAGTATGTATCACATTTCAAGAGGGTATATACAGCAAGTTTTGTAATATTTCTAACTATTACAGGCGCACGCTGGAGTGAGCTCATACAGCTTTCCGCAGACTCGATTGTTAAACAGCCCGATGGAAAATACGTTTTTATAAGTGGCATAGAGAAAACTAATCATGGAATTGAAACTGTTCGAGATATTACAGGATTAGCAGCCGAGGCAACAGATATCCTTCTAGCTATGAGCACTTCTGATAAGGTGAAAGGTGGGGATAGATTATTCACTGGCCAGATGGTTTTCTCAAATCAAGAGTTTGAGCCAAGAACCTGGTCTCTTGTCGGCTCGCATACCACCACAAAGAACAATCTGAATAGTTTATTCTCTGAGTTCTTGTCGGCTTATCCTCTCTTTGAAGAGATACATTCTTACATTACCCCGCACCAGTTCCGTCATTCTTTTGCAGAGTTCGCACTCCGAAGATTTGACGGAAACGTCATTGCCGCAATTAGGGATCATTTCCGGCACTCTATCGGCAGTTATATGACTCGACGTTACACAGATAGAAAAGTAATTGAAAAAGATTTTCCGGTTAATCTTAACAGGGAGTATATTGGTGAAATTATCATGCGGTACATCGCGGACAAAGAGGTACTTCATGGACCCGTTGGCCAATTTATTAGGCAAAGACTCAAAGAAATTCACATAGCCAGCCGTCAG
>CALKAR010000305.1 GCA_937988745.1 uncultured Peptococcaceae bacterium
CAATAACGTCACGAAGAGCAGCGATCTGCTCATCAGTGAGGTTGTCGGTGCGCAGGTCTGGGGAGATTCCGGTCTCCTCGAGAAGCTGCTTGGAACGGGCTGGGCCGATTCCGTAGATGTAGGTGAGAGCGACTTCCATACGCTTGTTGCGTGGGAGGTCAACACCAGCTAGACGTGCCATGTGGCAGTTACCTTTCCGGTTGTTGCGATGGTTTTCCCCATAATCGCCCCTGCCAAGCAATACTTTCCCCGGACGGAAACCGGGAGGTGGATTGTGATTCGCAAGGCTTCAGCCATCGTTGCCTGAAGGTGTGTCAGCCTGCCGGGATATCCCCGACTGGCCCTGATATATGGAGGCTTAAAGCTTATTTTTACTTGTAGCGGTAAACGATTCGTCCACGAGTCAGATCATAGGGCGACAGCTCTACAACGACGCGGTCCTCAGGAAGGATACGGATGTAGTGCTGGCGCATCTTTCCACTGATGTGGGCGAGTACCTTGTGTCCGTTGTCGAGCTCGACTCGGAACATTGCATTCGGCAGAGGTTCGACAATGCGACCCTCAACTTCAATAGCGCCTTCCTTAGCCATATCCTCCGCTTTTCCAGAACACTCCCCTGCGGGAGGCCTTAAGTTTTTCCACTTCAAAATGGTTGCGTCACTCAAGATGTACGCACACCATCGATATAGATTACACACCTTAGGAGTACATATCAAACATGAGTTGAATCACGCGCATTGGGGTCCCTAAAAAACACAAAAGCAGGCACGCCCAATCAATCATGATCTGGAAACGCGCCTGCTAGCAACGGTGAGTTTTAGTAGATGTACACCATGTCGCCGATGCCAACGTTGTTGAAGTAGTAGATGGCATCTTGAGTGTTTAGGCGAACACAACCAGCGGAAGTAGTCGCAACATTGCCCTGGTGGAATGCGTGGCCGTTGTAGGTGAAGTACATGGCGTACGGCATTGGGGCGTTACCGAACTCGTAAGAGATTTCATCCTTGACCTTGCGGTTGATGTAGAACGTTCCGCGAGGGGTTTCCTGGCCAACTCCGCCGGAGGAAACTGGGACTGCACCGTAGGTGACCTGACCGTTTTCCTGCAGCCAAGTACGTCCGCCGTCGATATCCACGCAGACGTCAGCGCTTGCCGGGCAAGAACCACGGTCAAAGCGTGCGGCTTCTTCTGCGGCTACGCGGGCTGCTTCTGCTTCACGTGCAGCTGCGGCCTCGCGCTCTGCTTGTGCGCGTGCAGCTTCCTGTTCTGCTGCAACCTTTTCATCAACAAGTCCTGGGAACATGCCGTTGATGGCATTGTCTACCGCTGCGCGGACTGGGAGGGCTGCTGGTCCAATGGAGGCAAGTTGGTCTTGGATGGTGTTGCGGGTTGCCCACGCACCTTCACGAGCATCAGTCTGGATCTGGGAGCTGCCGGTTGCGAGGTCCTGTGCTGAAGCAGTTGCTGGCACAGCGATCAACGCGACTGAGGTAGCAGCTGCGGTGAGGATTGCAGCTGCGCCACGCTTGATTGACGCGCTGTATCGGATTCGAGAATTCTTCGCCATACGTTGAAGTATATAAGGCTGTTTTATGATTTTGATATTCGAAAGGCAAAAAAGTTTTATCGCCTCCTCCCCTGGCGGCACGCCGGGGAGGTCGCAAACCTTTGCTCAACCGGGCAACTTTTAGCCCCGAAAACGTGGGGATGCGTCGAAAAGCATCATTTTAATAACGCGGGGTGAGGATGCGCGGGCCGCCCTTGGTGGCTGCAACGGTGTGCTCCCAGTGCGCTGCCCATGAACCGTCGAGGGTCACGACAGTCCAATCATCTTCCAGCACTGCGGAATCTTCGGTGCCGAGGGTGAGCATAGGCTCGATGGCGAGCACGGAGCCCTCCTGAATCACAGGGCCCTTGCCGGCCTTGCCCTCATTAGCCAAGTATGGCTCCTCGTGCATGTGGCGGCCAATGCCGTGTCCCCCGTAGCCATCGACGATGGCGAGCGCGACGCCGAACTTGGACTCAGCCTTGCGGGTTGCGACCTCGAGAGCGTGGGAGACATCGGTCAAACGGTTGCCTGGAACCATGGCCTTCATGCCTTCCATGAGGACCCACTCGGTAGCCAAGTTGAGACCCTGGACGTCCTCGTCCAGCTCGCCGATGCCGAAGCTCCACGCGGAATCGCCGACCCAACCATCAAAGGTTGCGCCGCAGTCGATGGACACCAGATCGCCTTCCTCCAAGATGGTCTCCTTGGATGGAATGCCGTGAACAATCACCTCATTGACCGAAGCGCACACTGATGCCGGAAAACCCTGGTAACCCAGGAATTTAGGAACGGCGCCAGCATCGCGGATAACCTGCTCCGCGATCTGATCCAGATCCCACGTGCTCATGCCAGCTTTAGCCTCAGCGCGCACAGCCTGCAAAGCCTTGCCGACGATCTCACCCGCCGCCTGCATCGCGTCCAGCTCAGCGGCGGTCTTTGCCGCAATAACCTTCTTCTTGGAACGGAAACCCATGCTTCCACGTCTCTTTCTTCAAATTAAACTGTTAAAACCAAAGGTGGCCGGCACCGCACAATGCATGCGGTTCCGGCCACCTTGAGGTGAGTGCTTCCACGTCACTGCTTGCTATCTACCTATCATCGTAGATTCAGCAGCACGAGAGAAGAAATCTTATTTGCCCAGTGCCTTGAGGGTACGAGCGTTGATCTCTTCGACTTCGCCTTCAGCCTCAATGTTGATGATCTTGTCACCGTAGTGATCGATCAGAGGAGCAGTCTCGTCGCGGTAGACACCGAGACGGGTGCGGATGGTCTCTTCGTTGTCATCAGCGCGACCGCGGGACAGCATGCGCTCCACGACGACGTCTTCAGAAACCTGGTAGTTAACAACACCATCGAGGGTCTGGCCAGCTTCGGAAAGCAGGTTAGCCAAGATGTCAGCCTGCTCAACGGTGCGTGGGAAACCATCCAAAAGGAAGCCTTCTGCAGCATCGGACTCAGCAAGGCGGGAAGCAACCATACGTGCAGTCACGTCGGTTGGAACCAGCTTGCCAGCGTCGATGTACTGCTTGGCCTCGATACCCAGAGGGGTACCTTCGCCAATGTTGGCGCGGAAAAGATCGCCAGTAGAAATGTGAGGAATGCCAAGCTTCTCAGAGAGAATTGCAGCCTGGGTGCCCTTACCAGCACCGGGAGGTCCGAGGAGTACGAGTCGCATTATTTTAGAAGTCCTTCGTAGTTGCTTTGCAGGAGCTGGCTCTCAATCTGCTTCACTGTGGTCAGTGCAACAGATACAAGAATCAAGATTGCGGTTCCGCCGAATGGAGTTGCTCCGGCCGAACCGGCGTCAACACCTAGATCCAGCATAATGTTTGGCAGCACAGCAATGACAGCCAGGTACAGGGAACCAACAAACAGCAGGCGGTTCATGACGAATCCCAAGTACTCAGCAGTCGGGCGGCCCGGACGAATACCAGGGATAAATCCACCGTACTTCTTCATGTTTTCAGCCTGCTCAGCAGGATCATACTGAACGGAAACATAGAAGTAAGAGAAGAAGATGGTCAGTGCAAAGTACAAAACAATGTACTGCCAGGAAGAAGGTGTCTGCAGGTGCGCAATGATGTTGCGCTGCCACCAGTTATCAGACACTTCCAGCGAACCAGAGTTCACGATCTGAGTAATCAGCACTGGCATGTAGATCAGAGAAGACGCGAAGATGACTGGGATAACACCAGCCTGGTTGACCTTCAAAGGCAGGTAGGTGGAAGAACCACCGTACTGACGACGACCCACCATGCGCTTTGCGTACTGCACTGGAATACGACGCTGGCCCTGCTCAACGAATACAACACCAATGACCAGGATCAGAACGGAAGCCAGAACAACAGCGAAAACCACGCCGCCGGAGTTACCCAGAATGTTCATGCCATCAGTTGGGAGGCGAGTTGCGATACCAGCGAAAATCAGCAGCGACATACCATTGCCTACGCCCTTTTCCGTGATGAGCTCACCCATCCACATCACAAGCACTGCACCCGCAGTCATGGTGATGACCAAAACAATGAGGTCGAAGAAGTTGCGATCAGCCGACAGCACGCGAATGCCTGCGCCAAGCAGCTGCTCACGGTCCGCCAACGCGACGATGCCCGAAGACTGAAGCAACGCCAAGGCAACCGTTAAGTACCTGGTGTACTGCATCATCTTGGCCTGGCCAGACTGGCCTTCCTTCTTCAACTCCTCAAAGTGCGGAATAACCACAGTCAGAAGCTGCACGATGATAGACGCCGTAATGTACGGCATGATACCAATAGCAAAAATGGACAGCTGCAGCAGCGCTCCACCGGAAAACAGGTTAATCAGCGAATAAACGCTTGACTGATCCTGAGTCAAGTCACGCAGACGACCACTAATCGTTGCATAGTCAACTCCCGGGGAAGGGATCTGCGCACCGATGCGGTATAGAACGATCATTGCGATAGTGAAGAAAATCTTCTTACGCAGATCGGCGTCCTTGAATGCCTGAATAATGGCGGACACTTATCCTCCTGGCCTCCTCAGCACTTCAAACCCACATATTTTCACAATAGTGACTAAAAGGTACCGGGAGATGTGTTCTTTAGATCCTGGTCCGATTACAAATCGGACACGATTGACTTGTCTACCCTACCAGTATTTACCCAAGAACCGCATGGCAACCCCTTTTTGTAAGACGCATCATAGGTGCGAAAAGCTCCTCCCCTACCCCGCCCAATAGTTACCTTAAGTGTTGGATAATAAAAATACTGGGTCTGTGTCGCATCAAAGATTTGGCGATAGGCTTGAACAATACGTCGTTACACTGGCCGATTTAATACCTTTCAAAACTTTTACCCTTCATAGGAGTGCCAGGGGAACTTAGAGGAGCATTAAATAATGGCGGGAGGAAATCGCGAACCTGGACGCACAGTCACCTCCAAGGTGATCGCCGTACTGGGAGCTTTTGAACACATCATGCGTCCACTTGGTGTCACTGAAATCGCTGAGCTGGCAGACCTCCCACCAAG
>CALKAR010000306.1 GCA_937988745.1 uncultured Peptococcaceae bacterium
GCTAACTTAGACAAATGGAGGGTTCCGTCTGCAGCTGTTTCCTTTTCTTCGTCAGTAACTGATTGGCCTGAACCTGGAATTCCAGGCTTCGTCGTTCCCTAGACATCTTTTAGGAGGTCGGTTTGTGCGTCAGTGTGATTGGTCTGAAATTGCGAACAGCTGTCCCGAACTCGATAATGCAGTATACAAGATAGGAGGTAAACCGCTCTATTACGGTAGCCCGGGCGCTGGTCATTGGCTGATTCTTCCGCAGACGTTCGTCTGCCAAAACTGGGATGCCAGCGTCCTGGTCTATCTTTATCCTCGTACAAAGACAGCAATTGTCTGTGATTTTACTGCCCTTCGCTTTAACCTACTCTTGATGGGTACCCCTGTTACTGAAGTCTATAATCAACCATCCTACGTACTAACTCTCCCGGTACTGTGGAACTGGGAAGTCCACACTGAGATCGTCCATTTGAAGAGCCTCACCTAGCATCGTTTTGGCAGGAAAAGGTAGATAGTGGCGAGAAACTGAGAGATAACTACCGTGTTGCGGAGGGAAGGCTTATGGCCCGCTGGAGTAGGTTTCTCGCCACACTTGATACTGTACGAGATGTTGCGCGAGAACTAAGCCTCTATGGCTGTCACACTCGTTCAGAACTGGAACAGCGCAGAATAAAGGCTCGCCGATACGATGAAGCACTGCGTCGCTTGCGCGCTTTTAACGGCCGGCAGATACGCACTGCCCGCAGGGGGAAAGCGCATGCCCAGCAGTATCACATCCGGCCTTTCCAGCGCAGCGGTAATTATCTCTGGTACCTTTATCACAGCCACACTATAACTGTTCGGGAAATCTGCCTGCAGATCATCATGCAGCAGATTATGGCTTCACGAGAAACTCTTTCTCTCCAAGAACTTGTCTCCGCCAATACCATCCGTCTGCACGCGAATGAGCTGGTAGACCGGGGCATTTGGCAGCGCTTTCAGAGTGGGCGGAAAACCGTCTATCGCTTGAGCCCTGATCCTTTTGGCGAAGGCGGGGCTGGGCTGAATGATAGGGAAGTGAGGGAGCTTTTGACTGCAGTGCAGTGTATGGCTCGGATGGTAAATCCTTCGGTTCCAGGTTACTTCCTGGCACGGACACTGCGAAGATACTTGCGCTGGGAGCGTCGTGCTGCTGAGCCTGCGGATGTTCCGCTTGTATCTAGGTATATTCCCTTATATGCAGTATTGGATGAAAACCTTCTTTGGAAGTTGATTCAGGCCCAGCGAGAAAAGGTCTTTGTGCTGGCAGTCCACAATGGGAGTACTGGGAAGCGCCGGCCCATCCGTCTCCTACCTGTGCGGTTTTTCTTGGATACGACCAACGGCCGCTGGTACGTGATCGGATGCGGTCGCCGTAGAAAAAGGTGCCGGGTTCTGCCCCCGCTGCGCCTGGACATGCTCGAGGATGTCATCTTTGAGCAGAAGTGTTCCGATGTATGTGACAGTGATGTGGAGAAGGTTATAGATAGTCTGCCCACATCGAGCTGGCTGGTGGGTTTTGGTAGGCAGAGCACAAAAGAGGTTAGGTTGATTGTCGATAAGACGGCCCTCACTCCTTTCCTCGAAGCTCTGCTCCGAAAAATGAGGACACGGGCATCGGGAATAGTGGACTCTGACCACGAGTGTGAGCTCACTATCCACACCGCCGATCCTAGAGAGCTTCTACCACATCTCCGGATGTTTGGGCCTGCCATAAGGGTGCTTCCTGGCGGTGATCATAGCCTAGAAACAGAACTCCAGTCTGGATGGCAGGAGGTGCTGCGAAACTATGGAGCTCTTTAACAAATTGCGTAATCAAAGACTGGAGTGGGTGCAGGAACTGGTCCAGGAGCTTAACGCAGAGTTGGACGGCATCAGTCTGAATGACTTGCGAAAGTACTTCCGCCTGCAGGGCGAGGATGACCTGAGTTTCGTAGACGAATTGCTGCCTGGGAAGGGGCAGCTTTCCCTGTTTCAGCATCCTACTCCTTCAGGAGAGTATCTGCCGCTTTTGGAGGAGCAGATTCCGGTGCGACCTCAGGATGTGGAAATCGAGTGGTTGAACTGGATCCTTAGTGACCCGCGGATTGATTGGTTCCTCGATCCAAATATTAAAGAGAAGCTCCTGAACATTCTACCAGCCGATCATCGCTCCTTGACTGAACTTCTCTATGATCGGCCTTTCCACAATAGTAAACGGCGAATAAGCGCTGTTGAACGTTCTCATGTGCGTACCATCTTCGCCGCCATCGATCAGTCGCGGCCGATCATGATGAACTACAAGACCAATGCGGGAGATCTGCTCGTGGACAAGAAGACCGCTCCCGTCAAGCTCGAGTATGATCCGCAAATGGACAGCTTGTATCTTCTACATATAACCCTCGATGATACCCAGCTGCATAAGGCGAAACTCAGCCGGATTTCGAGCTTGACGGTTCTCGATGAGATGTTTGATCGAACCCAGATTATGCGGATCTTCCATAAGGCTTTGACAAGGCGTGAACGGACCGTACAGCTGCGTATTACCTTCGGGCGCTCTGGCCTGGAAAGGACATTTTATGCCCTGGCACCGTTTGCTAAGGAAGCAGTACCAGAGGACGGTTATTATTCGGTTACGGTGAAATATTACAGCTTCGATGAAGAGAGATTACTGCGGAAGCTTCTGTCTTTAGGCCCTGTCTGTACGGTAGTCAGCCCCCACCGTCTGCGCGAACGGGTTGTACATGTTGCTAGAGAAAGTTTGGAGCGTTATCGGGAGTAAACTTGCTTCACGTTAATCGTGATTCGTTTGAATTCTGAGTCGACTCTATAATGAATCCATCAGCTCGGAAGAGGGAGGGTTTATTCTGGCTGACTCTGTCGTCCGATTTGTGGTGCAGTACAGTCTCGATGGTGAAGATTGGTGCGAGCCAATGACCTTCTTGGTAGATGCGGATCAGGTGCCCGACGATCCGCTGCCGCGTGGTGGGCAGTGACGATCCAATAGTGCTGGCTGCCAAGAATGCAGGTCGTGGAGGAGTCCGGAAACTCCAACACTCTTGGGTTCGGTTTCTGGACATCCAATATGGCAAAAGCGGCGATTTGATCTCGTACCTGCAGCAGCAGGTTAAGGATCGGGGCATCGACTACCTGGTTCATTTTACTCATGTAGATAATCTGCCAAGCATTAAGAGGTTGGGCCTTCTGCCCCGGAACGTGCTGATCAAGCTTGGTATCCCACATATCGCTCTGGATCCAAATCGTTATGACGGGACCAGCGGGATCTGCCTGTCTGTCATGTATCCCAACTCGAGTATGCTCTATCATAAGCGGATGGAGTACGGACATGACTGCTGGGCTTTTATACTGGTCTCCCCAGATGTGCTGTGGAAGAATGACTGTGCGTTTTTTGCCCATAACGCTGCCTGTGCCATGTATCGCGGGATCAATCTCGACGATCTAAAAACAACCGATGCCTTTAATGCCGTGTTTGCCGAGCCACAGAACGGTAGCCGGCGGGCCATGGGGCTGCACAGCTGGTGCACAACGGATCTGCAGGCCGAGGTCAAAGCCTATAAACCAATTTCACAGGATTACTTTCTCGAGATCATAGACCGTAGGAGTCCTCGGTACCACTTCTTCCTTAATCGGCGCGACGCCATACTGTGATAATCTTAAGAGAAAGGGCGTTACTATGGCAGAAAGACCCATATTTGTACCCGTCGAACCAACAAGTGGTTGGGTCGACGCCGTTCCGGTACAGTTGACATGGCATCCTGGGTTCTCGATAAAACAAAAACAAGCGTCTATTAACGCTCTGCACAGCTCCTTTAGGGAGCTGTATGGAAAAGACCGCCGTGTCTTGGAGATTTCACGGCGGTCTCCAGATCCTATTGGTCAGAAGTTAAGTGCTTTTGCACTTACTGTGCAGCTGCCAGGCACCAACAAACGCATTTCTGTAGAATCGGCATTTCAAGGAAGCAAGAAGTTCAGTGGTGGTGGCCCGTATCAAGATCTATATCTTAAGTCAGCCCGAGAAGCGAAGACCGATCAGCGCCTGCGAAGTTCGGGACACTTAGAAGCATTCATCTGGGTTGACCAGTGGTGGCCTCTGCAGCCCACGACAGCCTTTTATGATTGGTTGTACATCCAAGCTCTCCTCGCTGAGCCTTCACTTGCTGCAGCAATCATGGAGTATGATGCCTTTTCCGACATTGAATTCAACCCGGCTAAATCTCTAAACTGCCAAGCGAGGACTGCGGCCTTTTATAAGAGTCTGGTCTCAAATGGCGTTGATCCAGCAACCCTGCGGCATCAGTCTTCTTTCTTGGAGCTTTACAAAGAGGAAACCCCGGGGCAGCTTACTCTTTTTTGAGGCTCATTTCTTGAATGATTTCAACACTTCATTCTGCATGTTCTTTGTGTACCAGCGGAGGAGCACAAGGGTATTCTTATTTTCCAACCAGACGCAGGCAATGCGCTCCGAATCGCTTATCCGAAAATGGTCGAGGGGAAGCCCGTTATACATATAACTGCCTTCAAAACGATCATACTTCAGGCTGTTGTTCCGCATTGTCGTTAAGGGACTGCGGTCTGCTGCTAAGATCGAGCTGGCTTTCGCAATGGCATTCTGAAGCTGGTATCGTGCACCTGCATCAGTTCGAGCTTCGTAGTCCTTACGGAAATCAGAACTGTATTCGATCAGCGGAAATTCCAGCAGTGACCCAGCGAAAGCAGTGTTCTTGATCTGCTGCCACACCAGCTGGCCCCACGCAGACAACATACAGTTGGAACCTTCTGTTTCCATAAAAATGGGGTCCACGTCTGGAACATACTTCTTTGGAATAACGTCCTGTTCTAGGATGGCGAATTGGGCTGAACACTGCATTATGTTATCGTGATGTATGTTAATTGGGAGGTTGTGGATTATGAGGGCCCTGCGCGGCTCCCCTTCAAATATGTAGATGGTTTTATCAGCATAAAACATGCCGAATGCTGTCATGAAACCGTGCAGCGACTTGAAACCACCCACAAGGTTGAAAATCACAGTATACCCTTGCCCACTGCATTCGGTAATGAGCTCAATCAGCTTTACCGCAAGTTCTGATATTCCCTTCTGAAAAGCGCCAGAGCTCTTGGCAGATAAACCTTTGGGAATAATCTCCACAGCCGGTGCTCCGAAGGCGCTTTGCCACCAATCTCTTAAGATGCCCGCAGAGATTCTTCCCTGATACGTATCTGTGCCCACCAGGACGTGCATGTCCGCAGGGCCAACCCTTCCCCAATCGCCTTTGTATACGTTATAAATCCCATTCAGTTCGGCGCTGAAGCTGGCAGTTGTTTCGTCACAGGACGCGCCTAAAGCCGCTTGTGCTCTGTGGGCGAGGTTGTCTATTAGGGCTCTATCTACTGGTTCCAACTCTTCTTCTTGGTGGTTTGCCAGCCGGTTCAGAGTGCTTCGGTGAGCTGGGTCCAGATTCGTTAAGAGACTAGTCCCAACCGTACTTACTACAAGCTTTCTCTCCATTTTGTTCACCCCATTTTATGCCTCAATTCGTGTC
>CALKAR010000307.1 GCA_937988745.1 uncultured Peptococcaceae bacterium
CTACAATGATACCTACGGACATCTAGTAGGCGATCAGTGTGTGCAAGACGTAGCCGGTGTAATCGATGAGTCGGTGAGACGCCCTGGCGATGTGGTGGCGCGCTATGGTGGTGATGAATTCGCGGTTATGCTCTTCAACACTCTTGAAGATGGAGGAGTCACAGTGGCTAATAGCATCAGGGATAGAATTTCGAGACTGGAAATTAAATGCGGGGACAAGGGGCTTAGCATATCTGCCAGTTTCGGTGTGGCTTCTGTTGTTCCAACTAAGGAAATAAATCCAACTGACCTTATTCAACTCGCGGATCGAGCATTATATCAAGCCAAGGAAGATGGAGGAGATCAGGTTGGGAGGGCTAGTTTATTGAAACCTGAGGACGCGAAGCCCGCTTACAGGTCTTGAGATATGACTAATTGTACAGTAACAGCACAGAACGCGGTTTCAACTTCCGATAAATCATGTTTTCCATCGATGGGGAAAGTTCGCATTTACTGATCAGGGAAATCGAAAAAACTATCTATAAGCTACTGAGGAGATAGGGTTCTTGGGGCCGTTTTCCAGCTGCCTTCTGCCGCTAAAAGAGACTGTCGTAGCTGTCAATTAGTTTCCAAGTATCTAGCTTTGTTCAAGAATGAATAAAGTATGGGTGGCTATTTTACCGAATAAGTTGGGTATGGTTAATACATGTCACCAGACCTGTGACGAGAATGTGTTATACTGAGAATAGAGTGAATGTCGGGGAGGTTTGAAGGTTTATCGTGGCTGGTCCACATTCTTACTATGATTCCTAGGTGTCAGTCTGCGTATTTTGCTCTTAAACTTCTTGATTCTTTTCGGGTCTACCCCGATGTAACCAAGATAGATTACAAAGCCCAGATAAGATACATCTTGCTTGAGGCTAGTGATGTGGGTCTTGGTGGTATTCACCGTCAGAGCCAGATCCTTCTCCAGAACGTGTGTGGCGATTTCCTGATATCTCTTTGCTTGCCTCGGTGAGGTCGCAAAGATCAGGATATCGCCTGCATAGCGCATGATACGGATGTTTAGTCCTTTCATCTTCTGATCGAATTCATCTAAATAGATGTTAGCCAGAAGCGGTGAGATTACTCCCCCTTCTGTTTCCGCTACTGCACTGTCTTGCATTACTCCTGTGGTTATGAATTGCTTGACTAATCCAAGTATCCTTCCGTCGCTTATCTTTCTGTTTCTACCTTGGATAATGCGTTCGTGGGGAAGGGTATCAAAGCATTTGGACAGGTCCATGTCTACGACATGGGTTAATCCATACCGCTTGAGAAACTGTTCGGCTTTCGCGACCGCCTTTTGGCAGGAGCGATTTGGACGGTATCCATAGCTTGACGGATGAAAATCTGGGACGAAGATAGGTTCGATGATTTGACGTAGTGCTTGTTGCGCCACTCGGTCTTTTACCTTCATCTTCTTTCCCAATCTCCACCCTTTTGACCGGAACAGGTTTATATTTGCTGGTTTTCAGTTCATCATGAATAATGGCTAGCATATCTTCAAGTGCCGTTACCAGAAAGGCTTAATGTGCATGACGCCGATTGAATACCGCAATTATCTTTCTGGCCGAGCTGTAAGAAAAAGCACCAGCTTTTGACGATTGGTGCCTTCGATAGATTTTAGTTATTTCCACTGTCTACTTGACAGGGAGCAGTTCATTGTACATCCCTACATCTCTTGTTCTATCTTTTTTACGTACAAATGTTGAATTAGCAAACCGACTGCAACCTTTACGAAAAGCAGATTCACTACCCACCTCTAAACATTAAAAAAACGAAAGACAAACCCTAGCGCCAAATCAAACCAGGTGATTAGGACATAAGCTTTCGCACTGGCCAGTGAATCGATAAGCTGGCTGCGTTCATCAGTCCTTTTAACGTTCAAGAACGGGATACTTTTGGTACTTTTTAAGCCTTTTGATTAACCGCCAGGAGTATACTACTACAAATAGGCTGCCAATCTGAAGTAGCCAACGTATAAACGGATAAACGGCTGTCGTTCAATAAGATATTTCATAATAGGAAAAGGCAATTCGGTTAGCACGAAACCGAAAATTCCTAATACGAAAATGATCTTGGCAATCACTATTTCTTGTTCAACAGTCATTATTGCCTTAGACTTCATTACCTATCTTCCCTTTCAGAATAGTAAGGTTTCCCTTGATAAACACTTAAAAAGGTCAACCGTTTTTGGGTCCTTAGAACTGATTAAAGACATGCCTTTCTGTGACCCCAGTTAAACCCCGCTTTTTAAGTAAAGCACGATAACAAGTGGTGATTATTTTCCAAATAATTGTTCCCCGAAAGAATCCATGCGATCCTATTGCCGGAATCAAATAAGAGGAAGAGGAATGGAAGATGTATCAAATCAGCGTATTAGATCTGTGGTTCTACCCCCGCTAGGTAACGGGCTACTATGTTTTTTTCAATTGTTCGTAATTGCGCTTAACATGATTCCACTTACCAAGATTTCTCCAAAGAAGTTCAGAAATATGTATGATTGGACCATAAAATAAAACTAGGCTCCCATTAAGCTCCTCCATCTCAGAAACAGTCATGTCAGTATTACTGGAAAAGCTAAGAATCCTGGCAAATCTAGAAGCATCATAGACCGCGCCTCGATTCTGCAACGTTTCCATAATGGCCTCCTGTAACACCCATCCATCAAAATCAAATGTCGTAGCTATGAAATGAAGATCGTAATAATCCTTCACCCGACTGGTTAACTCCATTTGCTCCAGAATGGCATCAAATTTCTCTGCAATAGTGCTTTCCAGCGAATACGTACCAATCTCAGGGGCCTCGAAATCACCAAGTTGGGTCGGAATTCGGCGTTTTTCAGCTCGTGGTATAGCCACATCGCCAATACCGGAGTCGACGTTAAAGGGGTTTTGGGTATTCTTGATCCTGCCAACGAGACGGAAGCACCAATGTCCCTCATAGCCACACCCCCCCAGCACATCATGGACTCGCTTTGTTACGCGCCTTCGTTCGGCATAGTCAATAAGATTACGGATATTCTTCTTAGGATCTTCTAGATAAGCCTGAATCGCCTTGTTGAATGTCTCACGGTCCATATCTGCCTCGTTCTTTAGAGATTCGCAAATCAGCCGATCTCGATCAAGAATATTCATGCTAACGCCCTCGATTTCCATTGTCGTTACGCCAAAGGAGAGCTCTTCTGTTCTAACAAAAAACGGTTTAATGTATGGGTAATTAATTTCAAAGCGAGAGGGAGAGACGTTTTTGCTTACAATAACCTCCCATTCCATTGGAGTCCGATCGCTATAGCCATAATAAAAAAGAGCTGTGCCGCCCCAAAGTATCGCTTCGGGGAAAAGGCGAGCTACCATGGAAACTTCGCTTGGGCCTACTTCTAGGGAGCGATAGTAACCCGTCTTAATCTTCTCCACAACGCCACTTTGATCCTCGAGTGGTTATTTACGTGATTCCTATCCGCATATGTAACATTTAATTTGATAATTTACGCCAATTGGTTTAACATCATAAAAAAGGTAAAGCAATCTTGGCTGGGACGAAAGAGGAGGTAAGTTTCGAAGAACTGTCTAGTGGAAATGCGTAAGCAATAGGGTGTATCCCAAGAAGAATTGGGCTATCGTCTTGAAGTGTCTAGACAGACTATCTATTTTATTGAAAACAGTAAATACAACCCTTCCATTTCCCTAGCTTTTAAAATGTTCCGTTTTTTTCTGACTGCACATTGAAGATACCTTCATTTACCCGGGTACACACGGTGAGAATGAGGCTTAACAGCAAAAGTGTTATTTCCATATTTCAGCCTTCTAACTGCCATATCACGAACGATGTATATCCGGAAATTTGATAGATACCGAAAGTGACACCATCTTGCTCGAACGCAAAGAAGAAATTGAGCCCCCAGATGAACGTAACCGCTTGATTGAGGCACTGGCCCAAACGAAGACGTGTTTTGCGCGGATTATCGCTAGACTGCGGAGCTACACAACGCCTCAACCAACGGAACAGGATACAAGACGTTTGATGCAAGAATTGCAGAAATTAATTTCAAATCAGCCGCGCTTTCGGGTTCAAATGGAAAGTCACACTGATTCAAACGGTATTTTTGGGCTACTGCAACTGATTCTTCGTCAAATATCCATATTTGAAACTTCTTTTTGGTTTGTTAGTGTGACTGTAATGGTTTTGGGATCGTATTTAATTCTACAGCTGCTCGGAAGCACTGATCTTGAACCCTTTCTACTACAGTCCCCTTTAGTTGTGGCGGGCGGGGTTGCATATGCCTTTCGAGGCATGGATGAGCGAATCAATGAATTAGAAGATACTGTAACAATTGGCTGGCAGCAATTGGCACTGGCCAGAATGGTAATTATTGTGGACTATAACAATCTGATACTTTAGATCGGGAAAGGCCAAGTGATGTAACAGGATATAGGTTGCTCAGTGATAA
>CALKAR010000308.1 GCA_937988745.1 uncultured Peptococcaceae bacterium
AAGTACAAACTGCAAATCCACGGCATCCCAGTAGCCGGGAAGGTAGAGTATAGGCCAGCGCTCGGGACTCCTTACTACGGCCGGCGCGCCCCGCGCGCTGCAGGTAATTGGCCGGGTGCGGCGGCACATTATTCATGACGACAGCAGAAATGCCGCCGATATCCACACCCATTTCCATCGTGGTAGAGCAATTAAGGACATTGATCTGTCCCTTCTTGAACATGTCTTCGTAGGAACCGAGTCGCTCTGAGGACTGCTGAGCCGAATGCTCCGCGGTGCGGTAATAGAACCCACCTTCCACTGCCCTGTCGTTAATATCTGTCCACAGATTTCTGGCACGCAGCTCAACGATTCTGGGATCCTTCGAGACCTGATCTCTTATTTTCGTCAGCCCGGCGATAGCGTCTTCCTGTGAGTTATCAAACCGCCACACCTCAGGCATCGCAATCCGTTCGGCCAGCAAGCTCTTACGCTGCTCGTCCGTAAGCTCAGAAAAGTCGATGCGGGTTGGCAGGTAGGGCGTAAACCCCTTGAACGTTGTATCCAGTAACTTATTTGTATTCGGGCAAACAGAGGCGCGATCTACCAGGGAGAACCGCATGTGCTCCCTAGGCAAGGCAAACCGGTTATCATCCGGTACCAACGCTGCACCAGGCGTAGTCAGCTGTAACCAGGCCGCTTTCAGCCAACTGTTGACAACATCAACATCAGCGGTATTTGCCGGATTAAGATCAGCGCCTAATAGCAGCAGCTTGATCAGTCGCTGGGAATGGTTGCCGTTACGAATCTGAGGCCAACGCTTCACCCGATTTTCATCTGCTTCTCTGGACTCCGGATTGCGCAAGGTTTTTGTGGAAAACCTAGTACCTATCCAGTCCTTCCAGCCCTCGTTCATCAAAACAAAGCTATTCTCGCGGACATAAAAATCCAAAGTAACTTTAAGAAAATCTCGCCAGTCCTGTAGTGTCAGACCTTTGCGCTCCCAGTGCTCCGGTGGCTCCTGAACTCTATCCAGCCCTTGATAGTCGACCTTCACCAGCCCCTGGGTTTCCAAGCTATTTTGCCGCTTCGGTCGCCGCATGAATTCACGAAACAACAACATTTCTGCCAGTTTGTGTGGGCCGTCGGAATCTTTAAAAGTTTCGGGCTTTTGATACTTGTTGGCAAGCAACATGGAGCCTTTAAGGTCCTCACGCTGCTTAAGGTCCTCAACCAGCTGTGACCACGTCATAGAAATCAGATCAATCGCAATCGGTGCACCGGTTGCGGAGGCAAGCTTTGCTGTCAAACTTTTAATCTGCTCTTCCTGAGCCTTAGCTTCTTCAAGTAATCCGATGTCACGATACAACACAAGCTGCTGCTTAGCGCTGGCAATGAGCTGCTCGATAGCCTCTGTGTTAGCTGTGCTCGGAACAGCAGGGCCAGCTCCTTGGCTTCTCTGATTCCAACATAAGGCTTGCACCACAAGCCCTCGCAGTCTACTGCGCTCCGCTTCCTGCTGCATGCGAACCGACATGCGCGCCGTACCCTGTCGGCTGTCAGTAAAGGTAATGAGCCTGCGACCTCTACCTGGCAGAGACTGGATGCCATATTTTGGCTGCCCCTCATCTCCCTCGTAGTCTTGGCAGTATTCCAGAACAGTAGGAACAGCGTTGGCCACATAGAAAGGACCACCGAGCATTGCTCTCCGGAATGGAAGAGCCCCGTGAAAGCCGCTGTAACCACAACTTTTTCGGCTACATGTTACAGATTGATCACTCACTCCAAGCCTGATGCTGGCACCAGACGAAATCTCGAATGTTCCAGTATATATATCGAAATTGTGGTGACTGTACCCTTCACTGTCTGCAAACTCGGTGCCTATCACTAATGGCGTAGTGCTCAGAGACAATTTATCTAAGTCAACGCTGTGGTCATCATCGTGTATGGTTTCAGACTGCAAAGAAAACTCATCGCCGCCGGTGCTGTCCCACTGAGCCAGCTGCCCCTTTTTATCGCGTGCCAGCAAATGCGGTTCGTTACAGTCATTACAGAAAGCCAATTCAAAAACAGGACTGCCACAAGTACAGCGCTGTCTATGGCTGACATACACATAACCAAAAGGCCATCTATTCTGTAAGGGCGTGTCTTGCTTTGCAGAACAGCCTTGGTTGAAGCATGCCCAGAGACCTTGCATGGTGCGCTGAAAGAAATGTGCTCGCAATTTCAAGAAGGCGGGCTCGCTCTTGCTTGGCTGCGTTCCTGAGCAGAGATCCAGCCAACGCAAAATCTCATCTTGGGAGTACGACCAACCCCCGATGCCATTCAGCTGGTTAGTCATTTCAGCTAGCTTCAATGGTCGGGGAGCTTTTACCACCAAGTTTCTCAGTGCCCGCGCTTCTGGAGAATGAACCAGCGCTTCATAACGTGCAGGATTTATTTCCGGGTCATTTTCATTGCCCGCTTCAATAGCCTCTAGATCATCCAGATCAATCGCTTTATTTTGGCAAGAGTTCAACTCTGGGACGACGCGACAACCACCCAGAACATCAATCTGTTCCACAGGCACACCTGAAAGGTCTGAAAGGAACTGCTTCAATTGCTCTGCCGCATCTTCACCAGCAATTGTTGCAGAAGTCGCCACAAACCGGACGTCATCAGGTGTCACTCCAAAAGAGCTCATTACCCTGCGCAGCTGCAATGCAAGTTCGGCTGCTTGCGATCCCATATAGGTATGTGCTTCATCCAGCACAATCCAGCGCAGAGATTTTTTTTGGCGGGAAATTTTAACAATAGGCGCATCAACCTGGCGCACCATCATGTATTCAAGCATGGTGCCATTGGTTACGAGAATGGGCGCGGGTTGTTCGCGCATCAGCTCACGCGTGAGAATCTCGTTAGGTTTTTTTTGCTGCTCGGTCCTCTTTTTAGCCTTTAGTTCCTCTGTATTGCCGTTATACAGGCAGTAGCGAATGCCGGAACCAAAGCCCCGAGTCCAGGCGTCAAGACGTTCGCGTTGCGAGTTGATTAGGGCGTTCAGGGGGTAGAGGAACAATGCTCGCACGCCCAC
>CALKAR010000309.1 GCA_937988745.1 uncultured Peptococcaceae bacterium
GGTACTGCCACATCTCGTGGCGGGAGAGTAACTCGTTGCCGGGAATGAATTTGAAAGGTTCCACCCAAGCGGTGGAACCTTTTTTTGATACCACTACTTCTCCGCTACTACCAGCATTTCGAAATCGTCTGCTGTTAGCTGATCCTCTCTTGAAAAAGCACCGAGTTTGGCGGCGAAAATCTCGATCTTCCGAAATCCTAAGGACTTCAGAAGCCATGTGATTTCGCTAGGCATGTAGTACCGCTCATTGATGACGATCTGATGTTCGTTTCCATTGTCATCGGTAAAAGTGAAAAAGTCGTGGCTCCTCATTGTCATGGGATCGAAACTCTCGGTCTCGGAGTTACTTGGATGGAAGAGGCGGTAAAGCCCGTTGAGAGTGGTGAAAATGAACTTCCCGGGATTCTTCAGCGCCCTTGCAGCATTTTTTAATATTTCGAAGTTCATCTCGTCTGTTTCCATTAGAGGGAAAGCCCCTTCACAGATCATGATGGCTGCGTCAAATTGGTTTTCGAAAGGCAGGTTACGTGCATCGTACCTTAAAAACTCGGCCTTGACGTTTTCCTGTTCTGCCTTTTCTCGGGCCTTCTTTAACTGGGCTTCAGACAAATCGATACCTGTTACGGAATAACCGCGCTTAGCAAGTTCGATTGCATGTCTGCCCGTACCGCATCCGATATCAATAATCTTGAGCGACTTATCGTAGTTGAACTCCTTCTCTATGAAGTCACATTCGCCACTTGTTCCTTGAGTAAATGGTTCCTTATCGTACTGCTCTGCGTAGTTCTCGAACAGCTTTTCGTACCATCGCATAAATAAGCGTTCCCCCTGTCGTGGAATTTTCTGACTCTTTCGTGTTACATTCGTTTTCTAAATCAAAAGACCTTGCGCGGCGGTTGACAACGTGATATTATTATTGAAAAATACCCCATGGGGGTATAAGGTATACTACTTGGAGGAGGTTCGAGTTACATGTTGTCAGCTGTTTCGGATAACAAAAGCATGTCGGGTTGGCTGCAAAAGCATACATGGCCTTTTACCATTCTAGTAGCTATAGGAGGACTATGGCTGCCTAAGCTGGGTCTGCTTGTCATTCCAGTTATGCTGGGGTTGACAGTAACGTCCTTTTTTAGAGGTCGCTATTGGTGCGGAAACATATGTGCCCACGGAAGTCTGTTTGATCACATCTTTGGCCGCATAAGCAAAAAACGGGCAATCCCGAAATTTTCGAAGTCGCCTTACTTCGCCTGGGGTATGTTTTTGTTCTTCGGCTACAACATTGCTCGGCGTATAGTCAACGCTGCTTCAGTTTGGGGCACTACCGAGTTTTGGGATAGATTAGGATTCATCTTCGTGGCGAGCTATCTGATGGTTCTGGTTGTCGGTGGAGTCGCTGCGGTTCTTGTCAGGCCTCGTACGTGGTGCACAATATGCCCCATGGGTACTATGCAGAAGCTGTCGTATCGTCTGGGAAAGTTAGTTGGTGTGGTAAGAAGCACCGACAAACGCATCACCATCTCCGACCCCGATAAGTGCCGCTTTTGTGGGAAATGCGCTAAGGTATGTCCTATGGAGTTAAATCCGTACCTTGGCTTTTCCGAATCAAATCAGTTTGATGATGAAAACTGCATTCGATGCGGCAGGTGTGCTGCAGCGTGCCCGTTCAGTCTTCTCAGCCTTGAAGAGGTGTTTTCAGGGAATCATGACTCTGAAGTCGCTTGAGAAGAAGGGCAGTACCGCACTTATGTGGAATATTCCTTCCACAAGGAGGTTGGAATCATGGATTGTATTGCCGTTTGGACTACCACTTCCAGTGTGGATGAGGCGCGCAACATTGCCCAAGAACTAGTCAGTCGGAGATTGGCTGCCTGTGTTCAGATTTCTGAGATAGAAAGCTTCTACATATGGGAAGATGCAGTGCAGAATGAACCGGAATATCGGCTCGTAATCAAAACAACTGTCGAGCTCTACTCCGACGTAGAAGGTGCAATCCGCGAGCTTCACTCGTATGAACTTCCTGCTATCTATTCCTTTGCCATGCACCAGGTCTACGGACCGTACGCCGATTGGGTGAGGACTCATTCGAATAGCATTGGAAAAGAGTAATTTATT
>CALKAR010000310.1 GCA_937988745.1 uncultured Peptococcaceae bacterium
TGTATATTACGATCTGAAAAGACCACTGTCACGGAGAAATAAGGCCACTAAAACGGTGTGAGAAGGCCACCTTCACGGAAGAGAAGTCCAGTCTATCTAATTACCTTGAACCAAGCCTATAATGAAACTGCACACCATGGGTGTGACAATCTTATAGGAGGTTCGGTAATTATGGTTAATTATCGAGAAATCCTGAGGCTTCAGTCGCTAGGCTACAGCCAGAGGCAGATAGCATCTAGCGTTCGGAGTTCTCGGGACACCGTCAGCCAAGTCTGTCGGTTAGCAACAATCCACGGCCTAGAGTGGCCACTGCCGGATGAAATGACAAATCACGTGATTCAGGAGACGTTTTTCCCTGCCCAACTGGACTGCAATTCCCGGCGCATTCCGGACTACGCAAAAATGCATAAGGAGCTGGCAAAGCCGGGGGTGACGCTGACCCTTTTGTGGGCCGAGTACTGCGAAACATGCTACGCAGAAAACGCAACTCCTTACCAGTACACACAGTTTTGCGATAACTACCGGAAGTGGGCCCGAGTCACCAAAGCCACGATGAGAATCAAGCGAAAGCCCGGTGACACCTTTGAGGTTGACTGGGCAGGCAACACAATGCCCATCTACGATAGGGTGACCGGTGAACAATGTGATGCTTACATCTTCGTTGGCGTACTTCCATGCAGCGGATATGCATACGTAGAAGCATTCCCTAGTATGGTTACAGAAAACTGGATTACCGCCCACGTTAACGCGTACAACTACTTTGGCGGCGTTACCAGGATTGTCATCCCTGACAACCTAAAGACCGGGGTGATCAAGAACTCCCGCTATGACACAGTATTAAACCGCAGCTACAGCGAGATGGCTGCACACTACGATACGGCTATTGTCCCTGCCAGGGTTAATCATCCCCAGGACAAGCCGAATGTTGAAGGCACGGTAAATCACACTGCAACCTGGATCTGTGCCGCTTTGAGAAATGAAAAGTTCTTTAGTCTGCAAGAACTAAATGAGGCCATCTTCACCAAGCTCGAAGAGCTCAACTCCAAGCCTTTTCAAAAAAGAAGAGGAAGCAGACTGTCGGCTTTCTTGGAAGAAGAAAAGTCATTTCTCAAGCCCTTACCTGCTTCCCCATATGAACTGGCAGTATGGTCAACTGCCACAGTTCGTTCTGATTATCTCATAACGGACGGGAAAAACAAATACTCCGTCCCTTTCGATTTGATTGGGGAAGAGGTCCACATCCGATTAACCAGTCGCACCATAGAAGCCTTTTTCAATGGCTCTAGAGTCGCTTCTTATCCACGAGAAACCGTTCAGAAAAGGGACCCCATAGTCAAAGTTGAGCACATGCCGGATAACCACAAGAAGTACCTCATGTACAACGAGGAAG
The DNA here is from genome assembly GCA_937988745.1 of uncultured Peptococcaceae bacterium. Taxonomy (GTDB): domain Bacteria; phylum Bacillota; class Limnochordia; order Darwinibacteriales; family Darwinibacteriaceae; genus JAAYMS01. Next base: position 1,391 of record CALKAR010000310.1, read on the forward strand.
CGTTTTCGGAGTGGGCTTCCAGCATTGGTCCAAACACGCTTGCAGTAGTCCAGCAATTTCTAAGAGCAGGCGCCGTCGCAGAGCAAGGATTCAAATCCTGCGCCAGCTTAATGAAGCTGGCAGACCGTTACGGGCACCTTCGCCTAGAAAATGCCTGCGCTCGTTCGCTGGTTTACACCACAACACCGAACATCAAAACTATCAACACAGTTCTTAGGACAGGCCATGACAAGATAGAACAGCAAGCAGCAGCAACAGAGTCCGATCCAGGCAGCCGTTATGGATTCACCAGAGGCGCAGCATATTTTGGGGGTGAGAAGGATGATTAATCAATCGACGATTGATACCCTCCGCCAGATGCGCCTTGGCGCCATGGCTCATGCGCTAGAAGAACAACTTCTGGATCAGGAGACCTATGGCAAGCTGGAATTTGAAGAGCGTCTAGGCCTGCTCGTGGATGCAGAATGGAGCAAACGGCAGTCAAACAAGCTCAACCGGTACATCAAGAATGCACAGTTTGCTAACCCTGAGGCTTGTGTAGAGGGCATAGAGTATCATCCAGACCGCAAATTGGACAGAGCACAGATGTTGCGCTTATCCACATGCAAGTTCATCGATCAGGGACATCATCTGATCCTTGAGGGAGCTTCAGGCAATGGCAAAACCTGGATAGCGTGCGCATTAGGCATGGCAGCCTGCCGCAAATTCAAGACTGTCCGCTACATTCGGATGCCGGAACTACTGGTTGAACTCAACGTTGCGAAGGGCATGGGCACTTTCAAGAAGACTATCAAGACATTCCAAAAGCCCGATCTACTCATCATCGATGAATGGTTAATCCGTTGCCTTACTCAGCAAGAATCCTATGATCTCTTGGAAATCATCGAAGCTAGAATTCACCGTGGTTCCCTGATCCTGTGCACCCAGTATGCTCCTAAAGGCTGGTATGAGCGGATCAGCCCCTCTGGTGATGCACCCATCTCAGAAGCGATTATTGATCGAATCATCCATAACGCTTTTGAGATCGTGATTGACGGCAAGGTGTCCATGAGAGAAAGACACGGATTGAGAGCTACCGAAGAAAAGAACGCGAACCTAACAGAAACCCAAGGATAATTTGAGCAAAACGGTGACAAAGAGGGTGGCCTTCTAGTCCGTGACAGTGGCCTTATCTGACCGTGAGGGTGGCCCTCTTTCTCCGTGAAGGTGGCCTTATTCGATCGGAATACTCAAGCTTTTTTCAAATCATGCTCTAATTGATCTACAGAAGTCCTACCTGTCTGCAAGATTTCTTTATTCCCGCTTATTGCTGCTTGAACTTTATCATCATACTCAGCTTTCTTCTTATTACAGCGATTACAAACTCCATCTTTCCACTTGTGACCAAACAGCCTACATATTAATGACAAAACGATCCCCCCCCTCATGAATAGTTAAATTATTTACAAACCTTTTCGTACCTCTGCTGGTTAGATGAGGTCTTTTCAATTGCCTTTATATTACCTTCCATTTTATTTACGTAGTTTAAAAATAAAG
>CALKAR010000311.1 GCA_937988745.1 uncultured Peptococcaceae bacterium
CTGAATTCGTCCTTTGACTGGACCGGCATTCGCCAACCCTATCTGGTCGCAACCGAGAATGACAGCTTGAACGGTGTTTCGATGCTCTTCGGCCATCTCTTAACCGGCAGAGCACAGGTCTTCTCTGATGTGCGTACTTACTGGAGCCCAGAGGCCGTGAAGCGGGTAACTGGCTATACACTGGAAGGTAAGGCAGCGAACGGTATCATCCACCTGCTTAACTCTGGTGCAAGTGCGCTGGACGGCACAGGCCAGCAGAGCGACGCCGATGGCAATCCAATCATGAAGCGCTGGTGGGAAGTTACTCCTGAAGAAGCAGAGAAGTGCCTTGAGGCGACTCAATGGCGCCCAGCGAACCGGGAATACTTTAGAGGCGGCGGCTTTTCCTCGAACTTCAAGGCCAGAGGCGGCATGCCTGTAACCATGACCCGGATCAATATCATTAAGGGCCTCGGGCCAGTTCTGCAGATCGCCGAAGGTTGGACTGTTGATTTGCCTGATGAAGTACACGAGAAGATCAATAAGCGTACCGACCCAACCTGGCCCACACTGTGGTTCGCACCGCGGATTGATGGCAAAGATGGCCCCTTCAAGGATGTTTACTCTGTCATGAACTACTGGGGTGCCAACCACGGTGCAGTCAGCTACGGCCATATCGGTGCTGACCTGATTACGCTCGCATCGATGCTGCGCATTCCTGTGGCTATGCACAACGTACCCTACGACCAAGTCTTTAGGCCTAAGGCTTGGGGTTCGTTCGGCGCAATGGATCCCCAGGGGGCAGACTACAGAGCCTGCCAGAACTTCGGGCCGCTGTATGGGAAGTTGAAGAAGTAAGAAAGCAGAAAAACAGTCTTACTGAGCCGCTCGTATGAGCGGTTCTTTTTTATTCGTATAGCTGCTCGAGAGAGCGGCCCTATTTTGAGATTGACTAACAGCGATCGGTGACCTTGTCTCATCGCGGGAGGTCTTGCTTTTTTGATGGAGAAGAGAAATAGAAAAACTCCAGAAGTATATGGACGAAGGGAGGCAGTGGTCCAGTGCTATATGATTGGCATATTAGACGCGCCCTAATTAGAATGTTTCGTTCCATACCGGAGTTTGACACAGAAGATACATATCTGATCGAAGAGTTGGATGTCTGCGGGGGCATTTCACGGATCGACATAGCCCTAGTCAATGGTATGCTGCATGGCTTTGAGATTAAGAGCGATCGTGACAACCTAGAAAGACTGCCGAGTCAGAAGGAAGACTACAACTGCGTCTTTGACACAGTGACCGTTGTTACTACGCAAACTCATCTCGCAAAGCTTGATTCATTGATTCCAGAATGGTGGGGAATAATCAGCGCTGTAAAACATAGTGACGTACTTGAGCTATCAGTAGTCCGTCGACCGGGGTTGAATCCGTCCGTGAATGAGTTTAGATTAGCGCAGTTTTTGTGGCGGGATGAGCTCTTAGATCTATTACGGACTGAAGCAGGGATCACGACGGGTGTGAAATCCAAGACCAGGCGAGCCTTAGCACGCCTGGTGTGTGATAATTTATCCAGCGGTCAAATAGCAGAGTATGTCAGGACAGTCCTAAAGACTCGGCAAGATTGGAAAGCTCGTCCACTACTACAGCTATGTGATGATTAGCACAATAGGCAACCCAATCTTGGTTGCTTCCGAGTCTCGTGCTTGAAGCCGAAATGTTATAGATTTCATTATCTCCGTAGCTGAAATCTTTCCCATAGAAGTTTTTCGATGCTACAACCGTCTTTGCCATGTCTCGAGCAGAGACAATCCAGTCGCCTTTATCCCAATCGCGTTTACCCTTATAGACAAGATAACTCTCTTTGGTTGTATACTTCACCTTCGGCAGAATCCGCCCTCCAACTTTTGAAAAGTCTATTTCACTATCCGTGAATTTCGTTACACCGTAGTCGGAGAAAGCGATATTTTTGAGGAATGGAAGATGCTTATTCTCAGTCATAAGTTTCTCGAATATCTGCATATCGTATCTGGGGAAGGAATCGCTAGAGCCACTTTGAACAGATCCTATATCAGTTGGAAAAGAAGAACTTCTGATAATGATCCGACGAAACCGAGATAATTCGGAACCAAAGCACTTCAAAAAGAACTTCAGTAGCGCATATCCTGTGTTGGCGTCTGCGCGTTGAGTCATTATACCAAGATCCAAGATTAGGTCAACTCGAGAGTCTTTAAATGATGCTGAGATGCGACGGAATATCTCCTGTTGATCGGGGCCTTCTATGTCTTCGGCAATGGGAATTGCGATTGCAACGATGTTTGTCTTACTGAAAGTTCTTATACTTGGTGCGCCGATGTTGCTAACATACAGTAAAGGTATTAGTTGTTTGCCTTTTCTATGAGCTTGGTTCAGGATTTCGATCAGCAATTCATTATCGTCATCGAGATGGATCGTATCAACAACTACAGGTCCCGGAAACGATGCCAATTCATCGACAAAGTCAGATGCTGAGACTTGGTTTATCACTTCAATTATAGGTATGATTACCTGCTTCTGGTGATCATAGAGCTCTTTGAGTGCGGTTCGTTCACCGGCCTTCCATTTCAGCACGGGATAATAAAAGATGGAAGTGGTCATAGCTAGGCCTCCTTTTGCTATTTCCTACATTATAGCACTTAAATTCAGAAAATTCAAATCAAAACACTCTATTTCTTTTGTTAAGGAGCCAGGGGGCCACTCAATTGGATCTGCCCTCCGTTTGTCACAAAACCTTTACATAAATGGTGCAATCATCAGAAGGTGTTAAACCATTGTTGACAAACAGATATGTGAATGATATTATAAATAAGAAGAAAAAATGAAGCGTGTTTTGAATCTTTTTTGACCAAGTCTGGGAACGATTTCAGAAATCGGTCCCAGGAAAGGTTTTGAAAGGAGTGGTAGGTCAAAAGGGGGCAGTTTCCGCTGGATGAAATGCTGAATAATAATCAATAAGGAGGAAAGATCCATGAAAAGGCTACTCAGCCTGACTCTGCTTGTATCGCTGGCGTTTGCTGGTTTCGCTGGAGCCGCTATTGCTTCTACCACCACATTTGAGCTTTGGACATTTATTCCTCAACATGCACGTTTCTTTGAAATCATGACCGAAAAGTGGAACGCGCTCAACCCAGATCGTCAGGTTAAGATCGAAGCAACAGTTCTGCCTTACGACGATATGCACAACAAACTCCAAATCGCTCTCCAATCTGGTGTCGGCGCACCTGATATCTGTGACGTAGAAATCGGACGTTTCCCCAACCTCTTAGTAGGTGAGCCGCAGCTCCATCCTCTCAATGACGCTTTTGCTTCATATCTCAATGACATCGTACCATCCCGCCTTGCAATTTACTCCAAGGGCGACGTGATTTACGGAGCCCCTACCCACGTTGGTGCCACAGTCGCATACTATGACGTAGGCCTGCTCGAGAGTGCCGGAATAGACTACCGCGAGATCGTAACCTGGGACGACTTTATCGAAGCTGGCAAGAAGCTGAAGGAAGTTCATCCCGACAAGCACATGGGTATTGCTGAAGCCTCTGCTAACTGGACATTAGCTGCCATGCTGACTCAGCAGGGTTCTGACTTCGTCGATGACAACGGACAGCCAACCCTCGATACGCCCGAAATGTTGCGGGCTGTTACTTTGATGCAGCAGATGGTAAAAGACGGTGTTATGACTACCTGCCCAGGCGGCCAGCCAGACACCGAAGAAGGTAAAGGCTTTGTCAACCAGGGCAACGTGGCCACTGTCATCATGCCTCTGTGGTTCATGAGCCGCTACGTAGATGAGATTCCTGACATGAAAGGTAAAGTAGCTTTGGCTCCTGTTCCTGTATTTGAAGAAGGCATGCCTCGTTCCGTTGGTCTAGGCGGTACTGGTACAGTTGTCACCAAGTTCGCCAAAGATACCGAACTGGCCGCTGAGTGGCTGGCATACGTTAAGCTGTCTGAAGAAGCCAACCGCATGATTTGGGAGGACCTGGGATTTGACCCCTGCAACACTGCTCTGTGGACTGACAGAGAAATGACCCACGATCCTAACAACCGCTACAACCAGTACTTCCTCAACAGCCCATTTGATGTACTACTCGAAATCCAAGACGAGATCATGATGGTGCGCTCCACTGTGAACTCACCTGTCATCAACACCTATGTAGTAACTACCATGCTGAACGAGCTGTTTGAAGACCTCCTCGATCCTGCAGAAGTGATCGAAGACGCTCAGTATATGGTTGAGTCTCAGATTTTCTAAGCAAGTTTTTAGGGAGAGGGGATTTCCCCTCTCCCTGAATGGGAGGATACCCATGAATCGCATCCGGTCTTTCTTATTTAATCAGAAGGTGGCGCCGTATGTATTCGTGCTGCCCTTTATCCTTACTTTCCTCATCTTCTTTGTCTACCCGGTGGTTACTACCGTCCGTATGAGCTTTCAAGACATTCTGCCTGGGCAGGTAACTTGGGTTGGCTTAGGGAATTATCAGCGTCTATTAAATGACAGGGCATTCCGCACTGCGGTGAGCAACAGCCTGCGCTACATGGTTTGGACCTGCGCAATTCTGATTCCCATGCCCTTGATTTTAGCCTGTATGTTGAACAGCAATTCTATGGTTGGCAAGACATTTTATCGTGCAGTTTTATTTCTGCCTATTCTCACCAGTGTCGTTGTGGCCGGTACCATATTTCGCCTGATGTTTGGTGAGCTGCCGGGCTCATTGATGAACCAGTTCCGTGGTATCTTTGGTTTAGAACCGCTCAAATGGCTGAAACAGAAGGATACAGCTTTTGCGGCCCTGATTCTGCTCGCCTGCTGGCGCTGGACTGGGGTTAACATGGTTTACTACCTCTCAGGTTTAAACAGTATTCCCACTGAGCTATATGAATCGGCGGAAATCGATGGAGCGAATGCTTGGCAGCGTCTGCGCTATATTTCCGTCCCCCTTTTGAGGCCGGTAGTGATTTATGTACTTACGATTAGTATTTACGGCGGTCTTGCCATGTTTACTGAAAGCTATATGCTCTGGGCGGGGAACAACTCTCCCAAAGACATCGGGCTTACCATTGTGGGCTATCTCTACCGGACTGGTTGGGAGAGAAACCGCATGGGTTATGCTTCGGCGGTGGGCTTGGTGCTCTTGACCCTTACTATGCTGATCAACGTTGTTCAGCTGCGGCTGACTGGGGTCCTCGGAAGGGAGCGTGATTAGGTTGGAAGAAAAGCGGACTTATCATCTGGGAAGCAGGATTTTCTTGGTGCTCTTTTTCTCGGTATTAGCGCTAATCATCGTCCTGCCGTTCTTTGCCATCTTGTTGGCATCGTTTAAGCCTGCTTCTGAGCTTCTGCGCTACGGCCTCAATCTGCGCCTTGATTGGGACCTCATGTCTTGGGACAACTATATCTATCTCTTTACAGGAAAAACTGCTGTGGGAACATTTCTCCCCCATGATTATCTCTTATGGTTCAAAAACAGCGTTATACTGGCTGTCGTGCAGACCGTTTTGACTCTGATGGTCAGTGCGTGGGTGGGGTACGGGTTTGCCATGTATCAGTTCCCAGGCAAGGACCTAATATTCACTTGTGTGCTCTTGATCCTGATGATCCCATTCGAGATCTTGATGCTGCCGCTTTACACTCAGACCAACACCATGGGGCTTTTGAACAGCTTTTGGGGCGTGATGCTTCCGTTTCTGGCTCATGCCACTACGATCTTTTTCTTTAGGCAGTTCCTGCAGGGAGTACCACGGGATCTAGTGGATGCTGGACGGGTTGATGGGGCTTCGGAATA
>CALKAR010000312.1 GCA_937988745.1 uncultured Peptococcaceae bacterium
GTATTGTCAGACAGTTTCCCAGGAGATTCTAAGTTCCAGCTATTACTAGAGACGGTTGCAGCTATATTTGCTGCAACCGTCTTTTCGATTTGCAAGATATGGAAAACCGCTGCATAACAATTATCGTGAAAATTGATTCATTTCAATAATTTCGTAACTAAAGAGGAGGTTTTTGATAACGATTGAAGAATAAATATCTATGTCAACCGTGTGACATGTGTTAACAATGTTATGTTAACTCGTAGATGGATAAAAAGGGGGGATCGATAGGCAGGAGAAGATGTAAGCGGTATACGGGAGATGGTGGTAAGTTCAACAGAACACTTGCACAAAATTAGAAAGGAGAAGGTTTACACATGAAGAGATTTTTCGTCTTACTCCTTGCAGTGTTGGTGTTGAGTGTTCCTGCACTAGCTGCAGATTACTATCCAGAATACACTGGTCCCGAAACAACCATCACCATGTGGGCATGGACCAGTAACGAAAACTACTCCATTGAAGAATTCGAAAAGGTTTATCCAAATATCAAGGTTATCTGGGAAGACTTCGGTGTGCACTATGAAAAAGCTCAAACAGCTTTAGCTGCCGGTTCTGGTCTTCCTGATGTGCTCATGGTAGAATACTCCTTTGCGCCAGAGTACATGGACCTGGGCGCATTCCAGCCAATCAACAAATGGTTGGATGAGGAAACCTTTGTAGAACTGTATGGCGAGGAAGCCTTGGGCTGGTGTTCCTTAGACGGTGAAATCTATGGTACTCCGCAGGACAGCGGTGCCATTGCTCTGTTCTACCGTCAGGACCTGTTTGACAAGTACGGCATTGAAGTTCCCGAAACCTGGGAAGACTTTGCTGTGCAGGCCCGCAAGTTCAAGGAAGCTGCTCCAGAGCTTCTCTTTAACGGTCCTCCAATTGGCTATGCATTGTGGTGGGTAGGAATGGTCTGGCAGGCTGGCGCCAAGATGTTCGACTACCACGATGGCAACTGGTACATCCATTTCACCAACCCCACAGCTGAGGCAGTCTTCGAGTTCTGGGGCGAGCTCTTCGATGAAGGCATCATCGAACCTGTAATGTGGTGGAATGCTGACTGGTACAACTCCCTGAACGAAGGAACAACCGCAACAGTTCTCAATGGTGCCTGGTTTGCCGAGTGGCTGCGGTACAATGCTCCTGATTCTGAAGGCCAGTGGCGTGTCATGGCTCCTCCGAACAACGATCCATCCAAGCCTCATAACGGTATGCTCGGTGGTTCTGGCTTCTATGTAACAGCCCACTCACAGAATCCAGAAGCTGCAGCTATCTTTGTAAACTGGCTCAACTCGCATCCTGATTCCCTCAGGTGCCTGAACCAGTACAGCAATCTGCCAATCATGGTATCTACCCGGTATGCGGAGATTCTCGATGAGGTTGCCGTAGAAGACGACTTCTTCGGTGGCCAGGTAATCGTTGAGACACTGTGGGATGCCCACAACCGCATCGATACCACCTTCGTCGGTCTGCCAATCTGGTCGAACCTGGACAGCAGCCTGAGCCTTCTGATTCAGGATTACGTCGATGGCAAGATCGAACGCTTCGCCGATATCCTGCCATTGTGGGAACAGGAAGTAATCGACACCATGAAAGAGTTCGGTTACTTTAACGTAATCATCGGTGAGCTGCCCGAGTAATGCTGGCATGTAAAAGGGGGGCTCTGTCCCCCCTTTCGTCAAAGAGTTGAAGGCGAACCACTCCAGGTGCGGAGGTATCGAGAGAATGAGATGGATTAGTAAGAAGAAGCTGAAGTCAACGGCCAAGGCTTATCTATTTCTTGCTCCTTTCCTGGTGCTGTTTATTGGTATGGTTGTTTATCCAATTGGGCTGGGTATTAGGCTGTCTACGTATGGTCAGCGTGGAGCTAGAATGTGGTATGTCGGAGCAGAAAATTACACTCGCATTTTTTCTGATTCGATGTTTTGGCAGTCCTTTAGAATCCCTCTATTCCTGCTGCTAGTGCAGGTACCTTTGATGCTTTTCTTGGCAACAATCCTCGCCTTTTTATATGAAACGCGCAAACGGGATGGAGTAGTATACCGCTTTATTTATTACCTGCCCTATACGATCCCGGGCATTGTCGCAGGTCTTGTATGGTCGTATATCTTCTCCGACTCCATGTCACCGCTGCGTCCTCTGCTTGACCTATTAGGCCGAAGTGACATGAAGATTCTCACTCGAGATAATGTGCCGCCCATACTGCTTGTTATTATCCTCTGGCAGTTTACGGGGTACACGGCGTTTCTCGTTTATTCATCGCTGATCTCAATACCTAGAGAGTATTCAGAAGCAGCCCAACTTGACGGAGCTGGGTTTTGGCAGATTGCCTTTCGCATCAAGCTGCCTCTGCTTCGCGACCCATTGATAACCATGTTCATTTTTAACGCTATCGGGGCAATGCAGGTCTTCAATGAGCCGTGGATGTTGGGTAATCTAGTAGTTCTACCTTTGAACTACACGCCAGCGATGTACATTTATAACTCGGCGTTTTCACAAGGAAGATTCACTTATGCCGCCGCTATGGGTATTGTTTTGGCAGGCTTAACTTGTCTCTTCTCCTTGTATATCTTGAGGACCGCAAGCAGACAGATGTTAGGACGCCGTCTGGAGTAGAAGGGAAGGAGAATCGGAATGAAACTTCGGAGACGATTCCACATAACTGTTACGATTATTCTCTTGATTTTGGCGGTATACTTCATCTTCCCCTTTTATTGGCTGACCATTGGTATCACTAAGAATGTTGGCCAGCTGTTCCAAAAGTCACTTCTGCCAGGAATACCAAGCCACCTGCGCGAGAACGTATCGCGAGTGTTTGCATACCAAGACGGTGTGTTCTTCCACTGGATGGGTAACTCTCTGCTGTATGCAGGCGTTGGGGCTTTTGTGGGAGTTTTCATCGCCTCCCTAGCCGGCTATGCTTTCCGGAGATACAACTTCTTTGGTAAGCGCTTGCTGTTTATTCTAATTCTCGCCTTCGCTATGGTACCTGGGTTTGCGACTACGCTTCCACTCTTTATGATGTTCAGGGATTTGAACCTGCTGGATACGCGCCTGGCTATCCTGCTGCCGTCCTTTGTCAATATATTTGGCACATACATGATGGTAGCGTATTGGAATCAGGTATCTGATGAGGTTTTTGATGCCGCCGAAATTGATGGTGCAAATGACTTCACCATCTACTGGAGAATAGGTTTGCCGAATATCTTACCAGGGTTTATTACCTTGTTCTTGCTGGCCTTTGTAGGCGCTTGGAACAACTTCTTCTTACCACTTGTACTTCTGAACAGCAGAACAAAGATGCCGCTGATCCTTGGTATTACTACAATTACAGACCCACAAGGATTCCCAGTTTACAACCTCACACTGACTGCCAGCTTCTTCACTATTCTGCCGCTTCTGATCATGTTCATTTCGCTGCAGAGATACTTCAAACCTCAAGTGTATATGCGGTAAGAATCTTGCCACCAAAAAGTGCACCTCTCGATGTCAGATTCTGAATCTCACATTGG
>CALKAR010000313.1 GCA_937988745.1 uncultured Peptococcaceae bacterium
TGTGGGGCGCCGTGCAGGCTGCCACGGCGGGCGGCATGGAATCTCCCATGCACAGCCCTGTCGGTGCTCCACGCGCGGCCACGCAGGCCGACTGTGAGGCGCTGGTCGCTGCTGCCGAGGTCGTGAGGCTGGAAGACGAATCGCCGTTCGATACGTTCGCACGGCTGGGGCTGGAGCTGGTATCGGAATAGTCCTACAACAAGTGACAAAGTATTATCATCAAGCCATAGGCATGAGCTTCTATAATGAGTAAGTACTACTATGTCTACCGCAGCGCCTTAACAGGACGCTTCCTTTCTAAGGAGCAATTTGACGCACTTCCAAAGAAGAAGACAGTGAGGCATAGAAGAGGGCGCAAGCCAAAGAAATGTAAATAATATATGGAAGGACCTATGACTAAAATACTAACAGCAGGGGTGCTGGCAGCAGCAGGTATGGGTCCTTTGGATTCAATTGCTCTACACCTATTTGATGTTTCAGCTACCACTATATTCATGTCGCTGGCCGGAGCTATTCTTAGCTTCGCCTATGACGAGGGGGAACGTAGCCTACACACTTCTAAGAAAAAGATGTACTTCTTAGTGCTGGCTAACACATTCATATCTGTAGCAGCCATCGCTATTGCCCCTGAGATGTTTGGATGGGAATGGTACAACAACAGAGTAGAAGGATCTGCTGCACTACTACTAGCAGCAAGTGCTAGATTTACAATACCCCTTGTTATAAAAACTGCTCCTGAGTTAATTCGTAAATGGTTCAGGGTGGGGGAATATAAGACTACTGAGAGGGATAAAGACGATGCTCACTAAAAAGATGTTGAGCGCCCTGCAGGCTATATTAGCTGCCTGTATTATAGGCTCTTCTATGTGGCTAGTAGAAGCTTCGGGAGTTGGCTGGTTTACGTATACGTTGAGTGCTGTACCCCTAGGTATAATTATCATTACAGCAATTGCACGTGCTTATGATATTATGGATACGACATGGAGAGGATTCACTAGGAAGATGGGGATGATACTAGTGGCCTCTTCGGCGGCTAGTTTGTTAGCTGCCCCTTTATTGGGCTACTACAGTAGCTTCCCTCTATGGAGGAACGTTATGCTTTACTGGGGCTTTGCTTTAGCATGGCTCACCACCCCTAACATGCCTCCTTGGTGGAAGTATATTAGCGGAGGGAAAGAGCTAGATGATGGTAAGTCCGCATAAAAGAAAACCCCCTCCGAAGAGGGGGCTTGAGTTACTCGCTAACTTCTCTAGCGTATTCTTGTAGCCCTATGATCCAGTTGTCGCAGGATCGTCCGGCTCGAATAATTGCTCCCGAAGAAGCTTCTCGTGCTGCGGTGTTTGCATCAAGGATGCTGGCGGTGATGGTACTACTGGACACTCTACTGGTAGCCTCACATCCTTGCCAGTGATTCCGCAAGCGGAGATTACCATCCCGCAAGCCAGCAATAGTACTATCATACACTTCCTGTTCTTCACGTCTTCTTTCCTCGTGTCTTTGTGCTAGTTCGTCTACAGCTACTTGAGAAGCCCGCTCCTGTTGGCGGGCTTTATTATTTGCTTCTAGTAGATGTGCTGCCACTTCTCTTTTATATTCAGAGATGTACAGCCTCTCCTTGTGCAGCTTATTGGCCGTAACTAACGTGCATATAAGAAACACAGTAGCCAAGACACTTACTACTTTAGTACTTACTGGGAACATTATTAGCTCCTATGAGTACCTGCCATAATCATCCTGTTGATGGCAACGCGGTCATTGGTAGGCAAGTGGGCAATCCTAGCCTGTCCTGCTTGTGGACTTTCTGCTTTACTTACACTCACCACTGTATTTGCCATTTTCTTTAGGAATATTTCCTTAGCATCAATTACCATTATTTCGACTCCTCTCTGCTAGCCAATACATAAATCTGACAAACCAATTACGCTTATCCATAACTTCTGCAATGACGTAGTTCTTATCTGCATACTTATTGTTTAGTGTAACTTCTGCATCCATAGCATCTAGTAGGTCGTCGTATTGATGTACGGCCTGTGTCTTAGCGATGGCTGTAGTATTAAATACAATGTAACGTGGCATTATATCTCCTCTATGTTAACGTGCCGGTACTAGTACATTACTTCTATCTTGTTTCTCTGCTAACCGAGTGCGGCTCCATGCTCCACAGCTTTGGCAGTGCCAACGATTGTACAGCATGGTAGTGGTTCGGTGAGTACCTCTGCTCTGTAGATGGCTTCCTCCGCATGTAGGACATACGTGCTTGAGGCTTTCCGATGAGCGGTTGACTCCTGTGTGGATCCACCCTCGTAGGCGGTTGTACATGCTCTCCGTTAAAAGAACGTCTCCTTCATTATACTCCTGCATCTTCTTCCAGGCGTCCCCGCTTCCCTGCATACATGCTACCCACAGAGGAAACCCTTCGTGTTCTACCTTGCTGCCTTCTCCAAATGCCCCACTAATAAAGTCTAGCTTATTGGAGATAAACCTCATGTGTGTTTTAACTATACGCATAAGGTCTACTTTCTTATAAGGACTGGGAGGACCCCACCCTTGCACAGCAAATCCAGCGTTTAGCAGCTTTAGGTCAAAGCTATTAGAATTCCATCCTACTATTTCATCAGCTTCATCCATCATCTCCCACACACCTGCTAGCATCTCAGCGGGGGTAGCCATATTAAGACCTGAGAAGTATACCTCATCTTCTCCTGCCCATTTCGCAGCCCAGCTCATAACATCACCGGGTTCTACAATCTGATTGAGCCCCACATTCTGGTCGAACAGACCCCACACATATGCCTGTGTGGGGAATGTTTCAATGTCCAGTACTAATGTACGTATGTCCGTCATATTAGTTCACGCTAGTAGGCTCTTCAACGCCGAACATGGCGTCGTGTAGCTCTACATCCTTAAGAGCCTCTTCCAGTCCGGGTAGAATAAACTTCTCTACAAACATATAGGAGGCAGGATAGTACCCCATCTCCTCTACATTGATAGGTTCCTCGTCTGGGTCCCATTTGATATTTAGATCTACTGAAGTACTATCGCCCCTACTAACAATCTCTACTGTTACAGTGTGAAGTTTACGACTTTTGCTCCGTGCCATTACTATAATTATTCCTCCTCTGTGGATGAGAACATAGATACTATAGCTCCCACAGGCCATAGGTAAGTCAGCAATAGACTTCCTGTACTGTCTACTTCGTACCCACTATCCTCTAGAAGCATATTAATACTCTCTCGAAAGGCACGACCTTGCCATACTCCTAGTACATACAGTGCTGCGATAATACCTGCTGTTACAATACTCATTTTTTATTATTCTCCATACGCTCTTTTTGCGTCTTAATATTGTGGCACTCTTTGCATAGAACTTGTAGCCCGTCCGTGCCGCAGAAGAGTCTCTCGGCAAAGCCTGGTAGATCCTCAAACGTATTCAGGCTTCCTGCTGGAACGATATGGTCTACACTAATCTCTTTCTGCTTATACCATCTATTGCATTCAGCGCACTGGTATTCCCACTTCTGCCTCTTATCCTTTCCTCCGAAGGGTCTCTTCGCATTCTTAAGGACTTCCCATTTAGGGGGCCACTTGTTATACGCGCTCCTTAGTGCGCTTCTTAAGAACCCAAAGAACTTAGCTGTACTCCATTCTGGATGTGATACGTAGGGAGGAGTGCGTGCTTTACTTACCCGCTTCTTTGTAGCTTTCTTTCTTGCCATGCCTCCCCTCTAAGTACGCTGTAAGTTCTGCATGAGCCTCTTCATACTCATGGTAAGGCCCTTGTACTCCTTCTCCTAGCCAGAAGTAATACTTACCATCAACCTCTGATTGGAATGGGTATTGGCTATTCATCGTTATTTCTCTTTAGATCGAACCATGATTTAACAATCTCGTTTAATCTTTGACT
>CALKAR010000314.1 GCA_937988745.1 uncultured Peptococcaceae bacterium
GGGCTGGTTACTCCTGACTCCTTGCACGCAGTACAAAATGAGTTTCGTAACTTCCCAATTCAATCTGCCTCTTCTGATACGACCTTAACGGCAGCAATGGAGATTGAAGAGTTTGTGTCTGAATATGATGCGGTGATAGTTAACTTGGTTCACGACTCGATTATGTTCTATGTTCCAGCGAAAAAGGATGTTATCCTGAATTTCGGGAGACGTGTACATGACTTGATGATTGATGTCCCGAGAAAACTATTTGGATATAAGGTGCCATTTGAATCTGATACTGATATAGGCTTTACTTGGGGAGACATGGTGACAATCAACTATGAGAACGAAACAGTTGAATGGGAAGAACACATCGACGGAGAAAAGAAACTTATGTCTCTTCCAATAGACGAGTGGCTCGAAAAAGAATCGGCAAAAGTGGCCCATGTATATGAGGCAGAATGGTATAAAAACCTGAAAACACTTTGAGTGACCGTACCAGGGTGTGGGGGAAGCTTTAGCAAAGGGGTTCCGCGATGTCCGGAGCCCCTGGTAAATAGGGAGGTATATCATGTCTTATAGAGTGAGTGTGCTTGTTTGGCTTGTTATGACTATCCTTAGTTGCGTGGTTCTGGTTGTGTCTATATTCGTAGGCGAGATTTTGGTTGCTGCATGCAAGGAGATACAGGATAAGGAACACCAGGTACAAGTGCATGAGTACCAGAAGAAACTGTTGGCAGAGGAAGCGCAGGAGCTGCAAGATGAACTCAAGGCCCTGAAAAAGGAAGCGCGGACACTGAAAGAAGAGAAGGAAGCACTGGCACAGTTACTATCTGCACCGAAACAGGACGATTGGAAGGTTGCCTCCGCGGTGATCTCTGCATATAGCCCTCTCGATGATCGTAATGGTATTAACTCTCAAGGAGATCCGACCAAGACCTCAATTGGCCTGGATGTCGGCGAGGGGATATTTGCAGTGGACCCAGCTAAGATACCTTACGGTAGTGAGATTATCATCGTACACAAGGACGGGACAAAAGAGAGAGGTATTGCAGGTGATACGGGTGAAGCTTTGCGCAATAAGGATGTAGTCAGAATTGACGTCTTCAGAGGGTCATTTGATGAGGCTATGGCTTATGGGATGCCAGAAGCAACTGTGCTGTGGAAAGAACCGGATCCTTCACCTTAAGGGTCCGGTTTTTCTTTTCCATATATCGGAGAGAATTCAGCACTTATATCTGTTGATATATCAATGTTTATATTGTCAAAGGCAGCAAAAGCTGTTGGTTCCGCGGCTAGCTACTGGGGCTGACTTCTTTCCTTCTTTACGGCAAAAAAAAAAAGACCGAAGGGTTTCCAGACCCCCTCGGTCCAAACTACGGCGCTAATAATCTACTCCTACTTCTTGACAATTGCTGAAGTGTCTGGCCCTACATAGATATTCCGTTTTCCTCTTGAGGTTTGTATCGTCACTACGTTTGGATACGGCTCGTCCAGTATCTCATATGTCAAGCCACCGTAGCGGCTCGGTCTGAGATACCAATCGATGTTCTTCTTAACAGGTAAAACGCCTAACTTGTAAGTACCCCAAAAATCAACATGCTTCGGAAGATGCACTGTACCTTTCTTCTGCTTGCTTCCGCTTGAAGTTTTCTTCTTGCCAGAACGCATCGCCCGCAAGAGTTCAAGGTTCTTGGCGGCAGAGAAGTCGTAGTTAGCTACTCCATATTCCTTGGCCAGCTTCTTACGGTTTTCCTTGCTAGGATCTTGCCCGATAGAGATGAGGTAGTCTACGATACTGTTTCCTTTGTACTCAGTCACGTTAGGCTTTGGATTCTTCTTAGACTCAGGTTGCTCTTCCGCTAATTGCATTCTACGTAACAGCTCCAAATTCTTCGCGGCAGTATAGTCATAGTTCTTAACGCCATATTCCTTAGCTAGCTTGGCACGGTTGGCTTTACTTGAGTCAATGCCCCTACTCTTAAGATAATCAACGATGCTGTAGTTAGTGTGGTTCTTTGGTTTTTTAGGCGGCGCAACCTGCACAACCTCGGCGGAAGACTCTATTTCCTTGATAAACCCACCCCACCCTGGTAATAACGTCCTCGGACAGTTCTTGCCTGACCAGTGTTTGTGCGGTTTCACGTTTTTCAATGGGATACCTTGACGTTTCATCAGGTAGCGGATTAGTGCTTGGGCATTGCGCGTCGCCTTTCTGAAGTCACCATCCGAGTTCACACAAATTTCTATGTGGATGGATTTCCTGTTCCCTGGGCCGGATCCATCTCCCGCTGCCCACGTGCTTTGATTGACCCTCGCATGCTGGTAGATGCACGTATCATCCACCGTGAAATGCCAGGAAGCTTTTCGTCCCCAGGCAGAGTTAAGTAAGTATACTGCGTGAGCCTCCGCATCTGCGCCGGACGAATAGTTATCTGTCTCATGGACCGTGATGTACTCAGGCTTCATTGGATGCGCTGGGAAGTTACTCTGGGAAGGGGACATGAATCTCTGGTATACTGGAATCCCTTCGACATAAAACGCTGATTTTGACATTATTTATCTTCCCCTTTCGTGACAATCTTGGTTTGGTCAAATAGGCCGGCTGCGCTTAGTCCGAGAATAATTCCGTACATTATTTTTACTGCGACCTCACCCTCGAAGTATATAAAACCTGCAATAATACCAAGAACAACAGAAAGTAAAGGCATATATTTTTCATGTACCCACGATAGCTGCTTAACTAATTGGACTAGGCCAATAATGACTGCCACGACAACAACATCAGTTATCTCGATCAT
>CALKAR010000315.1 GCA_937988745.1 uncultured Peptococcaceae bacterium
ATGGGCCCCGCCAACGCGGGACCCGTTTCGTCAATTACTTCTTGATATTGTAGAAGGCTTTGACGCCAGGATAATCTGCAGTTTCGCCCAGGAAATCTTCGATCCGGAGAAGCTGGTTGTACTTAGCTACCCGGTCGGTCCGGCTTGGTGCACCAGTCTTAATCTGGCCAGCATTAACTGCCACTGCCAGGTCAGCGATGGTGGTGTCTTCAGATTCACCGGAACGGTGAGAAATTACTGCAGTGTAACCTGCACGCTTAGCCATTTCGATAGCGTTGAGGGTCTCAGTCAGGGTACCGATCTGGTTTACTTTGATGAGAATGGAGTTTGCTACACCATTCTGGATACCCCGCTCTAAGCGCTCAGTATTGGTAACGAACAGGTCGTCGCCAACAAGCTGAACTTTGTCGCCGATCGCGTCGGTGAGTTTCTTCCAGCCTTCCCACTCATCTTCACTTAATGGGTCTTCGATGGAGATGATGGGATACTTGCTGACCAGATCTTCGTAGTACGCAATCATTTCATCGGTATCGAGAACCTTGCCTTCACCTTCGAGGTGATACTTACCATCTTTGAAGAGCTCGGTGGATGCAACGTCAAGGGCGAGGCAGACATCTTCGCCAGGCTTGTAACCAGCCTTCTCAATAGCTTCGATGATAACCTTAATGGCGTCCTCGTTAGAATCCAAGTTAGGTGCGAAACCACCTTCATCACCAACGGCGGTGTTGAGCCCTCTATCCGCGAGAACCTGCTTCAGGTTGTGGAAGACCTCAGCGCCCATCCGCAGTGCTTCGCTGAAGGACTTAGCACCTACAGGCATGACCATGAACTCTTGAATATCAACGTTGTTGTCAGCATGCTCGCCACCGTTGAGGATATTCATCATTGGTACGGGCAGCTGGAACCCGTTCACGCCGCCAATATAGCGCCACAGAGGCATTCCCAGAGACTCGGCAGCAGCCCGAGCCACAGCCAAGGATACTCCCAGAATGGCGTTAGCACCCAACTTACCCTTGTTGGCGGTACCATCGAGCTCAATCATAAGACTGTCAATGGCAATCTGGTCAGTTGCGTCCATGCCGATGAGCTCAGGAGCAATGATTTCTTCAACATTCTGAACGGCCTTCTGTACACCTTTTCCGAGGTAGCGGCCTTTGTCGCCATCACGAAGTTCAACCGCCTCAAAGGCACCTGTCGATGCGCCAGAGGGTACAATAGCCCGGCCGACTGCACCATCGGCAAGGTATACTTCAACTTCTACTGTGGGGTTGCCCCGTGAATCAAGCACCTCGCGGGCAATTACATCTTCAATGAACATTTAGTCTGCCTCCTTCACGATAATACTCTTTCCGGTCATTTCTTTCGGCTGTGGAAGTCCCATCAGATCGAGAACTGTGGGAGCCATGTCAGCCAAAATGCCCGACGTGATTTTATCATACTCGGTGTTAAACAACCAGACTGGTACCAAATTGGTGGTATGAGCAGTGTAAGGCTCACCGTTTTCAGGATCAACCATGCGCTCAGCATTGCCGTGGTCTGCTGTAATGATAGCTTTGCCACCATTGCGCTTCAGCGCTTCCAGTACTTGAGCAAGGCCTGTATCTACAGCCTCAACAGCTTTGATGGCAGCTTCCATCACACCTGTGTGACCTACCATGTCGCAGTTTGCATAGTTGAGCACAATGAGATCGTGAATACCTTTATCGATCTCTTCAACTACTCGGCGAGTGACCTCAGGGGCACTCATTTCCGGCTGTAGATCATAGGTAGGCACCTTTGGTGATGGCACCAGAATCCGGTCTTCACCAGGAAATGGTTCTTCACGGCCGCCGTTAAAGAAAAAGGTTACGTGAGCGTACTTCTCGGTCTCAGCAATGCGCAGCTGAGTCTTACCCATCTTAGACAGGTATTCACCCAGGGTATTGCTGAGGTCCTGAGGAGCAAAGGCAAATGGTGCATTAATATTAACGTCGTACTGGGTCATGGTCGCGTAATGCACCTTCGGCTTTTGTCCTCGGTCAAAGCCGCTGAAGTCGTCATCAGTAAACACGTAGGAGAGCTGCCGGGCCCGGTCTGCGCGGAAATTAAAGAATAGCACTGCGTCATTATCCTTGACCACAGCTGTTGGCTTACCCCCGCTGGTGATCACTGTAGGAATGACGAACTCATCTGTTTCGCCGTTATCGTAGGCATACTGAATAGCCTCACTGCTGCTTGCGGCAGTGCGGCCTTCGCCAAGCAGCGCCCGATAGGCCTTTTCTGTCCGCTCCCAGCGTCTATCGCGATCCATGGCGTAGTACCGTCCAGAAATGCTGGCAATACGGCCTACACCAATTTCCTTAATTGCCTCTTCTAGATCGGCAAGATACTCAGCTGCGCTGGTAGGGGCTACGTCCCTGCCGTCTAAGAACGCATGAACATAAACCTCGGTTAGACCCTCGGTCTTAGCCAACCGCAGGAGGGCATACAGATGGTCCGAATGGCTGTGCACCCCACCTGGAGAAACAAGTCCCATGAGATGCAGAGCAGTGCCGTTTTCTTTAGCATGACGCACTGCGCCCAAAAGCACTGGGTTTTCGAAGAAGCTTCCGTCTTCAACAGCTTTCGAAATGCGAACTACATCTTGATACACAATTCTGCCCGCGCCCAGATTGAGGTGACCCACGTTGGAATCACCCATTTGTCCATCCATCAGACCTACGCTGCCCCCTGATGCGGAAAGAGTGCTGTGGGGTGTGTTGGCATATAGCCAATCTAACGTAGGTGTCTTTGCCGCTTTGACAGCATTGCCGTTGGTATTGTCATCTAAGCCGCATCCATCAAGGATAATTAGGGCCACCGGCCTCTTTTTCTCCAACCTTACCCCTCCATTACTCATACTGCACGAGCTTGGTGAAATCATCTGCAGAAAGGCTGGCCCCACCTACCAGAGCACCGTCGATCTCAGGTTGGTTCATGAACTCAGCGATGTTACCAGGTTTGACGCTTCCGCCGTACTGAATGCGGACTTGGTCGGCCTTTTCCTGACCGTAGAGTTCGGCGATGGCAGCCCGGATCTTGCCGATCACTTCATTGGCATCTTCGCCTGTTGATGTTTCACCGGTACCGATGGCCCAGATGGGTTCATAAGCGATGACCACATCTGCAATCTGTTCAGGTGTGATATGGGCCAAGGCACCCTTAGTTTGAGTGACAACCACATCGAAGGTCTTGCCTGCACGGCGTTCTTCAATCGACTCTCCGACGCAGATGATGGGTTTAATGCCATGTTCTAAAGCCTTTGCAGCCTTTTTTGCAACGAACTCGTCATCTTCTTTGAAATACTCGCGCCGCTCAGAGTGACCTAGGATCACATACTGGCAGCCTACATCTTTGAGCATGACAGGTGAAATTTCGCCTGTATATGCTCCCTGTTCTTCATGATACATATTCTGTGCACCGAGTTTCACTTTCGAAAGACCCAGCGCGAAAACAGCAGACAAAGCAGTATAGGGCGGGCAGACCACCACTTCAACTGGGCTGTCTTTGAGCTCGGCCTCGAGCTTACGGACAAGCTCCACTGCTTCGCTGACTGTTTTGTGCATTTTCCAATTACCTGCAATAATTGGTGTGCGCATTACTTCACCTCTTATAAATCATTTAGTGCGGCTACACCTGGCAGAACCTTGCCTTCTAAGAATTCGAGTGAAGCACCACCACCGGTGGAGACATGAGTCATTTTATCGGCTAAACCTGCCTGCTCCACTGCAGCAGCTGAGTCGCCGCCGCCGATGACTGTAACCGCATTGGATTCGGCTAAAGCTTGAGCGATGGAGTTGGTTCCTTTAGCAAACGCTGGAAACTCGAACACACCCATGGGACCGTTCCACACCACGGTACCTGCTTCAGCAATGGCCGATTTAAACAGCTCGATAGTCTCAGGGCCAATATCTAAGCCTTCCCAATCGGCAGGAATCTGATCTGCCGGCACAACTTTATGTTCGGCATCGGCTGCAAATTCCTTAGCTACTACTACATCTACTGGCAAGAGGAATTTTACCCCAGCTTCCTCTGCTTTGGCAAGTACTTCACGGCAGAAATCGAGGCGCTCTTCGTCAAGCAGGGAGTTACCTATTTCATAACCCTTAGATTTCAAGAACGTGTAGGCCATTCCTCCACCGATGATCAGAGTATCGACTTTCTGCAGCAGAGATTCGATCACCGCAATCTTATCTTTTACCTTAGCGCCGCCTAAAATAGCTACGAATGGACGCTTCGGCTCTTCAACAGCACTGCCTAAGAACTGCAGTTCTTTTTCCATCAGGAACCCAGATACTGCTGGCAGATACTTGGCTACGCCTTCAGTCGAAGCATGTGCGCGGTGGGCCGTGCCGAAGGCATCATTTACGTAGATATCGCCGAAAGAGGCGAGTTTCTTGGCAAACTCAGGATCGTTCTTTTCTTCTTCAGCGTAAAACCGAACGTTTTCCAGGAGGACCACATCGCCAGGCTGCATCTTGTCAACAGCAGCTTGCGGTTCATCACCGATGCAGTCGTTGACTTTCGTAACAGGCTTTTCTAAGAGCTCACTCAGGCGCTCAGCTACTGGATCGAGCCGGAACTCATCAACAAACTTGCCTTTAGGACGGCCGAGGTGCGACATGAGAATGACTTTCGCACCTTTTTCAATCAAGTACTTAATGGTTGGCAGCGCGGCTCGAATCCGCTTATCGTCGGTGATTTTGCCATCCTGCATGGGTACGTTAAAATCACAGCGCATTAAGACCCGTTTATTCTGAACATCGATATCCCGCACAGTTTTCTTCGCCATAACTCTTACCTCCTAATCAACCAGTTCAACCAGAGGAATTCAAGGAGGGGGGATGCCCCCCCTCCAATGTTTTCTTACTTCTTGCTGTCCATGTAGGCAATGAGATCAACAACGCGCATGGAGTAACCCCACTCGTTGTCATACCAGGAAACAACCTTGACCATATTGCCGTCCATTACGCTGGTGAGGGCAGTGTCCACGATAGAAGAGCGAGGATCGGTCTTGTAGTCAATGGAGACAAGCGGACGATCTTCTACGCCCAGGATACCCTTCATTGGACCTTCAGCAGCAGCTCTGAAAGCAGCGTTTACTTCTTCAGCTGTGGTTTCTTTTTCTACCTCAGCTACCAAGTCTACAACACTGACGGTTGGAGTTGGTACACGCAGTGCGTAGCCATCGAGCTTGCCCTTAAGTTCTGGCAGAACCAGGCCAACGGCGGCAGCAGCACCAGTTGTTGTTGGGATAATGCTCATAGCAGCAGCGCGAGCTCTGCGAAGATCCTTGTGAGGCAGGTCAAGAATTCTTTGGTCGTTAGTATAGGAGTGAACTGTTGTCATGAGGCCCTTCTTGATGCCAAAGTTATCATGGAGAACCTTAGCAAAAGGAGCCAAGCAGTTGGTGGTGCAGGATGCGTTCGAGATTACGTGATGGTTTGCAGGATCGTACTTGTCCTCGTTGACACCCATAACGATGGTGATGTCTTCGCCCTTGGCAGGAGCGCTGATGATTACCTTCTTAGCACCTGCATCGATGTGCCACTGAGCCTGATCGCGCTGGCGCCAGATACCGGTAGACTCAACAACGTACTCGACACCGAGGTCGCCCCAAGGAAGATTCTTAGGATCGCGCTCAGACAGTACTCTAATCTTCTTGCCATTAACGACGAGGTAATCGCCATCGACTTCTACGTCGCCATCAAAGATACCGTGAAGCGAGTCGAACTTGAGCAGATGTGCAAGAGTTTCAGCATCGGTCAAGTCGTTAATAGCGACAATCTCCATATTTGGATTTTGAACTGCACCGCGGAATACCAGCCGGCCAATTCGACCAAAACCGTTAATTCCAATCTTGATCGTCATGTGTAACTCCTCCTTTTGATTGAATAGTGTCTTTTAATTTCATCACCTTCCGGGCTGCCCCCTCATCGGTGATGCAGACATGACAATTTCCAGCAGACAGCACGGACAAAATTGCCCAAGCTTTACTGCGGCCGCCTCCTACGGCTATCACCGTATTAATATCGGCTAAGTCGCGAAGGCGCAGACCTACTGACGTAGTGCTGTAGACAATTTCCCCCTGAGCGTTGAAGTAGTAGCCAAAGGCCTCTCCAACAGCTCCACGGGCAATGAGGGACATGGTAGTATCATCGTCCAGCCCTCTTCGACGAGCCATTTCCTCGGCGGTTCCAATGCCATGGAGAAGTACATCGGCTCGCCGCCCCATGGCGATCACATCGCGGATTTTAGGTTCCCGCAGAATCTGCTCTAAGTGGCAGGGGAGAACATCTTCAGGGGCGTGGAGCAGCTTATAAGAGCCGCCCATTTTTTCAGCCAGCCGAACCGCAATGGTATTGGCTTGAATTTTTATGTCTTCGCCGAGACCCCCACGGGCGGGAACAACAGTGACCCGCCGGTGCAGTGGTTCGCCAGGGAATGATTCGGCTACTTCGGCCAAGGTTGTACCCCCTGTTACCGCTAGGATATCCCCATCGTCCAGAATACTGCGCAGATAGTTTGCTGCAGTTTGTGCCATATCTCGTTTTACAGTAGGATCTTCATCGGAATCGCCGGGTACAATCAGCACCCGTTTGAGCTTGAAGGCAGATGCCATAGACTGCTCAAGGCCTGCCACATCATAGAGACGCCGTGCCATGTCATCTAACTGCGACAGCACTCTCTCACCTTCCCTCGAAAGCCAAACCCCAGCACTGCCGCACAGAATCAATCCTTGTGCGCGCAAAAGGTCCAAGTCAGACCTGACTGTCCGCTCTGAGAGCTCCAGCTTATTTGTGAGGCTCCGGCGCCCTATGGGGCCCAGCGACCGAATGGCTCGCAGCAGAAGATAGCGGCGTTCTAGAACATCAGTGACTTCAGGTACAACTTTTCGAAATACTGAAAAGGTATCCAATCCATGTGTTCCCCCAGAGGTGGGATCCAATTTGTCCCGCGAGACGATTTTATGTCCCACTCATGGTATGTTATTCTTGATCGACCATTTGTTTCCTGCATCACTAATGTTAAATCTATGAGTATAAGCGCGCGATTTCAGCGGCCCTGGCCTTGAGCTGGCGAATCCGATAGTTGACCCCTGATTTGCTCATAGGAGGATTGCACATATCGCCTAGTTCTTTCAAAGAAGCATAAGGGTACTGCTGCCGCAGTCTGGCGATTTCTTGGAGCTTCGGATGAAGCTGATCCAATCCTTCGTGTTCTTCGATCAAACGAATTGCCTCAATCTGAGACATGGCTGCTTTAACGGTCTTGTCCACATTAGCCGTTTCGCAGTTAACCAAGCGGTTGACTTGGTTGCGCACATCCTTGAGGACCCGCACATTTTCAAAGTGAAGCAGAGCTTGGTGGGCGCCCATCACATTGAGAAGAGTAACAATTTGATCGCCATCTTTTAGGTAAACTACTAAGCTCCCCTTGCGCTGTACAATACCCGCATCAAGATTAAGCGAGTGCAGTGTGGCTAACACTTTAGCTGCGGCGTGTGAATGATCAGTAGAGATCTCTAAATGATAGGTTCTTTCTGGATTGGTGACGGAACCATGGCCTAAGAAGGCACCGCGCAGATAGGCGCGGCGGCAGCACTTTTTTCTGAGATAGGGCTGGCCTTCGGCATAACTGAGTTCCTTGATATCTTGATAAACCTTCTGCGCCTCTCCCGTCTTCAACACCCGAACAGTGCAGATCTGCGTCCGGCGTGACCTTGATCGCATCACCAGCACCTGCGTAGTTATATCTGGATACAAACTGCGCAGCAAGGTTAGTATTTTGCGGGCTACTTGCAGAGATGAAGTGGTGAAATCAAGGTACTGTTTTTCAGTACCCATGAGCATGCCATCTAGGTCATAAAAAGCGCTCAATTCCGCCAATCGACAGCAGCGTGCCGTAGGAACTACCCGCGCCAGTTCGTTTCTCGTATCTTCCGAAAAAGACATTCAATCCTGCCTCCCTACAATCCAAACACGCACACGCCAACCTTGAATAGCTCCCTTTACAATGACCGGATACGGCGAGTCATTGCGAAATTTAAAGTCGGTGTGAGGCCATGCCACAGTTGCGTCCCGGCCATGCTGAATGTAGCTTGGAGCAATAGAATGAATACGCCTCTCCACTACCTCCAGTTTGGCCAAACGCACCGCATTATAAAGGGTGCTCGACGTCTGACAGATACCTCCTCCAACCCCCGGTACAACTGCCTCACCGAGAATAATTGGAGCATTGCGGTAGCCCTTTTCTCGAGTCCGCTCACCTACCACCCCATTAAAGGAAAACACCTCGCCGGGCATGACAAGCGTGTTATTGATCGCGGCAAGAGATAATCGTATGTTGTGAACCCGATCAGGGCTGCCCATAAGAGGCGTGGAAAAATCACCAAGGATAGTGTCTAAGTCTTCTAGGTGCTCTGTACGCAACTGAGGGACTATTTCCACCGTTTCAACTTCGAGCTCAGCCCCGCTGGGGGCCTGCATTACCTTGTGAACTGTAGCATCAATATCCACATAAATGCCGTTTTCATGAGGAATAATCTCCCCCGTTTCTTTATTAATCCCAGCGGGACGAGCAGGTCGCTGAATTTTCTCCGCAAGCTGCTCTACTACAATCCAGACTTCATGTTCATAGTAACCCTGCATGCGCTGGGATTCGAGAGTCACACCTGGCCGGACTCCAAATACGCGGCGGTGCAGCGACCGCAGTGTCAAGGGCACACCCATACTCAGCACCGAAAATAGAACCGCCACAGCTAATAAGCGCCGCACATTATCCCCTCCTCCCACAGATCTATTCTGCAGGAAGAGGAATTAAACCAACTTACTTATGTCTTTCCCAAATCCTAAGCAGCGCTTCAGCTAATCTGGTACTGTTGTGACGTACTAAATCAGCATGATCTATCAAGGAACCAGTGATAACTTCTAAACCCATGTTTTCCAGACGGTTGCGGTCCAGCTGTACCGGGTACGCTCCCTGCTCCGCGTATTTCTGGGCCTGCCATGATGAGATAGGAGTGTCATTTACCAGGACATGGTCAATGATTGGGCGAAAACCTGCGTGTTTGAGCAGAGCATACACATGGTCAGATGCGGAAAAACCATCTGTTTCTCCCGGCTGAGTCATTACATTGCAGACATATACCTTAACGGCCTCTGCTTCTTCGAGAGCCTCTACTATTGGATTTACCAGGAGATTGGGGATCACACTGGTGAAAAGTGAACCAGGGCCAAGGACAATCAAATCGGCAGCCCGAATAGCTTCCACTGCTTCTGGGACCGCGGTGACCTCAGAAGGTACCAAGGACACTCGGGAAATTTCTTTGCCGACCTGCGGGATTTCCGCTTCGCCCACCATTTCAGTACCATCGGTATACTCAGCCTTCAGCTGAACGGTGGCCAACGTCGAAGGAAGCACTTTCCCCCGCACTGCCAATACTTTGCTGAATTCCTTGATGGACTCCTCGAAATCACCTGTGATATCGGCCATTGCCGCTAAGAATAGGTTGCCAAAACTGTGGCCCTTCAACCCCTCGCCCCAAGAAAAACGGTACTGGAAGAGTTTTTCCATCAATGGCTCCGTATCGGCCAAGGCGATTACAGTGTTGCGGATATCGCCTGGGGGTAAAATGCCGAGTTCTTCACGGATTTTTCCTGAACTGCCTCCGTTGTCTGCGACTGTCACAATGGCAGTAATATTAGCAGAAAATTGCTTTAAGCCTCGCAGCATGGTGGAAAGGCCTGTTCCGCCGCCGATCACCACAATATGGGGGCCCTTTTCTAAGCTGCGCTGCTTGTAGAGCTCACTGGCTAAGTCGGAGCTGATTTGGGGCTTGATTGCTCGCACGACTGAATTAAGCCCAAAGCGGATGCCTGCGGTTACACATACTACCCCGAGCACCATCAGTAAAACACCATAAAAATAGGATCCGCCAAACCACTCCAGAATTCTCTGTTCAACCGAGGTCATCCACGGCAGATGAAAGAGTACTGTCAAACCAATGGCAATTCCAAAAATTCCTAATATAAGGAGCGCGAGCCATCGTTTGACTCGCATCCCTGGATAAAGCCACTTAAGTTTTTCCATAAACATCAACGCTCCCAAGAATCAGGTCACTGCCCGTGCATTGATAATCTGGTCCGGCTCCAAGCCTGCAGCACGGGCCAGTTCGATCCCGCGGGAAAAGTCCCCCACCCGCTCAGGTGAATGGGCATCGCTCCCAATCACAAATTTCACGCCTTCGTCTGCCGCAATTCGAATATACTCCACTGTAATGTGATCGTGACTGCAGTTGATCTCCATTGCAGTCCCCCGCTCGCGGCATGCTCGGGCTACAGCTCGAGTATCGATGTTAAAGCGATGCCCTGGATGGGTAACGATATGAATGCGATTCTTGTATACCGCATTGATCACCGCATCTGTATTGTAAATACGGGACCTCTTTGACCATGGATCCCACAGTTTACCCAAGTAATGCCAACCGTAGATGCGCCTAAACTGCCGAGCATCGGCTAGGCGCACCATGGCATGTAAGCCTGCTTGTACGATATCAACCAAGTGAGCTTCTTCAGGTGGTAAGTCAAGATCACCCTCGGTACTGATAATGTTCGCTTCGATGCCGACTAAGCCCTTAACTTGCGGAAACTCGGCACAGGCAGCCTCCAAATCAGAGCGGATCTGTTTGAGCGTATCGAGGCTCTTGATTCCATAGCCGAAAAGATGATTAGGACCGTGATCGCTTATGGCAACTTCTTCCAAACCGCGCTCTGCGGCAGCGGCCACATTGTCTCGGACGCTGCCCCGGCCGTGACTGTAGCGTGTATGAGTGTGATAATCGGCGAAGCAGTACATATTAAAGCAGCCTACCTGCCGCCTCATCGATAATAAACTGCACATTCGGATGCAGCTGCAGCACCGAAGCAGGCAGATCTGGTGTAATGGGCCCCTTGACAGCCTGGGCAATTGCCTCGGCCTTGCTCTCACCGCTGGCTAAGAGAATAATGCGGCGAGCTTTCATAATAGATTTGATGCCCATAGAAATGGCATGTGTAGGCACCTCATCAATGGAATCGAAAAATCGAGCGTTGGCTTCCCGCGTACTGGAGGTCAGCTCCACCACATGCGTTGTAGTGTTGAACGGAGTGCCTGGTTCGTTAAAGCCGATGTGACCGTTGGTTCCAATACCGAGTACCTGCAGGTCGATCCCGCCAGCCGCTTTCAAGCGCTCTTCATAGGCCTGGCTCTCAGCTTCTGGATCTTCTGCTGCACCATTGGGGATAAAGATGTTTTCTGGGTTAATGTTGACCAAACCAAAGAGCTGCTCTTCCATAAAATAGCGATAGCTGGCTGGATGATCACCGGCTAGACCAATATACTCATCGAGATTGAAACTAGTGACCTGTGAGAAGTCTAGCCCAGCTTTGTGATACTCTACCAGCTTCTCGTACATACCAATGGGCGTACTACCTGTGGCCAAGCCCAATACGGTCTTAGGCTGCTTTTCTAGATGTTCCTTAAAGATATCAGCTGCCACTTTGCTCATTTCATCATAGTTCTTCGTTACAATGATCTCCATTATTGTCCACCTCCGTCTTCTAAGCCATCATAGGCTACAACACCATCAACAATGGTCATCTTCACATCTAGATCTGGGGTTAAGACGATAATATCTGCGTCATATCCTTCCCGAATCCAGCCTTTGTCAGTAAGACCGATCGATTCGGCTGGGTTTTTGCTGGCCATCTGGAAAGCATCTGTGATGGAAATACCCAAGACCTCGATCATATTTCTTACTGCTTGGATAAGAGTCAAAGTGCTGCCGGCCAAGTTGCCTTCAGCTAGACGAGCAGCACCGTCTTTGACAAAGATACGCTGGTCACCCAAGACATATTCGCCATCTTCTAGGCCGGTAGCTTGAACTGCGTCCGTAATGAGAATAATGCGCTCAAGCGGTTTGCTTGCTAACGCTACCTTCAGGGCGCCTGGATGAATATGGACTAGGTCAGCAATCAGCTGGACGTACGCATTAGGTTCGGCCAGGAGAGCTCCTACTACACCCGGTTCTCTGTGATGAAGGCCCCGCATGCCATTATACAGATGGGTACCATGGTTAGCGCCTCGCTTGATACCCTCAGTTGCCTCTTCATAGGTGGCATCTGAATGGCCAATCGCAACTGCAACACATTTTTCTACCAGCCAATCGATGGCTTCTAATGCACCAGGTACCTCAGGAGCAAGTGTGACAAGGCGCATTCTATCGCCGAGCAGTCCCCAGAGTTCTTCTAATTCATTGAGATCTGCGGGACGAATTTCAGGTCCGTACTGAGCACCCTTGTATTTTTCATTAATATAAGGACCTTCGAGGTGCAGGCCGAGCACTGCCGCTTCATCATCATTCCGCACGTAAGATGCAGTCAATTCTGCCACTCGCCGGGTTTTTTCCCGTGAAGCAGTTACTGTTGTCGGCAGATACCCGACGGTACCATGGCGGGCTAAGAAGCGGCCCATCGTGCGCAGAACCTCTTCAGATCCATCCATGAAATCTACGCCGTCTGAACCATGGATGTGAATGTCTATTAAGCCGGGGGCAATATAACCACCCTGGGCATCGATTATTCGAAACACACTGCGGTCAGCTGCTCTAAGGAGCAATCGGCTGTCTCGTTCGTCACCAACAAAAAGAATCTTATTACCGATGACGACTACGGAACCATTGTGAATCAGGCGATCGCCGATGACCGTTCCATTGGTTATAATTAGGTTCATTTCATCACCCTCCATACTAGGGAATTCTAGGTAATACAGGGGTCTCCTTCTTCACACATGGGAATAAATATAAAAAGGTATTGCATATTCTTGCATGCAGGTGTATAATGATTCCCAGAAAACATTCTCACATTGAGGAAGGTGTCTTTCATGAAGAAAATGACTGCACTGCTCATTACCTGCTTGATTGTATTCTCCATTACAGGCGCGGTTTTGGCTCAAGAAGTTCTGAAAGTAGCTACCGAAGCTGGGTTTATGCCCTTTGAATATGTGGCAGAAGATGGTCAGCTGATGGGATTTGACATTGACATCATCAAAGCCATCGGCGAGAAGATGAATATGGAAGTCCAGATAGACAACATCAGCTGGGATGGGTTAATTCCCGCACTGCAGAACAAAGTGTATGATGC
Organism: uncultured Peptococcaceae bacterium; assembly: GCA_937988745.1. GTDB lineage: Bacteria > Bacillota > Limnochordia > Darwinibacteriales > Darwinibacteriaceae > JAAYMS01. The sequence continues at coordinate 13,200 of CALKAR010000315.1, forward strand.
GATTATCGCTGGAATCACCATTACACCAGAACGGGCTGAGTCGGTTGCATTCTCAGAACCCTATTTCGAATCGGTACTCACAATTGTAGTAAACCAGAACAATAAAGATATCACCAGCCTCGACTCGTTGAAGGGCAAGATTGCTGCAGTACAGATCAGCACCACTGGCGATTTCGCTGCTGAAGAAATCGAGGGACTTGGCAGCCTACTGCGTTACAATACTGTGCCTGAGGCGATGCAGAACGTCATAATGGGCACTGCCCATGCCATGGTGGTAGACCTGCCCGTCGCAGAAGCCTACCTAGCAGCAAACACTCATGCTCCCCTTAAGCATGTTGGCCCAGTTGCCGATAACGAATTCTATGGAATTGCTGTTCATAAAGAAAACGAGGAGCTGTTAGCGAAAATTAATCTAGCACTTGCAGAAATGAAAGCTGACGGCACCTATGATGCAATCTACAACGAATGGTTTGGTGCAAACTAACAAGGAACAGTTCAAAAATGGTGCAGCATCGATGGCGGTGCTGCACCAAACTTGTGTTGAGGAGGAACTCCAATGAGTTTTCGCTGGGACCTGGTTTGGTCGTCTATGCCTATGCTTCTGGAGGGAGCACGGCTCACCGTACAGCTCACGGCGATTGCCGTCTTTTTTGGTGTGATCATCGGCACCGTTGCCGGGATTGCACGCCTTTCTAAAGGGCCGCAAAGATACATCGCTGCGGTCTATATTGATTTTATCAGAGGAACACCCCTCTTAGTACAGACGTTTATTGTCTTCTACGGCCTGCCGGGAATCATCGGACAGCCGATTCCCGCTTACACTGCAGCCGTATTGGCATTGAGCATCAACAGCGGCGCCTATGTGGCCGAGATTGTGCGCGCCGGAATTCAAGCTATTGACAAAGGCCAGACAGAAGCGGCACTATCTCTCGGAATGACTTCTGCGCAGACCATGCGTTATATCATTCTGCCGCAGGCCTTTCGCCAGATTCTTCCTCCGCTGGGCAATGAATTCATTGCTCTTTTGAAGGACTCATCACTTGTATCTGTGATTGCTCTAGAAGAACTGGTACGGAAAGGTCAGATTATCATCGGGCGCACATTCCGCCCCTTTGAAGTATGGCTTGCGGTAGCGCTGATCTATCTGGTCATGACATTTAGCGTATCCCGTATCGTAGATTTCCTGGAGAAAAGGGTGAAAAACGGTGTCTAAGCAGCCCATGATTGAAGTTCGCAGCCTGTACAAGCGCTTTGGCAGCCTAGAAGTGTTGAAGGGTGTATCACTTACTGTAGAGCGCGGCGAAGTGGTCGTTGTAATTGGCCCATCGGGCAGTGGAAAGAGCACTCTGCTGCGCTGCCTCAACTACTTAGAGACTCCCGACAGCGGCCAGATCTTCTTAGATGGAGTCGAAGTTGATCCCAAGCGCAACCTGCGCCAAGTACGTCAGGAAATGGGAATGGTCTTTCAAAGTTTCAACTTGTTCCCTCATATGAAGGTGCTTGACAACATCACCCTAGCTCCTCAAAAAGTGCGGGGTACTGACAAGGAAGCTGCGGAACAGCTTGCCCTAGAACTTCTCGATAAGGTAGGCCTCGGCGACAAAGCCCACGCATACCCCGGAGAACTCTCTGGCGGCCAAAGGCAGAGAGTTGCCATCGCCCGTGCGCTCGCCATGCAGCCGCAGGTCATGCTCTTTGATGAGCCTACTTCAGCCCTAGACCCAGAGATGATCGGCGAAGTGCTGGAAGTAATGAAACACCTGGCTCTAGAAGGACGCACTATGATTGTTGTAACGCATGAGATGGGCTTCGCCCGCGAAGTGGGAGATCGGGTCGTGTTTATGGATGATGGCCACATAATTGAACAAGGCCCGCCTAGGGAGGTCTTTTCCAACCCTAAGCAGGCCCGCACGCAGGAGTTCCTCAGCAAAATCTTATAATATCAGTAGCCGTAGCGCTGCAGACGGTAATCTGGCCCGTGAAGAAGCAGGGCTACGTTGTGACCTAATATGCGGGATGTAAGCCGCATACCAAGTCGTTTTTCCAGATCTTCAGCCTCGTAGTTAGTAGTGTAAACCGTGGGTTTGCAGTTTGTCAGCCGGCCATCTACGATAATAAGGAGTCTTTCTGTAGTCCACGCCGATTCGCGCTCGCTGCCGAGATCGTCGAGAATCAGTAAGTCTGCATGGATGAGAGGCTCCAGTTCAATTATGCCTTTGCGCATCTTCTCCAATAGAGTTGGCACGTAGGCAAACTGCACCCGGTATTTATTCTTGAGACTGTTGGCAATGGCACAGGCAAGATGCGTCTTGCCTGTCCCCGATTTCCCCATTAAGACCAAACCCTGGCCACTCTTAATCTGATCGAATTTCTCCACAAAGGAAGTACAGATCTTGTAGGTTTCTTGGTTGAAGCTGAATACCTTGAAGTTCTCAAAAGAATGATTCCGGAGCCCCAAAGGAAGCGGGTCTTCTGTCTGTACCCGCAGAAGCTCGGTCCTTGCTCTGCGCTGCGCTTCTCGTTCCTGCTTAATGCAGCGGCAGTCTTCCCAATACCACTGCCCCTTTCCAAAAGACTCAGGTACAGGGAACAAATGAAAGCGGTAAATCCTTCTCCGAGGAGAACCACATTGGGAACACTTCTCCACACGCTTGAAGAAACGGCGGATGCCCCGCTTTCTAATCAAGGAATGGGAAGAGCTCTTTGTTTGGCTTTGGAGGGGCTTTATAGGTGAAATCTCTGCGGGTAAACTTCCGCTTGCCAGCTTGTACATCTTCATCCCTCCGTGTTCCTTCTGCCTGCTTGTCCGCATTGACTGCCTTCCAGTATTCTAGGAATGCATCATCAGTCGTTATTCCATGATTAAGCCAGTCTTCTATTATCCGGTAGATATAATTAAATGAGATATGCTTATTCTTACCCCGCAGGCGGTTTAAGCGCTGTTCCTGCTTGGCACGCAAAATCGCACAGCCAATTACAAATGGCGACATGCCCTCGTCATGCGCGACACAAAGCTTCTCCTTCTGCGCGCTAGATAAGAGAGCCACCTTCCGCTCATACAAACGGAAGACATCCTCCATGGTAACTTCATCAGGCATGTTTCCACCTCCGATATAAAACTAAAAGTCCCGATAACAAAAGTGCTGTTACCGCTACCCCTCCAAGGAACAAGACGGCTGATGAACGCCTTTGGATAGGATACAGCACACCTTCACGCAGCTGCTGCTTCTGACTAGGCCAGCTCCACCACGGCCCCAGCAGATCAGCAATAGGAAGCTCAGCCTCAAACCGCCACTGATCAGAAAACCCTACTCCCTGACGCCAATAATCAGGAGCTAGAACATCAAAGCCACCAATCAGTACAACATAACGCCAGCTTGAATTAATGGGCGGCAGTATTTCCTGAGAAACCTCAATTCGAATTGTCCGACCATCAGGCAGCAGATACGAACCCACGCCTTCAACAAACTCACGCAGTCTGCCATCGCGCCAAACGTACGCGCGGCTTTCCGCGAAAGGCGCGCCACTGATACGAACCTGCCATGTACTCCCCTGTGCTAAGCGCAAGGTATGGCCGCCAATGACAATTTCAGAGCTGCCTTGGCCGGTTCTCGTGTCAATGAAAACTTCCATACGTTGATGGAAGTATCCTTCTGGAGCATTAAACGGATTAGTAACTTCTCGAAAGGTAAGATCAAACCAGACCTTATCGGGGAGAGTGCCCGCGCGAAAGCGGATCAAATCAAAGACTCCGGGGACAAACAGCGGATCCGTCGGATATTTCAAACCACCGCTGCCATAGTCATCGCCACGGCGGTCACGCACAGAAAAATATACTTTTTCAACAGGCTCCGATGCATGCACACTGTTTATGGCAAAACTACCCAGGAGCATTATGCACAAGCAGATAATGAGCATAAGAATCCCCCTGGGCTATCTTTATGGTAAAGTAAGAAGCCTTATGTCAGGTGTAAACCCGCTCCACCCGGCTGCTGATTAGGCAGGTAACCTCGTAATTAATCGTGTCCATCCACTGGGCCCAATCATCGGCAGTAATCTCTAGGTCACCCTGTCGGCCGATCAGCACTACCTCGTCACCGATTGCAGCAGGAAGATCGCCCACATCAACAATGGTGTGGTCCATAGTCACCTTGCCCACGATCGGACAGGCATGGCCACCAATCAGCACATGACCCTTGTTGCTAAGTTTGCGGGACAATCCATCTGCATAACCGATGGGCAGAACTGCCAACGAGGTTTCTTTCCAAGTTACGTAGCTGCATCCATAGCTTACAGCGGTACCCCGCGGAACACGCTTCACTGCAGCAACACGTGTCTTCAGAGATAGGGCAGGGCGCAATAGAATGGGACGCCTCTGATCAGGGTACATTCCGTATAACCCTAAACCAACTCGCACCATATCTAGATGCGCTTTAGGAAAAAACATCGCAGCAGCGGTGTTGGCTGCGTGGTAAAAAGGAATCTCAATGCCCAATTCCTTTAAGTTATGCATCAGGCTCTCAAAACGGCTCCATTGCCAGTTAAGGTACTCTTGATTAGGATTATCTGCATCGGCGAAGTGAGTAAAGACACCCTGCACCTCAATGCCAGGAACCTGAGTCATATCACGGATGAAGTCTATCGCAGTGCGCACATCGAGACCCAGCCGGCTCATACCTGTATCAACTTTAATGTGTATCTTGGCCGTTTTCTGCATCCGGCGGGCTGCGTTGACCAGAATACCTACAAGATCCGGCTCATGCACAGTGACGGCCAAGTCCTTGGCTACACAGACTTCAGCTTCCTCCGGAGCAACGGCTCCCAACACCAAGATCGGCGCGGCAATACCTGCCCGCCGGAGACGTACTCCTTCTTCGGGTATAGCGACTGCCAACCAGCTGGCGCCATTTGCCAAAACCGTATGAGCTACTTCTAAGGCGCCGTGCCCATAGCCGTTAGCTTTAATCACCGCCATTAACTGGCTGTTCCCGATCAGTCTGCTGAACTGCTGGGTGTTGAAAGCTATATCCTCTAAACTGACTTCTGCCCAGACTGACCTCGTAAGCCTGCTCATGATCTACTCCATCTCCTAATCTAAAATCCCACGCACAGCAGCTAAGCAGTCGCTGGCCGTAAGCCCCCGCATACCCTGCTGTGCCGCTCGATCACCTGCCAAGCCGTGCACATAGGCTCCCAGCGCAGCCGCTTCCAGCGGTTCCATACCCTGGCTGAGAAAGGCAGCGATTAGTCCGGTAAGGACATCACCCATACCGGCAGAACCCATGCCGGGATTACCGGCAGTACTAATATACATTCGCTCTGACCCGCTGATTACCGTAGGTGCCCCTTTCAGGACTACCGTTACACCCCATTGGGCTGCAAGCTCCTGGGCGATGGTTCCTCGCTGGGCATTCACTTTCTGAGGCGATATACCCATCAGGCGGCCCATCTCTCCTGGATGCGGGGTAAGCACCCAACGCTCACGCTGCTGGGCAGGCACTGATTGCATAAATTCCTCAGTAAGAACATTGAGGGCATCAGCATCAAGTACAGCGGGACCATGCCAGTTTTGCAGCAGGTACTCGACTACCAGCTTTACTTCAGGCCTGCTGGATAATCCTGGACCAATGGCTAAGACGTCCTGACCAGCCACAAGTTCACGGAGAGCATCGATGCTGGGACTGCCTAGGGTACCCTCGGGTGTATCTGGAATTGGCTTCAGGATGACTTCGTTAGGAGGAAAACGGTCAATAATGGACTGTGGTACAGCTAAGGTGACCATACCGCCTCCACCGCGGTACACAGCTTGGGCACACAGTGCGGCTGCACCAGCCATTCCCAAAGAACCTGCTACCACTAACGTACGTCCAAAAGTACCTTTGTGCCCCCACGCAGGGCGCTCGGGCAACCTTTGTAAATCCACCGGTTCAAGCAAAAACCGTTCAATTGAATCAGCCAGCTTATGGGGAATGCCAATATCAAGGACCTCATACTCTCCAACATAACTCCTGCCCGGATAAAACAAGCAGCCAGCTTTCACGAAACCTAGGACAGCGGTATAGTCTGCCTTGACAGCAATTCCGCCAGGAACCGCTCCTGTGGTAGCATCGACACCGGTAGGCAGATCGATGGCAACGACCGGCCGGTTGACTTCATTAACGATTCTAGCTATGTCTTTAAACGTGCCCCGCAGAGGGCCCTCTGCCCCGGTACCAAGGAGAGCATCAAGAATGATATCCGTAAGAGACAGGCTGAAGCGCAATCTTCGTGCGTCAAGAGGATGAATGGTGACTATTTCTCCCCCTAGTTTCTGGAAAATATCCAGGTTGACTTGGCATTCAGCGGAACACTTGTCCTTTTCATGGGTAATATAAACTTTAGGCCGAGCCTTTAGGTTGAGAAGGTGGCGAGCAGCGACGAGGCCATCTCCTCCATTATTGCCCGGCCCGACTAAGATATGAATCCGTTTATCCTGCAGCGGCCCGAACTTCTCCTGAAGCAGCTGGACCACCTTGGTTCCCGCATTTTCCATCAGCACAAGACTGCCGATGCCGATTTCCTTGATTGCCTTTTGATCTAGGGCACGCATTTCTGCTCCTGTCACCACTCGCATCTGCTCACTCCTCCCCCACTGCCACCACCATGGCAATTGCATAATCTCCACTGTGAGAAATACTTACCAAGAGATCACTTACCCCAAGCGCGCGGCTGACCTCTAAAGCTCGTCCATGGAGATTGACCACCGGACGGCCTGAATCAAGGGTCACAACCTCAATCTGGTCAAACCCGACACCCTGACTCCAACCAGTTCCTAAAGCTTTCATCACCGCTTCTTTAGCAGCAAAACGGCCCGCCCATGATTGGGGCTGCTTAGAGTGTAACTGAGCCCGTTCCTGGGCAGTGAAAATCCGTTCACGAAAGCGCCGCCTCTCCAGCGCTCTTTTGATTCGTGATATCTCAATCAAGTCAACTCCACAGCTGATAGCACGCATTACTCTGCTCCCAAATAGGCGGAAATTCGGTCGGCAACGTGCCGTACAGCTGCCTCCACTAACTCCCGATCGGGGTGTTCACCCATGACTCGAATCACAGGCTCTGTACCTGATGGACGGACAAACAGGCGGCCATAAGGTGCGAGCTGATGTTCTGCTTCTTCCACTGCCGCGGCAATCTCCGGCTGGCTGTTCCATCCGTTTTTGTCGCGTACAGGCACATTGACTAGGGACTGTGGATACACAGGCATTACGCGAGCCAATTCTTCGAGCGTCTGACCGCTCTCCACCATAACCTCGAGCAGCTTCAATGCACTGAGAATACCATCGCCTGTAGTGCTGTCGCCAAGGAAAATAATGTGTCCAGACTGCTCTCCACCCAAGACGAGGCCTTCTTTCAGCATAGCTTCCAAGACATAGCGATCACCAGCAGCGGTAATTACAACATCGCCACCAGCTTCCCGAAACACCTGCACTAGTCCACCATTCGAATAGACAGTAGCAGCAATTCTGTTGTGTGGCAGCCTACCCTGCTTCAAGAGACGGAGGCCGCAGATCGCAAGAATATGGTCACCATCTACAACTTCGCCCCTATGATCAATCGCTATAATCCGGTCTGCATCGCCGTCATGAGCAATACCCAGATCAGCGCCGACCGCTTTCACCAGTGTCTGCACGCTTTCGAGATGGGTAGAACCGCACTCTACGTTAATATTAGTCCCATCAGGATCATTATGAATCACGGTTACCCTTGCCCCTAAGCGGCGCAGAATCTCAGGCGCACAAACAGATGCGGCACCGTTGGCACAGTCCAACGCGATATGCAGTCCATCAAGATTAACCGGAACCCGGCTGCACAACTCATTAATATACATCTGCAGTGCATCCGAACGCTCAATTACCCGCCCTACCTCCGCTCCGATAGGCCGCGGTCCGTTAGGCGGTTGATGAACTAAAGCTTCAATTTCGTCTTCCACCTGATCGGGCAGTTTGAAGCCATCGGAAGCAAAAAACTTAATGCCATTGTCTTCCACCGGATTGTGGGAAGCAGAAATCATCGCTCCTGCATCACACTTCAGCGCCTTTGTCAGAAAAGCTACCGCTGGAGTGGGAACAACTCCTACTAGGACAGCGTCTGCTCCTGCAGATGTGACGCCAGCTACCAAAGCTGCTTCCAGCATCTGTCCGGAGATTCGAGTATCGCGCCCAATCAATACCCTAGGCCGGCTGCTGCCGTTGGCCAGCACCACAGCGCCTGCCCGGCCCAGTGCAAATGCAAGTTCAGGCGTAAGTTCCTGGTTCGCAATTCCTCGTACACCATCTGTTCCGAACAACCGTGCCATTCGTTTACCCCCTACGACTCTTCAAAGGATTGGTTTTCTACTTCTAGGGTTATCAGTCCCGGGTTAAGCTGCACGCCCTGCAGTGGCTTTCCAGAAGCATCAATCGCCACAACTGGCACCGTTTCCCGGAAACTGCCAAATGTATCTCCCACACTAATATATGCGACTACCTGATCCACCTGCGCCAAGAGACTCCGGGGCGCAGTAACAGTAATTGTGCTGGGAACGGGAGTAACTTGGTGCATCAGGGCTTGGGGGTAGACATTCAGCAGCCCAACCTGCACTGAAAACTCCGCTGTGAGAATTTGCTCAGTACGCACTGTCACCCACTGGGGACTGATGCTTACAACTTCAACCCCAACGGGAGCAGGCACATTTACGTTGTAACTCATTTGGCCTTCTTCTGCATGAGAAAGGTCGATGACCGCCTGCAGATCATCTTCAATCATAGTTAGAATGGGGCTGAGCCCTCTCAGGCGTACCCTCACAGTAGGAAGGGGATCGAGAAGCGCCTGATCTTCTGGAAGGTTCTGAGCAGTCAAAGGCAAGGTATAAAAACGCTCCGTCCCACCGATATCTCCCTCGCCTGCCGCCAAGAGCCAGAGAATCACAGCCAAAGCCAAAGAAAATAACCGCCAGTAAACCTGGGGATCGCTGAAGAACAGCCACAGCCTCTTAAGATGTTTCCTAATGCTCTCCATTAAGCATCACCTCCGAAGGCAAACCGCCGTTCGTTCCTGCCCTGCAGGTGATACTCTAAACGTTCTGTAAGACGGACTTCGTTGAAATAGCGCTGGAGGCGTCCGCCTACAGCTAGGGAAATAATACCGGTTTCTTCTGATACCACTACAACGACCGCATCAGACTGCTCGGATATACCGACTGCGGCGCGGTGCCTGGTGCCCACGGCACTGCCCATATCAGCGTTAGTCAGAGGCAGCACACAGCGGGCACTGATTATTCTATTCCCTTGGATAATAACTGCGCCATCATGCAGCGGACTGCCAGGCTCAAATATGTTCCGGAGCAGCTCCTCGCTGATCAGGGCATCCAAGGGAATGCCTGATGAAGCATATTCCTGCAGACTGAGCTCTCTTTGAATCACGATCAGTGCGCCGATGCGCTGGGCACTCATGGCTGCTGCAGCGCTAGCTATAATTTCGCTGAGTTGGGAATGGCGCGCGACCTCGCCACTGCGCCAGCGCGCCCAAAACTGGCCGCGTCCAATTTCCTCTAAGGCCCGCCGCAGTTCAGGATAGAAGACAACCGGTAGGGCAACGATTACCGCAGTTGTGGCATGTTCCAAAAGCCAGCTGATTGTGCGCAGATCGAGGGCACGGGCGACCACACTGCTGGCGAAAACCACCGCCAGACCCTTCACCAGTGTGATAGCCCGTGTCCCTTGTATGGCATAGATGACACGGTAAATAACGAAAGCCACAATCAAGATATCAATCGCATCACGGATGGTAAAACGCACTGGGCTTCCTCCTGATCGTGCGAAACATAGTGTTTAGTCTGTCTTCTGCCACAATCTTTCTGCTGCCGCAGTGGCAACACCTAGTTTGCCAAGGCTCATCTCGATGGCAGCCAAAGCCACAAGCATATCCAGCGGTGTGGCATAGCCCATATGACCGATGCGGATGATCTGCCCTGCGAATGGACCCTGTCCACCAGCAAACTCTACTCCATATTTCAAGCGGATATTTTGGCGAAATTCGTCAGCGTTTTCGAGCTTCACCCCTGTTACAGTGGGAGAAGCATGTTCATCAGCCACCAAGAGTTCAAGCCCTAGGGCCTTAATTCCTGCCCGCACCATATCCCGCATTAGGCGGTGGCGGGCAAAAACATTTTCTATGCCCTCGGCCTCCAAGAGCACCAGGGCTTCCTCAAGGGCAAATACCATTGAAATGTTGGGTGTAAAGGGAGGCTCACTACGCTCCCAATAACGGTCGTAGATAGCTATATCGAGATAATAGCGGCTTCCCTGTGCTTTTTTCGCCACTTCTCTTGCCCGGCGTGAAAAACTGACAAAGGCTAGTCCGGGTGGGCCCATCAAGCATTTCTGAGATGCGGTGACAACCACATCAACTCCCCATTCATCCATCTTGAAAGGCACTCCACCCAAAGAACTTACCGCATCTACAACTAGAAGAGCGTCATGCTCACCACAGGCTCTAGCTAGAACTTCGATGTCATTTATGACAGCCGTGGAAGATTCATTATGTGTCGCAAAAACTATCTTAATTTCAGGATGTTCTTTAAGGTACTCGCTTACCCGCGCCGGATCGACAGCCGTATTCCAAGGATAATCCAGTTCGTACACTTTGGCGCCAAAGGCTCGGCACATATCAGCCCAGCGCTGACCAAAGAAGCCTCCGACGAGGCATAAGACAGGAGTACCTGGAGATACGAGATTGGCGACGGCCATCTCCATACCTGCAGTCCCAGAGCCTGTTACCATGTAAATCTGCTCAACTGTACCAAACAGAGGTTTCAAGCGTTCTAGTACCGCAGGATACAGCTCCTTAAAGGCGCTGCCCCGGTGATTGATCATCGGTGCACTTGCCCGTGCCAGTACTTGAGGCGGTACAGGAGTGGGCCCGGGAATACGCAGTTCCTGCTTATAGCGAAACATAAATGACCTCCCTACATTAGCTTAATTAGGTTTATAAAGAAACGCCGTCTCCCGAAACGGAAGGCGGCTTTTCTTGTCTTATGGTCTGATGCTGCGCGCCAAACGTTTGGCTGCTTCTTGGCTGTCAGCTTCTGAACCTAGGGTGGAGAAATAATCCACGATTACACCTTGTTTTTCCATGAGGCCCATCAACGCTCTAAGAGCCTTGGTGGAACCCAGCCTTGAGGGAACAAATGCGGCTCCTTTCTTTCCTTCTAAGCGCGTCACCCGCTTAATAATATTATGCACTTGCGAGGGCAGTTTCGGCTTAAAAAGCCCGCTGAAAGAACTAATCAGACACACTAAATCGTACGGTGCGCTGCTTATCGGGGTACTCCCCGCTTCAGTGGCAGATATAACTTCAATCCTGCCTCCTTCTCTCTCGAAGGCCCGCTGTAGTGTCTGTGCCAGATTCGGAATCTTGCCTTCGCCAGAATGCAGTATTAACACACGCACGGTTCATACCCCCATTTGTCTAGCTTTACTCCAATAGAACTATTTTCTCTAAAAATGGCGCTGATTCCTGTTTTAAGCACCAACAATTCTCCCGGCAGCATGAACCTTGCATTCGTAGGCGTAAGCAGATGAAGAAATCGTATCTCCCATACCGACGGTGCTGACGGGGTTAGGTACAACATGAGCAGGCACAACCAGCACATAGTGGTCACCCATATCAGCAATACCGGTCTGCTCGAAATCATCTGGGATATTGTAACCCTGACTGCGCATCTCTTCAGCAAAACGGCGGACCTGTTCTAATCCGATATCAGAAAGCTTAATGTCGGCCGCTTCAGGTAGCTGATCCTTTTCGACATAGCCACCATACTTGGCCTTGATAGCGTTAACCGAGGAAGCATAGAGGCATGCATCGCGAACCACTTCAGGATCCACAATGTAGGGCTTTTTCAACACCAAGACATAATAGCCGAGGTTGTGCAGCTGGATGCGCTCAAATCCTAAGGTCTGAGCGAGACGATAGACACCATGATACAGACAATAAGCACGTTCATTAGCTTCGATTGCGTCGCATTCTGCCTGATAACCATGGGATGTCAGCACCCGTTTGATCTCATTCTCATTGATTCCGAAAGACTGGATCTCCTGTGCGACGGTCTTTAGCATAGTCCGCTCGGCAGCTTCATCGCTCATCGGGACATACTCAAAGTGCAGGCGGAGCTTAGGATTGTTCTGCTTAAGACTCCTTAAGCTGGCCATGCTTTCGCTGAGGTAAGTACGCAGCTCTTCCTCATCCGAGGGAGCATAGTGGTAACCAGCCATAAAAGCAACGTCGATCTCCTGACCAAGCTGCGGCAGGTAAGGAGCAATTTCATCGGAAAAGGCCATCACAACACCCTCTGGCCGTGTAGCCATGATAACACGGTTAGCCCGAGGGGTCTTGACGACTTCACCGTTGAAATTAAATTCCATACCTTTGGGATATTCAAAGATCCAGTTGACTTTGGTCTTATCAGTTGGACGTACCGCGTCTTGGACGTTGACGACCCGAAATTCTTCGTCCACCACGGGAACCTTCACTGCAGGGAAGAACATGGAGCCCTGTTTAGGGGAAAGAAGCGAAGTGTAAACAAGAGAGTTAGCTCCAAGGGCAGCCATCTGGTTAGCTATGACGCCTGCCTGTCCACCCATACTCTCTTTTCTAGTAGTAAACTTCTCTTCGAGCCAATCTAAGAGATCTAGATTCCGCAGAACAATATATGAGGACTTGCCATGGCCCAAAGCGCTCTTCAATACAGCAACGAATTCATTTGCTGTATGAATATCGAGAATCTCGTCAGCTTCAATCTTGTTAACTTTTTCCAAATCAACTTGTGAATCACTGCATAGTCTTTGAACATCCTCGTTGGTCAGATGAACTACCGCATCCACATTGGTATTAAACGCTGCTAAAGTGCTGACTGAAAGCTTCTTATGAACTAGTTCTTTAACTCTTTCCTGCCATACTTGCACTAAGACTACCTCCTAAGTTACAGTCACTCCCAATATATACTATCATAGTATTTCTTGTACAGCAATGTTAACGATGTGTTTCTTTTCTACGTAATCCGACGTGAAAAGAACCAGTAAGGCATCGTAATTCGGGATGAAAGTGAGAAGGCTTCCAACCGAAACATGCGGTGCTTCTTCCACATCTACCACCATATGATCGCTGGTCACCCCTACGACCTTCATACCTGGTTCCACCGGCTGTAGACTGCCTGACCCAATATCCTGCCGTCCTACGGCCAGCACTGCTCGACGCCTGGGTCCCTCGGGCGTCGGCTTTGTCTGTACCTCAATTACTTCAGCTGTCAAAAGGCACGCATCTCGGTGGCACCCAGAAAGGGGCGAGTGATCAATGATATCCCAGCCCAAAAAAACGCTTTCGCCAATGCGCAGTTGGTTGATGAAGCTTGTCCACTCACCAGACCACAGGCCCATTCGCATTAGGTGCAGGGCACTGCTGTTGCCTCCAGAAACAACTAGTTTAGAAGCGGGAAGCTGAACAAGTAGTTCACTCAAGCTTTCATACTGCTCCGGGGAAGGACTCTCTCCACTAAGACACGCAAGATTGGTGCCAATGCCCCACACTTCGATATGAGAGAGAGTTTCAGCGAACTGGTAGAGCTCAAGGAGAGCTTCGCCCCACACCCCTTCCCGCAGGTCACCTAGATCAACCATCAGCAAAACCTTATGTACAAGACCGCGTTCTCCTGCAGCATGGCTGAGCGCTTCTAGAACCACTTTTTCTGAATTAACGCTGATGTGGGCGGTTTCGACTACCTGCTCTACCTCGCTTAAGGCAGGCGTGCGAAGCAGCATCAATGGAACACCAAGCTCAGCTTTCTTTAGACGGGCTAGGTTATCAAGGCGCGAATCAGCCAGGCCTACGGCACCACCTGCCACTAAAGCCTGCCCGATTTTTGGTTCGCCACGGGCAACCTTGGTGACACCGAAAACTTCCAAACCATAACTTCTGCACCGTTCGGCGATAACTTGCATATTCGTCTGCAGCTTCGCTAGATCGATTGTCAGCAGTGGATACACCCAGCCCCTCCTTCCTTATATACCTAGATAGCGCAAAATCCCCCTATAAATGGCTTCGGCAACCCGAACCTGATAGCGGGGATCGCCAAGCAGCTCTGCTTCGCTGGGGTTAGACAAGAAGCCAACTTCCACCAAAGCCGCCGGCATCGTTGTGTCCCGAAGCACCCGATAATTCCCTGGCCGGGCCAAGCGTTTGTTAGGCCCTAGAGCCCGTACCAGTTCGGTCTGAATCGCTTCTGCCAGGCGCTGACTTTCTGTCTGTCCTTCGTAATAGAATGTTTGGGCACCTGACCAGATCGATGCTGGGAAATAATTGGCGTGAATTGAGATATACAAATCGGCATTGGCATCTTCGGCCATTTCAACGCGGCGCTGCAGATCCTGCCTTTTGCGCTCTAAGAGATTCTTCTGCGTGTTGTCGGCCAAGTCGTAGTCCCCACGCCGAGTCATCACTGTGTGGACTGCCGTCTTGTTAAGGAGCAGTTCCAGTTCGCGGCTGATGGCCAGTACTATGTCCTTTTCCAGCAGACCACTTCTGCTCACTGCCCCAGGATCAATCCCACCATGCCCTGGGTCAATTACAATGGTCAGCCCCGCTGCCACATGGGCCAGCCTACCAGTTACGGGGATCTCATCAGCAGAAAACACACCAGCCAAGATCCCTGCGGTGAGCGAACCAATGACCCACCACACAAGGGTACGCAGGCGGACAACATAGACACGCATACGAACACCTCCATGCTCCTAAGAACATATTCAGGAGTGGAGGTGTTTACGACTGTTTGCGGCACAAAAAGACTCTAAATCCAGAACCACGGTCAACTGTTTCGCAGCTGCCGAACAAATCCTCCAGGTGTTTTTCCAAACTAGCTGCACCCTGCTTGGTGCGGATAACTACCATCAACCGGCCACCAGGAGCAAGCCGCTGGTAAGCTTCATCCATCAGGCCATAGACTACTTTTTTGCCGGCTCTGATTGGTGGATTGCTTACTACCCAATCGAGAGGCACCTCGGGCCACACTGTTTCTCCTTCTCCGCCGAGGACAGTGGCATTGACAATCCCATTCAAACGCAGGTTGGTTTTGGTCAGCTCAACTGCGCGCTGATTGACATCAGTCAGGTAAACATGCCCCTCCGGACCTACCATATCTGCTGCGGCAATTCCAATGGGCCCATAACCGCAGCCTAAGTCCAAGACCGTTTCGCCTGGCTCGCAGAGCAGGTTGTTGATCAACAATAGGCTTCCCTTATCGACCTTAGTGCGGGAAAACACTCCGGCATCAGTCTGAAAGATGTAAGGCTTCCCTCGCAGGACTGCTTCAAATTCTTTAATGTCGTGTTCCGATTGAGGAGTCTGGCTGAAATAATGATCACTCACGGTATGGCAGCACCCTCTTTCTCCAAAGCGTGGTACACCATTTCTAGGTGCAGCTCAATCTCAGTGACATTTTCTGCTGTTATTGTATCATCTGCACGAACCAAAGCTTCTTCCAAGATCTCCCTCGCCTCGTCTAGCCGTCCCAGCAGGTAGTATCCATACCCTAAGGTATCTAAATACGTGGCTCGCCGTTCCTGAGCCACTGCTTTTTCTGCCATTTCCACAGCTTGAACCAAGTTTACACGGCGCTCTAGATACGTGTATGCCAAGTTGTTTAGGGCAAGCGCGTTATCAGGTGCCAGCATGAGTGCCTGCTGATAATTCTCTACAGTTCCCAGATAATTCCCTTGAGAGTAGTATGTGTGACCCAAGTAGAAATAGGCGGGCAGATAATAAGGATCGATGGACAGCACTTCCTTAAAGGAAGCAACGACGTCTTCCCACTGCCCCACGCTGTGCGCTGCTTCG
Organism: uncultured Peptococcaceae bacterium; assembly: GCA_937988745.1. Classification (GTDB taxonomy): domain Bacteria; phylum Bacillota; class Limnochordia; order Darwinibacteriales; family Darwinibacteriaceae; genus JAAYMS01. The sequence continues at coordinate 29,103 of CALKAR010000315.1, forward strand.
CCTAAACTGATTTGCCATTCCAAGGTTTTCAGCACAGTCAAGTCCCCAACTTGATCAGTATCGATTTCCCAATTAGAAAATGTCAGTGTAGTAGTATTCTGCCCTTGGTGGAGCATGATTTCATTGGGAACCCAAGCACCAAAGTCGCTCCACCACAAAGTGAGCTTGCCTGTCACACCGCCGTAATCGTAATCTAATTCTAGAAAGCGAGGCCGATTAGCCGCACCAGAATCGAAGCGGTAATTGCTTACAGAAAGCAGCGCATGCTGGCCTTCCATGATCAATAAGGGAATGTTGGTCTGTTGATCAATCCAGTAAACCTTCTGCGGATCAGTTTCCAAGTAATAGCGGCCCACGTCGCGATGGGCAACCCGCTCAGGCCCTACATAGACCAAGGGTTCGGCATGAATCTGAGTCAGGGGCCAGAAGAACTGCTGCCAGATGCTGAACAGGGGGAAGCCGGCGTACCCATAAGACGTATGGCCCTGATACTGAGTCACAGTGAAATTGCGATAAGCACGTACACGCCGCATAGATAGATTGCTGGTCTGATAGGCAAAGGAAAACTCATCAGGAGCGCGCCACGAAAAAGTTCCTGATATTTCATCGCGATGTTCACCCTGGGTTGTCACCCAAATTACATCTGCGACGGCTCGATCGAAATGGAGCCAGGGTTCAATCTGCTGGGCGGCAGCTGGAGCAGCGAGCCCCAGACAGAGGACCGCGACGGTGAGCAAAAACCAGCGTCTGGGGGTCATCTTAATAACCACCTGCGCCTTCAGCGCCAGCCATAATGGCTATACCGGAGCTTGTCCCAATTCGAGTTGCACCCGCCTTAATCATGGCTTGGGCTGTGTTGTAGTCCCGTACGCCTCCTGATGCTTTAACACCGAAGTCAGGGCCCACAACTGTGCGCATTAGACTGATATCTTCCACAGTTGCACCTCCAGGCCCAAAGCCAGTGGATGTCTTAACAAAATCGGCATCGGCCATACGGACCAGGAGAGAACCGCGGACAATCTGCTCCTTTGTAAGGAAGCCGGTTTCCAAGATGACCTTGAGAATTACTCCAGGAGCTGCATCACGAACCGCTTTAATATCGCTCAGAACGCGGGCGTAGTCACCTTCAACTAAGGCCCCAATATTAACAACCATGTCCAGCTCCTGGGCGCCGTTAACCAGCGCATCACGGGCTTCCATTACCTTCATCAAAGACGTGGATGCACCCAAGGGAAAACCGATGACGGTGCAGACTTTAACGGAGCTTCCCTCTAAGAGTTCCGCGGCATACGACACATGTACCGGATTAACACAAACTGACTGGAAGCGGTATTCACGCGCTTCTTCACACAGCTGTTTGATGGCCAAGCGGCTGGCATCAGGTTTTAGCAGGGTGTGATCAATGAACCGAGCTAGATTTTGCCGATCCTTGGGTATTTCCACAACCTGCGGCTGCGTGTCCACTACAGCAGGCACACTTCCCTTCAGCCCCTGCTTAGCTAGGGCCATTTCCAGCTGTTGGGTCTGCTCTCTCAGCCATTTCTGATCCATCTGCCTACTCCTTTCTATAGCTCCACAACTCCATCTTACTGGTCGAGACGGCAACCACTGGCGGCCGCAGTACCATTTGAAGCTCCTGCTCAGTCTCAACTAATCCGCCTGCGATGATCGGCGGCAACTTCTGCGGCAGCCGTCCCACAATATGGGGCATAATAGGGGCTGGCAGAAGCTCCACCGCATCAGGTTTTGAGGTCTGCAGCATTTTAAGGCCGGTCTGCAGCGCCTCTGAATCAAGCATAAACAGCCGCTGAATTCCTAACAACCCGGCTTTTTGGGCTGCAGTGATGAGATGCGAGCGAGTGGTCAAAATGCCATCTACCTGTACTTCCTCAGCAAGAACCATCATTCCGTGACTATCTTTGGCAATTCCGTTAATTAAATCAACATGGGCGAAGATCAGCTGCCCGTTTTCATGACAGAGCTTGGTTATGTCTCGCAGCTCAAAGATGTTTCCTGTTAAGTAAAAGCAGGCCCGAATACCCTCTGCCGCAGCTCGCGACACATATTCTAAGCCTTTTAAGCCAGCGATCACCGGTTTCTTGGCGACCGCGGCGCGAAACCGCAGCAGTGTATCACTGCGTCTACGCTCATTCTTGTTCAAGTGCCCAACTCCTAGATCGATCCACTGCTCGACGCCACCCTTCATAAAGCTTGCGGCGCTCTTCCGCATCCATCTGAGGAGCATACTCCTGATCACAGTGCCAGCTGCGAGCAATTGTCTCTTGATCAGGCCAAACGCCTACAGCTAGACCCGCCAGATAGGCTGCGCCTAGAGCAGTGGTCTCGAAGATTTTTGGACGGCATACCTTAGTGCCAGTTTGATCTGCCAAGAACTGGCAGAGGAAATTGTTAACCGACGCTCCCCCATCGACAGTCATTTCTACGATGGGAATATTAGAATCTTGGGCCATCAATTCTACCACATCTCGCGTTTGATAGGCAATAGATTCCAAAGCTGCCCTGGCCAGATGCGCCCGGTTTGCACCCCGAGTGAGGCCCAAAATGGTTCCCCGCGCATAAGGATCCCAGTAAGGTGCACCGAGACCTACGAAGGCTGGTACAAGGTAGACTCCGCTGTTATTAGGTACAGATAAGGCCAGCTCCTCTGTTTCGGCTGCAGTTTGGATGATTCCAAGCTCATCCCGCAGCCACTGGACAGCCGCACCAGCCACAAACACGCTGCCTTCTAACGCATATTGAACCTTGCCGTCAAGCCCCCAAGCAATGGTTGTCAAGAGGCCTTGTTTAGAAGGTACTAGTTTATCACCGGTGTTCATCAGAATAAAGGCACCTGTACCAAAGGTGGCTTTCACCATGCCTGGATTGTAGCATGCCTGACCAAAGAGTGCTGCCTGCTGATCACCGGCGGCACCAGCAACTGGGATTCCCGCTGGAAGCTGCCCGAACGCCACTGTGTGTCCATAGACCTCGCTGGAAGACCGAACCTCCGGCAGCATCTCTCGAGGTATTGTCAAAATGTCTAAGAGTTCACTATCCCAATCAAGAGTTGAGATGTTGAACAACAGTGTGCGCGATGCGTTGGAATAATCGGTGACATGCACCTTCTTACCGGTCAAATTATAGATCAGCCAGGAATCAATCGTTCCAAAGGCTAACTCGCCCCGCTCTGCACGAGACCGCAGTTTGGGATCACTATCTAAAAGCCACTTCAGTTTTGTACCTGAAAAGTATGCATCCAGGACCAAACCGGTTTTTTCTTGAAAGACTGGCGTTAAACCCTCCGCCATCATCTGGTCACACATTGGTGCAGTCCGCCGGCATTGCCATACAATGGCCGGTGCGACAGGCTCACCGGTCTCCCGATCCCAAACAACAACAGTCTCCCGCTGGTTGGTAATGCCGATGGCAGCTATCTTTTGGGGATCAACAGCCGTAAGGGCGATAATCTCATCTATTAGTTCTAAACAACCCTCCCAGATCTCTACCGCATCGTGCTCAACCCAGCCAGGTTGGGGATAATACTGTTTGAAGCCCTTGTAGACTCGGCCATACACTTGGCTCTGTTCATCAAACAGCATCACAGTAGTGCCTGTGGTGCCTTGATCAACTGCTAGTACAAATTTTTCACTCATTTTTAACGCCCCCTTCTGTTACAAAACATTTCTTCAGAGGGTGTTGGTTTCCTGCATAAACCCAACCTCGGTTAAGAGGTGCTGGACGGGCACGTCCCAAGGATCTTTAGGCAGCTCCCGCACGAACTGACTATAACAAACCCCCACCGTCACCCCACCAGTTCTAGTTAAGAAGCGGTCATAATAACCTCCGCCAAATCCAATCCGGTAACCTTCAGGACAAAAAGCTAAGCCCGGCACGATAATCAGATCCAGCTGAGCCGGATCTATCTCCGGGCTATCCTGCGGTTCCTGCATCCCAAAGGGTGCCTGAATAAGCTTGGTATCCGGGGTAAAGAGGGTAGGGCTCAAAAGACGGCCTGGCTTGGTGACAGGTACGTATACATTCTTGCCATCCTGCCACATCTGACGGACCAGCTGCCAGGTATTGATCTCCCAACCAAAGGCCAGATAGGTCATGCAGTTCTGTGCACCGTTATACATCTCTGAACTGGTCAAATGTGCCCAAAGCGCCGCATCATATTTGTCCCGTACAGCTTGAGAAACAGCCCGGCGCTCAGCCTTGAGCGCCCGGCGAAGCTCATCCTTGTTCACTTACCCTGTCCTCCCCATAGGGCCACAGAATTGAAACCGACACCTTTCCTAGATCAAGATAATCATTGGCCGCCTGCTGTACATCATCCACGGTAAGAGATTGAAGTACATTCAAGTACTTAAGATAGGGAGTCTTATTAAAATAATGGATGATATAGCTGTTGGCCACATATTCGAGTGAATCGAAAGCTGCAATAAAGCTTCCATAAAGCTGCCGCTTTAGACGTTCTACATCGGCTTCAGAGATAGGACCTTTCTGCACTTCCTGGACAATTTCCTTCATTTCTTCAACGAAACGCTCAGGATCGTCGGTCTCGGAAGTCACCAAGGAATAGCTGTACTGCGGTGTGCTGGAAAAGCTGGCATCAAAGGAATCGTCTATCAAACCCTCATTATAGAGGCGCTCGAAATATGGAGAACTCCTTGCAGCAACTAAACGCCAAACTATGCCCATAGCAAGCTGACGACGAAGGTTTTCGTATCCGTCTTCCACAGGTGTATTCTTAAATCCCATGGCACAGCGAGGACGAGAGATGGCGAGCCGATCTTCTACCCACTCTTGGTGTACACTTATTGGTTCTTCCGGATAGAATCTTCTTCCTAAAGGCTGAGCTGCACCGTTCCAGTTAGGGAAATTTTCCTGTACTACCTGAAGGACCTGCTCCGGATCAACGTCACCGGCAACAAACAGGGCCATGTTAGAAGCCTGGTAGAAGGTGCGGTAGCACTTCAATAGCCAGTCGACCGTGACCGAATTGACTGATTCAGGAGTCCCGCCGATATCTATGCGAATGGGGTGCTTGTGGTACAGAGCATTGAGGAGATTCTTGTGGAGGCGGCGCTCTGGGTGATCATCATACATGCGCAGCTCCTGCACAATAATCCCCTTTTCTTTTTCGACGTTCTCTTCAGTCAAATAGGGATGCATCACAAAATTAACCAGCTGCCCCAGTGCCTCATACACATGATCCACAGTGGAAAACAAATAAGTGGTCTGTGTATAGCTGGTAAAGGCATTTACAGAGGCTCCCCACTCTGCGAAGCGATCAAAGACATTGCCCTCTTCCTCTTCAAACAGCTTATGTTCCAGGAAATGGGCGATTCCATCGGGTACTTCCACCACACCTTCTCCCGGCACCTCGAATTTCGAGTCTAGGGAACCATAGTTGGTGGACAGAATGGCATATTTCTTGACAAAGCCCGGTTTGGGCAGAATCGCATAATGAAGGCCATTGGGGAGATACCCCGTGAACAGTTCTTCCCCAGTAGGTGTCTTGATTCGTTCCACAAACGTCACTCCTTCCCCGCGGTGCCCTTCAGTACATAAACAGTATCAAGCTGAAGCCCTTGAGCAGCCTGGCGCACTTCTTCTATTGTTACGCTCTGAATGGCCTGCAGAACATCATCAAAGCTGCGCATCTCCCCATTGACCAGACCGATCAAGTTCCGGTCAATTACCGAAGCAGGGTCATCAGCCATCGAAACGATACTGCTGCAGAGCCCTGTCTTAGTCTGCTCAAGCTCTTCTTTTGTGATATCGCCATTTTGAAGAGCGCTCACTTGTTCCTTAATGATCTGCACGGTCCGATCCACTGTCTTCCCATCGATACCTGCATTGATAGTCAGAACTCCCTTAGTGCCCTCCACAAAGGAACCGACATAGTATGCTAGACTTGCCCGCTCCCGCACATTCACAAACAGCTTAGAATGGGGGAAAGCGCCCAGTATACCGTTGCAGACAAGCAAACCGTAATAGTTAGGATCCAAGTAGCGCTGAGCAGTGCGGTAGGTCAAGACCAAAACCGACTGCTGAGCCTGCATCTCTTCTACATGGAAGCGCTCTTCAGTTACTTCCCTAGTTGTGATTGGCTGCAGTTCTTTTATTTCGCCACGAGGGAACTCGAGCCGGGCAATCTCATTTGCGAGGAGATCAAGATTGCGTCCCACGAGAAAGATGTCGATGGGGCTGTGCTCCAAAAGGCTCTGGTAGTACTGATATTCTTCATGGTTTTCCAGAGCAGCGATCTCTGGCACACTGCCGTAGCGGTAAACACCATAAGGTTCGTCAGGACACATAAATTCTACAGCCCTGGCCATGGCATACGCCCGCTTGTTGTTGACCAAACCTTCTACTTCTCGGCGGAGATTGAGCTTTTCTTGGTCGAAGTACTCAGGAACAAAGGCGTCGCCATCTGTCACCGGGTTAGTGGCTATATCCCAGAAGGTTTCGAGCCCCCGCTGCCAGTTTTCCTCTCCGCCAGGCAAGAGACTGGGATCAACCATATCGAAAAAGAACTCTAGAAGCTGCCGCTCACCGATTTTCAGCACATCGGAGCTGAAACCGGCTGCATGGAGATATTCCAGCTCCCGGGCGATTTGGCGCGTTGAGGGAAACTTCTGTGAACCACGCTTCACCAGCGCCGGAATCAATGCTGTCGCAGCGGCGGTATCGCGGGACAAATCCTGCTGGATAATCATCTTGCAGGTGACTGTATTGAATTTATCTGTCTCGCAGAGGTGCAAACGCACCCCCGAACCCAAGTTGCAGTGCGTAAAATCCAAAGCTATTCCTCCCATCTCAAACAATCAGTGCAGCCTGGTGCTGCAGGAAAGGCCGCCGGGCCCGCTTGTTCCCCAGCGATAATCTGACTGCAGACGGCAGCGATATCTGTCTCAATGGCGGTTACATCAAGTTCAGAACCATCGAGAGAAAAGACTTTATTGGGAATCAAGAAGTAAGCCTGCGAGCGCACCACTGAACGCCCGAATAGCTTGGCCATGGCCCAGGCATATGTGCGCAGCTGCCAGCGGTACTTCTCACCCTCTAAGTCGACATCCTCAGGCTTAATCCAGTTTGACTTGAAGTCCACTATTTCCAAGCCCGCTTCATCGATAAACACCTGGTCCACAGTCCCATTGATGACAAACTGAGTACCAGATCCATTGAGAGGCAGGGCAAAATCATATTCGCGGTAGAACACTCCACCTGCCTGGACCCTCTGGAAGAAAGAACTTTCTAGGTACGGCTGAATAATGCGCTCCACATCGCGGCGTTGACCTGGTGTGAGCACTACGCCTTCGGAAGCAGCGGCAAACTCAATCAAAGGATCCAGCTCCTGCGGATCAGTGATCCGCTCACAAACCCTGTGTACGATATTCCCCCGTTCGAGAGCTGTGAGTGTCGCAGTTCTCCCTCTTGTCTCGACTTGCCTCCCTAAGTCCCGCATCTGTTCAGGAATGCCTAGGATATAGCGAAGGTAGTAGCACCTCGGACAACGGTCGTAAACCATCAGCGCCGTAACCGAAAAACTCACCTGAGTATAGCTTGGTGCAAGCGGCGCTAGACGTTCTAGAGGCTCGGATACAGCAGCTGCAAGTTCAGGCAGCGGCAGCACTTCTTGCTCAGGCTCGGCCTCTAAGATGGGAACAGTATCATACAAACTGCCGCGAACGCGGGGCAGCGTATCGCAGATCCATTCCCACCAGCTTCCTTTACTCGAGGCCCCATTGATACCACAGATAAACAATTCCTCTTCGGCTCGGGTGACTGCCACATAGAGTAGGCGGCGGGCCTCGCTCAGCTCCTCATACGTGTTTAACTCTGCTGCCTTATCATAGAGAGCAGTCCCTTTATACGCTAAACCGACTTCAGGGTGGTACAAGATCAAATCGCTTGTGTTCCTAGTCAATCGCCCATTAGTATCAGGTACGAACACCACAGGGAATTCCAACCCTTTAGAACCATGCACCGTGCGAATCGTTACTACGTCGGCATACTCTGCATCAAGCTGGGCTTCGCTCTCATCATCGCTGCGGCTCCGAACTGCGGCGATGTACTGAAGCTGATCTGCACAAGAAACATGGCTCCGTACAAATAGGTCCCAGCTCTGGGCAAGCAGTTTCTGCACATTAGCTGCTTTCTGTTCACCAAAGGGTTCCTGGGCAATTGTATTAATATAGTCTGTCCGCTCCAGCATTTCCTGCATCACATATGGGGCAGGCTTAGTTCTGATCAGTTCTGCTAGGGCGGCCCGATCTTGTTCTGCCTTCAGCACCGCACGGCGGTCTGATTTTGTCATAGACTCACGGCTGTTCTGCTGTTCCCAAAACAAGCCGGCGTCAGAGACATTGTAGAAAGGGGAGCGCAGTACGGCCAACTTCGCGACAAGATCCCCTCCATCTTCCAACCAGGCGAAATAGTTGAGAATATCCTGCACTTCTTGGCGAGAATAAAATCCGCGCCCACTCAGGTTTACATAAGGAACCCCGGCCGCCTGCAGAGCCCTTTCATAAATGCGCATATTAGTCCGAGTACGGAAAAGCAGAGAAATATCTTGGTAGCTGTATTTTCCCGAGTTTACTAAAGCCTGAATATGCAGGGCTATCTGCTCTGCTTCTAACTGACGAGCTTCTTCAAGATTCATGTCTTCAACTTCGCTTACCAAGAGGTGCACCTTGGGCTCCCCTGTTGCTGGGCGCTTAGGATTGCTGGGTGTGTAACCAATTGGGTCGCCCTGCATCAACTCGCTAAAGAAATCATTGGTGAACTCAATAATCTCGGAACGAGATCGGAAATTGTCGCTTAAAGGAATCACCCTGCCAGACCCCTTAATTGCCTGCTGTGTTTCTATAAATACCCCGACCTCAGCACCTCTAAAACGATAGATAGATTGCTTCGGATCACCCACAACAAAGAGTTTGGCTCCCTCGCTGCACAAAGAGTCTACAATCTGCTTCTGCAGGGGATTGGTATCTTGGAACTCGTCGACCATGATGTGGCGGAAACCATAATTTTTCACAACCTCATGGTCAGCTAGGAGGCGCGCAGCCAGCAGCTCGAGATCATTAAAATCTAAAAGGCCGTTCTTCCTTTTAAGAGTGGTGAACTTGCTGTGCACTTTCTCTAAGATTTCACCAATCTGCTTTACAACCACGCTGCCCTGTCGTTCCCGAAGAAATAACCGTACATCCTCAATTTTCTCTTTCACTGGTTCTACTACTACCTTCAGCTTACCCCAGTTTCCGCCGAGAAAACCCTCCAGCGACTCCAGCCCATCTTCAATAAATAACTCATCCATGCTGGTGAGATCGAGCCTGATTGCGGGCCAGCGTTCTTTCAGATCCGAAATCACCCCAAGCTTGTTTTCGGTCAGTCTATGATGGAAGATCTCTACAAGGAATTCATCTACCGTCCAGCAGAGTTCCTGCACTGCGCTGTGCACATCAGGTGTGGGATGATCCTGCTGGAAGTTCAGGTCACCGCGGCTGAGCATCTCCTTATACAGCTGATAAATCAGATCAACTGCATGGGCAGAAGTACGGAACTCTTCTTCAAGTTCACACGTGGAAAGCACTTCACTGATCACCTGTACAAGCAGGGTATCGGCTTCCCACTCCTCCGCTACTCGACAGCGGGGGTCAATGCCCGCCTCCCGTGGATGTTCCAAAACGATTCGCTGGCAGAGGCTGTGGATTGTTGAAATCTGCGCCGATTCGATCAGATCCTGCAGGTGGGGCAGGGATTGACGGATCCTATCTTTCATTTCTTGAGCTGCCTTTTTCGTGAATGTAATGGCAGCGATTTGGTCAACAGTAAAACCGTTATTGAGCAGGTATATATAGCGTTCTACCAAGACCTTGGTTTTGCCCGAGCCGGCTCCTGCCGTCACAGCTGTGTCCTGGGCAATACTTTGAATGGCCTGTCGCTGCTCTTCAGTTGGATCAAAACTCATCCTACCCCCACCTCCCGACGGCTGATTCCTTGGTAGGCACAATAAGTGCAAATACGACTGGATGCTGGTTCAGGCGGAAATTCTCCCGCGAAAATCCGTTCTAAAATACCGCGAATGGTTTCCCGGAAAAACTCAATCTGCTGGGCAAACGCATCTGCGTCTAGACAGTTGTCACCCTTGCGGAGCAGCAGCTGTTTCGTCCAGTCATCCCGGAAAATCCCGACGCGCTTGGCATCCTGCGTGAGGTAATATGCCACGCCTACGTTTTCTGCCTGCGGGAAAAGCTCCTGCGCAGCCAATAAGTAAGTCGCGATCTGCACCTCTTTGCCGATGCGCACGTCCTTCAGCGTTGGACCACTGCCTGTCTTGTAATCATAAAGCACGTAACTGCCATTGGGGCCGACATCAATCCGGTCGATTACGCCCCGCAGCTGCACTATCCCTTCAGGAAGTTCGATTTCCAACCCACTGAAACGCTTCTCCAAGTAAGTAGGACGCCAGCCCATATTTGTAAGTTCTAGGTCCTTGCGGATAAAGCGGCGCATCATCTGCAGAATGCGCTTGGGAACGGGCAGAGAACGCTCTTCATAATGCTCTCTTACGAGTTTTTCAATCTCAAGCTGTCCTTGGGAAATATCAGGCAGCGGACCCTGAGCATGGTCTGTCCAAAACTGCTGCAGAATCTTGTGCACAATATTGCCCTCATCCAAGGCAGAAAGCTCTAACGACTCTTCTTCAAAAGGCTCGAGCCCTAAGACAAAGGAACAAAAGAACTGATAAGGACAGCGAGCATACATATTTAGCTGTGATGTACTTAAACCATCCCGTAGAATGCGTTCGCGGATTTTTTCTATAACAGCTACATCCTGGAGAATACCAGGCTGTCCTTTGTTATGGAAGAAATACCTCCGGGAATCTTCGCTGGTCCCAGACCGGCGGACATGGCGCTCGGCAGCTGGAAGGACCGACGAAGGCAGGTTTAACTTCCCTTCATGATCCGTTTCTGGATAGTAGAAGAAAATCTGGTCAGCGGAATTGGTGATCAGCTTGTACACTGTTTCCGCATCATCGGCTGCTTTGAGGCGAGTCAACCAGTGGCGCCGCCCGGCCTTCGGAACAGCCCCTTGAATCATGCCCCCCACATGCAGAGCTGTAAAACCACCTGCACCTAATCGGTTGATTGGAAGCACCGTCACCCGGTCAGCGAAGCTTCTGACCGGATTTATCTGATAGTTCTCTGCGAGAAGCTCAAACAGCTGGGCAAAGCGTTCAAGGCTTCCTTCCCCAGAGACTAATTCCAAATCATCTAAGATAAACTGCAGTGCATCCCAGCTTTTCAGGAACTCGGCACGCTGAAAGAAGTTCTCTACGGGCCAAACATCTAACGGGAAGTTAGCTAAAAACGTCCGCAGAGCTTGTGCATGATTCTTAAGGGACTGGGCGGGAACTAGCTGGCTGAACTCTCGCAGAAGCTCAAAGACTTTCTGCCAGCCAGGATGTGGGCCTAGATATTCAGTCCACGCGGGTAATCCCTCCAAAGGAGGGGCTAAGCGGAGTGCTCTGCGCTCTTCCCCAGTTAGAGCAAAAGGCAGTCCCCAACCTGGCGTTGTTAAGAGCAGAAGATGGTTCTTACTCCACCCTTCCACCTCGCCTTGAAGAAGCGCTGCTATCGCCCTTCCCAAAGGCAGGTCACTCAAGCTTTCAGCCGGCATATTCCAAGGAATGCCCCATTTCTGGAAAACAGGAATCAAAAGAGCCTCATACTCACGCGGTTCAGGAAAAGCTGCCGCAATTTCGCTGGGCTTAACACCCATTTCCAACTGGCGGCGGATAGCTGAGGCCAATTCCTCAACCTCAGTCTGCGGATCAAGTGCTGCAGTAACTGAGACCGCGGGTTCTCTCACGGCTGGTGTGCGCTCGATAAATTTCTTACCTTCAACCACCTGGACCAGAAACTGCCGCTCTAAGGGCGTAAGTTCCTGCGGCCCGATAAGTTCAACCTGGCTGAAAGCTTGAAGAAAAGCAGAGCCCCCCTCCTGCCGCAGAACCTGCATAGCTGTACGAATTTGGCCAGGGCTGTCCAACACCCTGTACTCCTTCAAAAGGTCGTGGTATGCGCTGTACAGCTGTTCTACTTCTGGCTGGGCAGCATCAGGCAGTGCTTTCCAGGTCAGCTCTCCCACGTCCAACTGGCGGATCAGCCATTGAATTTCTTGGGCAAACCCAGGATAATGGGCAATAGATCCGAAGAACTCCAGTTCGTCGGCTAGCTGTCCCACTGCTTCCCATACCGCAGCAGCTTCTAACACCCAATCCTCACGGTACACAACGGCTCCTTCCCGCAGAATGCGGGCAGCCAAGGCCTTCAAGGTAATGGGATGGTTTTTTCCTCCACTTTGAAAAGCCTGCCTGCGCCATTCGGCCAAGAATTGGGCCGGAACGATCTGCAGCACCCTCATGAAACCACTCCTCATATCTACAGCCAAATGGAAACCTCATCCCGATCCATTTTGGCGATGCATTCCTTCAATTTAGCACTTAAAATCGGGTCATCACTTAAAACAGCATTGCGCACCTGCCGCAAGAGATCAATTCCTCGACGGAAGCCAAAGACCAAATCGCCTTCGTCAATTAGGGCATCCTGCAGGATTGTGCTGAACGGCTCACCGTGGCTCCACCGATAAGCCAAAGCGGCGATATGATCGTTAAATGTCACGGTGCTGTATCCCAAAAAACGCTCCTCCATCTGGGTGAGGAAGTGGTAGAGACGGAGCACCGGGCTCATGTCAATCTTGTGCTTGACTCGGCTTTCGTTCTTGCGCGGCTCGTAGCCAATCGAGACACAGATGGCATTCAGTTCAGCAGGGGTGTAGGCATGGAAGAGACCTTCCATAAACATCTCCACCACCAACAGCTCATGCCCATGGATCTGACTGGCCAGCATGCCCGCAGCTGTCAGCTTGTCCCCTTCGATGTAACCTAAAGCTTTGAGCAGATCCCGCTTATCGTTGAACTCCTTCAGATAGCGATTGCGGGGATCTAGATCCCGCTCCCGTTCAACTAGACGAGCGTAGCGGTTCAGAAGTCTGCGGAAGATGCGCCGTTCCCGCCGACATGTACGAGAATCTAGGCCTTGGCAGAAATCCTGTTCGATCTTTTCAATGCGCTGCTCGATAGTCCGAAGCTGGGATTTCAGGCGTCTTTTCAGCTTACCTCGCCTTTCCCTAGCCAAGCGACCCTCCAAAGCTAACCGCGTCCGAACTAACTCGTCAAAAACTGGCGGTCCAAAACGGGTTAACTCTTCAAGTACCATCTCCATCTGAATCTGAATTGCGTCCCGCTCTGCATAAGCCTGATAGGTAGCAAAGTTCTGACCTAATATGCGGTGAATCGTCTTCTCATCGTAGTTTTTGACCAGGTTGACGATGGAGTTGTAGGTCAGGGAAAACTGACTCTTTAGAGGCTCAATTTCGTTTTCCTTCATGCTGGGAAACTGACTCGGATCGAAATAAGTAAGGTCCGCGATTGTAAAGACATAGCCTACTTCATCGATGCCTCGACGCCCAGCCCTGCCCGCCATCTGGAAGTACTCGCGGTTGGAGATTGGACGGAAGCTGACTCCATCCCACTTGGTGCTCGAATCAAAGCATACTGTCCGGCAGGGGAAGTTCAGCCCCACCGCAAAAGTTTCCGTACAGTACAGCACCTTGATAAGACGCCTAGTAAAAAGCTCTTCCACAATATCTTTCAGCACCGGAAGCATTCCTGCATGGTGATAAGCTATACCCTTCATCAAAAGGCGGCGCAGTGCGGGCCAGCGCTCACTCTTGATCGCAGGATAGCGCTGGATGACCTCATCTATCACCTGCCGCACTTGACGCACTTCGTCTTCATCGAGGAAGTTGTAATTGTCGCCTAGTTCAAGGGCATTCGCTTCACACTTGCGTCTGCTGAACGTGAAGAAGAGACAAGGCAGGTAATCGTCTTTGATTTTCTCGATCAGATCTAAGTGGGTAGTGGGAACAATCGCATCGCTGGTTCGCTGAATATGCCTAGGAAGCGAGAGAAAACTGCTGTATTTCCTTTTGATTTTGCCGATGGTGGTAAAACCGAGTGAACGTTCAAAGAGGGCATGTTTGAGGGGAACAACTCTTTCAAAGTGCTTAACCACTGCCACGGGCTGTCCCTGGACACTCTCAATCCAGCCCGCCAGCTGATCCACATTCGGAATGGTCGCACTCAAGCCTAAGAAGCGCATAAACTCAGGCATAAAGATCAAGCTTTCTTCCCAAACACTGCCCCGCTCCGGATCATCAATATAGTGGATTTCGTCGAAGATTACATAGCGTACATCCCGCACCCGCTCCACATCTTCTTGGAGCATGTTGCGGAAGATCTCAGTGGTCATGATCAAGATAGGAGCTTCGGGGTTGATCACCACATCGCCGGTGAGAATTCCCACTGCATCTTCTCCTACATGGGCTTTAAATTCCTTAAACTTCTGATTGCTCAAGGCCTTAATGGGGGCGGTATAAACCACTTTGCCCCCTTCTTTGTATATCTTCTCAATGACGTAGTCGGCCACCAAAGTCTTACCTACTCCGGTTGGAGCGGCGACCAGGACCGACAAGTTCTTGTCTATATAAGAGACGGCTTCCTGCTGAAAAGGATCTAACGTGAGTCCCCTATACGTTTGGTGAAGCTGTGATTGTGTCAACTCGGCCCTCCTGTTCTAAGTCCCAAAGATACTTCAGCGGCAAAGGCTGAGGACGAAATGGTATCTCCCATACCCACTGTACTGACAGGATTTGGTACCACATGGGCAGGGACAAGAACCATCACGTGATCATCTGCTTCCATTATGCCCGTCTGGGTAAAATCTTCTGCAATCGGATAATCTGCTGCTGCACCTTCTGCGGCAAAGGCCTCCAGCTGGGCAAAACCAATGCTGGACAGAGGAACATCTGACATCTGAGCAACTGCTTCGTAAGGTACCGCTCCTCCTTTCTCAGCCTTAACCGCGTTAACGGCCGAAGCAAAAAGACCGGCCTGGCACACATTTTCTGGGCTGACGTAGTAGGGTTTGGCGATGATGATAATATAATAACCCAGGTTGTGAAGGTGCAACCGCTTGATGCCTAGTTCCCGCCAGAGGGCGAGGGCACCCTTGTAGAGGCTGAAGGCACGCTCATTTCGCGCAATTTCACCCGCCTCTTCTTCAAAACCTAAGGCATCGAGCACCCGAATGATCTCTGTCTCGTTGATTCCGAAACTGTCGAACCGCGGTACAAGAGTCCGCAGCAAAACTGCTTCTTCAGCCGAATCGGACATCGGAACATATTCATAGTGCAGTTTGAGCAGCGGATTCTTAGACCTCAGTTCTTTATGCTGCCTAAGGCTGAGTTCTAAAAATTCCTCAAGAGTATCTGCCCGGCCTTCAATGCGGCCATGATGGTAACCAGCCATAAAGCCCACATCTACTGCTGCTCCCACTTCCGGCAAAAACGGTTCCATTTCTTCAGAAAATCCCATGGCAGCTAAGGGGTTACGCGTACCGAGGATCACCCGGTTGGCTCGCACTGTGGTTACGGTCCGATCGCCGAACTGATAAACTGCATCTTTGGGGTACTCAAATATATAATTGACTTTGGTCCATGTACTGTTTATCCCCTCTCGGATAGGCACCCACTTCAGCCGGCCCTCTTCGAGCACAGGAAACTTAACCCGCGGATCATACATCTGGGCCTGCAGTTCTGATAAAACAGGATTGTAAACATACGCGTCGGCACCTAGAGCAGCCATCTGATTAGCAATAATGCCCGCCTGTCCTCCCATCGCTTCCGTGTGCTCAGGGAAATACTGGAGGAACCACTCACCCAGTTCAGCCTGGACAACGTCGTAGTATGATTTGCCTGCTTCGAGACACTCTTCTAAGAGGGTAAGGAACTGGCCCGGTGTACTGACAGGGCGGCCCGGAACACGGTGGTGCTTTAATGCGAGCAGTTCAGGATGGGCATTGGTAATAGCAGCCACATCTTCAGGCCTCACTTTGATCACCATATCCACATTAGCATTAAAGGCTGCAAAAACACGGCAGTTAATTTCGGCTGCAACTGCCTCGCGAAGATAACCAGTCCATGTCATTGTTCTTAAGCTCCTTTAAGAATTTCGGAGAATGCAGAAAAAAGGCCATGAATGCCCATTATTAATTTCTAAGTTACAGCCCTTACATCCTGCAAAATACTAGGTTTTAGTATCTCCCCAGTTGTTGTAAATGATAAATAGAAGGTGTATACTAAGAAATAAGTGAAGAAGGCAAGGAGGTGTCCTGGTGAGAGAACGCGTTGAGGCTGTATTGGATAAAATACGTCCATCCATTCAGGCTGATGGAGGGAACGTTGAGCTTGTAAACGTAGATGAAGATAGCATGGTTGTTACTGTACGGCTGACAGGTGCTTGTGTTGGCTGCCCCATGTCTCAGCTGACGTTGAAAGCTGGTATAGAGAGAATTCTCAAGCACGAAATCCCCGAAATTACATCGGTGGAGGCTGCTATGTAACTTATTTTGCATTGAATTTGGGGAGGACAAGAGTTCTCCCCGTTTTTTTATAAGGTGGTGCTTCTATGGATAAACTGCTCAGTGCTGCTCGGGAAGCCGGTTTAGACGCTGTAGCGGTAACCCACGTTCAGCCCCAAACATACCTTAGTAAATTTCTGCAGCAAGCCAAAGATGAAGGGCGTTATTCGCAGTTCGCTGCACCCGATATCAATCTGCGCATTACACCTACAGAGGTTTTTCCCCAGGCGAAGTCGATTATCACTGGCGCTGTTGCCTACAAAACGGTGGATCCTGGACAGGCTCCGAGAATGCACGGTACCATCTCCCGTTCTGCCTGGGGGCGCGACTATCACAGGGTGCTTAAAGAAGCTTTTGCAAGGCTCATCCCATTCCTGCAGGAAGAGTATGGTGTCAAAGAATGGCTGATCGCAGTCGATGACACTCCCCTCGTAGAACGAGCTTTATCTGCCCAGTCCGGTATAGCCAAAATTGGTCCCAACTGTGCCGCTTATGTGCAGCCGTACGGTTCTTGGATCTTTCTAGGCGAACTCTTGGTTGATGTGGAGCTAGAACCCTTCTCCCAAGAAAACGAAGGACCTCCTTGCGAGGCATGCGACCTGCGCTGCGTAAAAGCCTGTCCTACCAATGCTCTAGTCGGACCGGGACTCATTGATGCCCGCCGCTGTCTGTCATTTCTCACGCAGAAGACAGGCACATTTCCCGAAGAACTGCGCGATCGACTAGGCAGCCGGCTGTGGGGATGCGATACCTGTCAGCAGGTCTGTCCTGCAAACCGCATTGCGGAGACATCCCGCCACAGTGACTTTGAACCAATCGTGGGCCCCCATTTCCCCTTGATAGAACTTTTAAGCTTAACCAAAAAGGAATACCAGCAGATCTTTGGGGAAACCAGCATTGCCTGGCGTGGAAAAAACGTACTGCAGCGCAATGCTTGTCTAATCCTGGGGAACCAGCGTGCAGAGGAAGCGCTGCCGCTTCTCGAGCAGATTGCAGTGGAACACCCCAGTGAAGTGGTGCGGGAAGCAGCACAATGGGCAGTGAAAAAAATCACCAGGCCCTCTAAAGGACCCGGTGCATAATTTCCTCAGTAATCCCCAGCACTCGGTCAACAGCCTCATCAGTAATCTGATAATGAGTGACGAGGCGTACCGCTTGCGGTGCGACCGCGTTGACCAAAATACCAGCCTTGCGCCACTCTTCCACCAGGGCATGACTGTCCAACTCGGGAGCTGTGATGTCAACAATCACCATATTAGTCTGTACTTCTCCCCGCACCTTCAAGCCAGAGATTGTATTGATACCTTCACCTAAGCGGCGTGCCCGTCTATGATCTTCTGTCAACCGCTTGGGCATTTCGGTGAGTGCAATAATACCGGCAGCTGCCAAAACTCCTGCCTGCCGCATCCCTCCGCCCAGGAGTTTTCTGATCCGGCGGGCTTTCTCAATAAATTCAACCGATCCAGCCAAGACTGAACCCACCGGCGCCGCTAGACCCTTGGATAGACAAACCATAACTGAATCAAAGGGTTCGGCCAGCCGTTCTGGAGATAGATTCTGATAAACCGCTGCATTCATGAGGCGCGCTCCATCGAGGTGCGTCTTCAGTCCCATCTCCTTAGCGTATGCAGTGACTGCATCCACATCATCTTGAGGCAGCACCACTCCACCAGCTCTGTTGTGAGTGTTTTCTAAGCAGAAGAGCGCTGTAGGTGGGAAGTGAATATCCCTGGGCCGGAGTACGGCCTGCAGCTGCTCGCATGTGATCATTCCGTCAGTAGTGTCAATCAGGCGCGGCATTAGCCCAGCAAGGCGGGCTAGTCCACCTGCCTCATAATAATAAATGTGAGCGTTAGCTTCCACAACCACTTCCTGCCCAGGCTGTGTGTGGGTCATGAGAGCAATCAGATTGCCCATGGTACCACTGCTCACAAAAAGAGCTGCTTCTTTACCCAAGACTGATGCGGCTGTCTGCTCTAGGAGCTGCACCGTTGGGTCTTCACGATAGACATCGTCCCCCACTTCTGCCGCCGCCATTGCTTGGCGCATAGCTGGCGTCGGTTGGGTCACCGTATCACTACGCAGATCAATGATGGGATTTACCATTTGAAGTCGCCCTTCCTTGGACATATTGAACGGCTCGTTCTAGATAAGGCCGATACCTATCCTCCGTTTCCGGTAGGTCAGCCAGAGCTTGCTGCAGCAGTTCTTCCGCATCGGGCCCCCCAAACCGTGCCACAGCCATGGCTACTTCTTCCTTACCTTCTCCCCAATCTAACTCCTGGAATATATGAGAAAGCAGGGCAAGCTTGCGTTTACCCTTGGTTCCCTGAGAAAGCAGGTCTGCGAAGATCACAGCCAACGCAGCGTCTTTGCTGTGGTTAAAATACTGCCGCATGGCCGAGACTGCTTTTGAATCCAAAGTACGAAGAAGCTCGAGAATTGGCTGGAATTCTGGCTCCCAAGGATGGAGACTGTCCAGCAGCTTGACTGCGACACCAGCAGCCTCTCTAACCTTCCATTCACCAAGGAGGGCAGCTGCCTGCACCACAAATTTATCATCTAAGTCTGGGTTTACCAACCGGGCTTCTAGCACAGCCAGCAGTATATTGACCACCACAGGATCAGGTTCGGCCTGAACCTCAGGAACTTGCCCCCGCGGTTGATGGACAAATAGCTCTTCGAAAAAGCGATCATACTCATCTTGATCGAGCACGATACGCAGATCTGTGTAACCTGTAATTTCTCTGCGGAAGTTGCGGAAAGCTCCAAGATCGACAACTACATTGTTGCCTACCTTTGTACGCTTCTGCCTCTCGGTAGCTATATCTTCAAAAGGAAAACCGAAATAAGGCGCTACCTTGAAATTGTTAACCATTGTCTGCAGGCCTGAAAGCACGATACGGATGCGGGGATGAGTGATGTGCATCCAAATCGGCCGCAGATGTTCACCTCGGAGCATGCGGGCTCCCACTAAGCCCAGAAGTTTCTCTATACCGCTGCTGCGACGGGCAATGGCCTGCTGTGCCTCGCGGATCAGCTCATCTACCGAAGGCGCATCTTCATAAAGGCCACTGCGGTAGTATTCCATCATCAGTCCGTAAACGGGCAGGCGCAGTATGGCAGCATAACCTGCACCGCGAACGTAGTGTTCTCCTAGATATTGAATATCTATTGGCAGAAGTGTGTTCTGCAGCTCATCGTTCAACCCTCGTATAGCTTGGCTGACTTCTTCATAAACCTCCTGAGCACTTTCGTCCCCTTCGAGGCTGGCCGCGAAAAGGGCGCCTATGGTCAAGAGCTCTACAGAGGCCCCATAGGCCGCCAGCACTAAATCACGTTCATAGAAGAACATGCTCTCTTTAATCTCTAAGCATGCTGCGATAAAACCGTCAATAGAGGTGATCTCTTTGACTTCTCTTACCATTTCGCGGAAATCTCGATTCAAAGCCATACTCCCTTCAGTTCATTCCTCTGCGAATTGCCTCTTTAGCTAGTTCATCACAGCGATTGTTCCATTTATCTGTACTGTGGCCTTTAACCTTAATCCATTCTATTTCATGCTTCTCAGACAGTTCAATTAAGGCTTTCCAGAGGTCACTGTTGCTCACCGGATTGCCACGGCTGTTGCGCCAGCCGTTTTTCTGCCAGTTGTCTATCCAACCTAAGTTAAACGCATTGATAAGGTAAGCACTATCGGAGTATAATCTCACTTTGGTTCGTTCCTTCAGCTGTTCCAGACCTTTGATCGCGGCAGTCAGCTCCATGCGCTGATTTGTACTGTGGGGTTCAAACCCGGACAGCTCTTTAATATGGGGACCATAAATCAGGACCACACCCCATCCGCCAGGCCCTGGATTATGGCTGCAAGCCCCGTCTGTATATACTTCTACCTGTTTCATAGAGTATTGGCACCAGCCCTAACTTGTGTTATGTTTATTATAATACCACATTTTATCATATAAAGATTGGAGGTGGTCACAGTGCAAGAAAAACTTGAAGTCATCGGACCGGATTCACGTCACATTGGCACGCTGTGCAATTACTGCGAAAAAGAGCTTGTCCAAGGTGATGAAATTGTAGAATGTCCGCGCTGTCATAAGGTACATCACGCCGACTGCTGGAAAGCAAAAGGTGGTTGTGCCACACGAGGATGCCGGCAAGTTGCACAGGTAGTTGTAGGGGAAAAACCCAAAGGCGACGGACCACCGCCTCCTCTGCCCAAGTGGTATTTTGCCGTTGGCGCGCTTCTCATAGCTGCCATAATTTTGATTTCTGTTTACTGGCCTAAGCCGCCAGATCCAGCTGCAGGCAGAGCGAAAATTGTTGTAATGGACACACTTACCTTTGAGTCCAATATCATCCTAACAGAGGCTGTCGAAGAATTCAACGACACAAGCACTACAACGTACATCGATCTTCAGCTGCTCCCCGCCATGGGGATGGAACAAAAACTTGTGGTTCTCATCGCTGCTGGTGATGCCCCAGACATCTTCTCTGTAGATGATCAGCGGTTAGAGTTTCTCGAAAGTCAAGGTGTGCTGATGGAATTGGGGAAAAGCCCTGAAGGTGAGCCAATCTACAGCGTGCAGCACCCAGGCAGTTTGAACAAGCTCGTGATTTGGGGAGACACCGCTCATCCGGAGATTGCCAGAGAAGTGCTGGATTTCCTCTTAGAGACAATTCCGCCGGTGGACCATGACCGCCTGCGGGAACTGCGGGAACAGCAATCACAGCAGCCAGGGGCGCTGATGTTTGGCTTTTAAGGAGGCCGCCATGAAAATTGCATTTTTCTCGGACAGTTACGCACCATATGTGAGCGGCGTGGTCCGCTCACTGCAGCGGTTTACAAAAGGCCTGGTTCAGCAGGGTCACGAAGTGTATATTTTTGCGCCCTTTTATTATGGAAAAAGGTTTCGCAAAGATATCGAGCAGCAATCTGATCCCTATGCGACTAAGGTTTTCCGGTTTTATTCAGTTCCTGCTCCAACTCATCCCTCGTATTTTCTGCCGATTCCGATCTCGATCCGGGCAGAACGATTGCTGCGAAAATTAGATGTTGATATAATCCACACCCATGCACCATTTTTGACTGGACAGCTGGGAGCGATACTGGCAAAGCAGCTTGATGTGCCGCTCTTCTTTACCCATCATACTGTGTACCAAGAGTATCTTCACTACGTGCCTGCTCCCAGGAAAGCCACTGAAAAGGTAGTGATCAATTTCTTGAAGTGGTACTGCCACAGATGTGATCACATTATTACGCCTACTGATGCCACAAAGGAAATGATTCTCGAGCTTTACCAGCTCACAACGCCGGTGACTACGCTGCCTACAGGAGTCGACCTAGATCCTTACGATGAAGTTGATCCCGAGTGGCTGCGAAACAAACTACAGCTGTCACCAGACCAGCCAGTTCTCCTGTCTCTAGGACGGTTGAGTAAAGAAAAAAGCCCAGGAATGCTGCTCGACGCCTTCCAAATTATCCAGGAAACCCGCCCAGAAGCAGTCTTTGTATTCGCCGGTGACGGGCCCATGATGGAAGTTCTCAAACAGAAAGCAGCAGAAATGGGGCTTGCGAATAAAGTTTACTTCACTGGTGCCTTGAATGCTGAAGAAGTGGCCGCAGCTTATCTGGGAGCCGATCTCTTTATGTTCGCATCGCAGACCGAAACACAGGGGCTTGTGTCTCTAGAAGCAATGGCCGGTAGGCTGCCGGTGGTAGCGGTCGATGCCAGCGGCACCAACGCCGTTGTAATTGACGGTGAAACAGGTTTCTTAACTGAGCCTACGCCAGAAGCACTAGCTGAAAAAGCGCTGGTTCTTCTCCAATCACCTGAGCTGATGGAAAAGTTCAGCCTCCAAGCGCGCCGACAGGCGGAGCAGTATAGTATTACTGCCACCGCCCACCGTCTTGTGAATCTTTACGAATCAGTTTTAGCTGAAAAATACTCTTAGAACTGTACTTGAGGCACCTTCTGCGCTTCTTCCGAAGCGGTAAAGAAAGCCATCGACTGCTTACCCAGAATATTTGCTAGAACAACTGTGGGGAACTGGCGGATAGTCCGATTCCAAACTTCCACAGACTCGTTATACCGCATCCGCTCTACAGCGATGCGGTTTTCTGTTCCAGCCAATTCGTCCATCAGCCGATTAAAGCTGGCATCCGCCTTCAGCTGAGGATAATTTTCGCTGATTGCCAAAAGCCGTCCAAGGGCCATATCGAGGCTGTTGTTTGCTGCAATCTGCTCTTCTGGGCTGCGGGCGCCAAGCAGACGAGAGCGAGCATCAGCAATCTCAGTGAAGATCTGTTCTTCATGCTCTGCATAACCCTTGACTGTGGCCACTAAATTAGGAATCAGATCAGCCCTACGCTGCAGTTGGTTTTCAACCTGAGCCCAGCGGGATTCCACGTTAGTTTCCAGTACAACTAAGGAGTTGTACTGGGACACAGCACCGCCGGCAAGCAGTACTACAATAAGTCCAATTACAATCAATACTACGGTTGATTTTTTCATTGTTTTCCCCTCCCATTGATTCCCTAAAACCTGCGGCCAGCTCCGCCGCCCCCGCTGCGACCGCCGCCAAATCCACCAAAACCGCCTCCGCGGCTGCCTCCACCAAAACCTCCCCGGGAACGAGGTACACGCATCGTAGGCACGAACACTGTTCTGCGTCTGTGCCCTGTTCCTCCTCCCCCCATGCCTCCACCGGGAGGATAAAAGCGAGCACGGCGCAAGAGGACAACAATCAAGATAAATATACCGAATGAAATGAGCCAGTCACCGATCGAGTCTTCTGCGCGGCTCTTGGCCTTCTCAAATTCTTCGCCAGCTAACTCTGCCTTAAAAGCCTGGGACAAATAAGAGAGACCTGGGCCAAACTGGCCCTTTACGAAGTACCGCTCGACCGCATTATCTAAATATGCTCCAATCTTGCCATCAGGTAGAACGCCTTCTAGGCCGTAGCCCGTTTCTACTTCGATGGCCCCTTCGTCTAAAGATAAGAGAATAAGAAGTCCACTGTCCTCCGGCCCTCCAACGCCCCATGCTTCGAATAATAGAGTACGGTATTGGGTGGGATCGTAGGGAGCAGTTGACTGGAGGGTCACAACGGCCAGCTCAATTCCCTGCTCCTCCTTCAGCATCTCGGCCACAACTTGAATCTCTGCCCGGCTGCGTTGGTCGAGAACGCGGGCAAAGTCATTGACATAACCTTGGGGCGCGGGAAATTCCTGTGCCGATGCCAGCTGGCTGGTGATGAGTATGAAAAAAATCAGTACCAGCAGGTTTACCTGCCGTTTCCGCATATCTGCAGCTCCTTCCATATCATTCGGGATTTACCGGGACGGGGTGATAAAACTGCCCCTCGACCTCCCAAAGGAAATTCCCAGCTGTCACCTCACGAACTAGGTCTTCTGTCCGCTGTTCTTCCCCATCTAACAGGCGAAGTACATAGGTCACATCCTGTAAATATTCTGTATCAGTAATAGCTATCCCTGCATTAATCAGTTCATTCTGGACTTTGCCAGAAATGCCATAATCTACAGTTACACGGACTTGTGTGGCAGGCAGCATACGTACAATCCCTGCCTCTAACAGTGCTGCTTTAGCAGCTCCACCATACGCCCGAATGAGGCCTCCCCGGCCGAGTAAAGTGCCGCCGAAATACCGTGTCACCACGATGACCGCATCGACTACCTCATAGGCTTTCATCATTTCTAGAATGGGCAGTCCGGCTGTTCCACTCGGCTCCCCATCATCGCTGAATTTCTGGATATTCTGGTTTACCCCGATAATGTAAGCGGGGCAATTATGGGTGGCGTTCCAGTGTTCCTTTTTGACTTCTTCTATAAACGCCTCCGCTTCTTCAGCACTGGACACGGGCCGAATCTGTGCAATAAACTTTGATTTCTTTTCTATCAGGACGGTTTCTGCGGGGCCCGCGACCGTATTGTACTCTACCAGCAACATAATCACCTCGCTCTGAAAAGGTTCCACATCGCATCCCTTCTTCCTTCCTGCTTGTCAGGGGAACCAACTCTCTGATATTCTAAGTAGGTAGGAGGCTGAACATGGATATTATCAAACAACTAGCCCAAGAACTGTCCCTGAAGGAAACTCAAGTTCGGCATACAGTGGAACTCCTCGATGAAGGCAACACCATTCCCTTTATCGCTCGCTACCGTAAAGAGGCAACCGGGGAACTGGATGAGGTGCAGATCCGCACACTGGCCGATCGCTTGGATTATCTGCGTAATCTGGTAAAACGCAAAGAGGAAGTAACCCGCCTGATCGCCGAGCAAGACAAGCTCACTGCAGAGCTTGAGGCAGCCATTAAAGCAGCTATCACTCTGCAGGAGATCGAGGATCTCTACCAGCCTTTCCGGCCGAAGCGCCGCACCAGGGCTTCCATGGCGAAAGAGAAGGGCTTAGAACCGCTGGCTGAGATTATCCTCAAGCAAGGAGAGACAGATCCGGCGAGCATAGCGGAGCAGTTTATCACCGAAGAGGTCCCTTCTGCGGAAGAAGCCCTGCAGGGCGCGCAGGATATTATTGCAGAATTCATTACTGATCAGCCTGAGATCAGACAGATGGTGCGTAAATTTACTTATGACACTGGTTCCATCAATTCGTCACTGAATGTGGATCCAGAAACAGAAAATAGCGCCCGAGAATTTCAAATGTATTTTGACTACACAGAGGAAGTACGCAAACTTCCTCCGCACCGCATCCTAGCCATCAATCGTGGCGAACGTCTCGGGGTGCTCAAGGTGAAGCTTGTCGTAGATGAAGAGGATATTCTCCAACGAGTGCAGCGAAAAGTGATTATAAATCCCAATTCACCATCTGCTGCATTGATTGAAGCTGCTTGGGCCGATGGCTATAAACGCCTGCTGGCACCGAGCATCGAACGGGATATCCGGAGCTCTCTCACAGAAAAGGCGGAGGCTCATGCGATTGAAATTTTCGCTACCAATCTGCGCAGCCTCTTGATGCAGGCACCGGTGCGCGGCTATCGAGTTCTCGGAATTGACCCAGCTTACCGCACAGGCTGCAAGGTGGTGGCAGTAGACCAATTCGGGGTCCTCTTAGAACACACGACGATCTATCCCCATGAGCCACAAAAGCGCTGGGAAGACTCCCTTTCCATCTTAAACACGATGATCGAACAGCATCAGATCGATTTGATTGTCATCGGAAATGGCACAGCCAGCCGTGAAACAGAACAGCTGGTGGCAGAGCTTATTCAACAGCGAGGTCAAGACCTGAAATACATGGTGGTAAACGAAGCAGGTGCTTCTGTTTACTCTGCATCGGAGTTGGCACGCGAAGAACTGCCAGACCTGGATGTTTCCATGCGGGGAGCGGTTTCGATCGCCCGCAGAGTACAGGATCCCTTAGCAGAGCTGGTTAAGATTGAACCGAAGTCGATTGGGGTCGGTCAATATCAGCATGATGTCAACCAAAAAGAACTGAGCCGCACTCTCGATGCAGTAGTAGAGAGCTGCGTTAACTTCGTTGGTGTTGAACTCAACTCAGCTTCTGCTGCTCTTCTCAGCTATGTTTCAGGCCTGTCCGCCAGGGTCGCACGGGCAGTAGTTCAGCACCGCATTGAAAATGGCTCGTTTACTGCGAGAGAAGAGCTCAAGAAGGTCAAAGGGCTCGGTCCTAAGGCATTTGAGCAATGCGCTGGATTTCTGCGGATCAGTTCTGGCAGAGAACCACTTGATAACACTGCCGTACATCCCGAATCGTACGACACTGCCCGGCAGATCTTGGCCCAAATTGGGTTCACAGCAGAAGATATGAAGAATCCAGAGCGCTTAGACGAAATCCGCCGACAGCTCAAGACATTGGATCCTAAGAAGGTAGCGCAGGAACTGGGTGCCGGTGAACCGACAGTGCGGGATATTATCGCCGCGCTTGGTCAGCCAGGACGTGACCCACGGGATGAACTTCCCCCACCGCTGTTCCGGGCCGATGTACTCACAATTGCCGACCTGAAGCCTGGTATGATCCTCAAAGGAACGGTGCAGAATGTCGTCGACTTTGGCGCCTTTGTGGATATTGGTGTCCAAAGAGCTGGCCTGGTCCACATCTCCCAACTCAGCGACAAATATGTGCATCATCCCACTGACATCGTCCAAGTTGGCGATATTGTAGATGTTCAGGTTCTCGATGTGGAACCCGAATTGGAACGAATCAGTTTAACTATGCGCATTAATCAGGAAGCCGCGAGATAACCCGCGGCTTTCTTTATCCTAAATCAAGATATGGATACCATTCTTCGGGACGGCGAAGCAGTTCCTGCAGCTTCCAGAGAATCGTCCGATGGATTTCTTCCTCCTTGGCCAACTTCATAAGAACTTCTCTTTCCCGGCTGCTGGATGCTTTCGCCGCTAGATCTTGATACAGCTTGATAGCCTTTTCTTCAAATTCGATCGCCATTTCATAGATCTCTAAATAACTTCCAGGTGGAGGGGATCCTTCAGCTAGCGGCTGTGCAAATATGCTGTCAGCCATGGTAAGAATGGTGGTCTCTTCAAACTCGTACAAACCAGACTCTTTCATCTGCCTTACAAACTGATAGTGTTTTTCTTCGTCATCGGCCAAGGCCCTGAACAGCTGTTCAAGAGGAGTCCCGGACAGAGCCTGAGCCTGCTTGAGGTAGAACTCCTTGCCTTCGAGCTCCATTTCCATAGCAAAATCTAATGGATGCACATTTATCACCTCACTGGGTTTAGTCCCAAAATATCTGCTAATTCTTCTGGTTCCAACCTAAATCGCGCCCCATTCCCTTCAAAGAACCCATGCTCTTCAACCAGGTGGATATTAAGATCAGACCACACGATGCTTCTGCCGGTCCTAAGACAGGTCAGATGTGTATTGCACTTGCTCGCCTGATAGTCATGGGCAAACGGACACAAAATGCTGCCCTTGTGGTCGATAGTCTCTACTCTATACTTTCCTTCTACCACTATGGCTTGCCCAAGGTGTTCCTTTCCTATTTCAGTGAAGTGGCGCATGCGGGCAGCCATCTCTTCTTTGGTAATCCCTAACCTCTCCAAACGGACCTGGTCCGCCTGCAGGACAGCTGCTAAACTGCGGGTGTCGGTACCCATAAATCCATGGGCAGCTAAGGGGCCCGTACGCATGTTTTCTTCAATTCGCTGGAGATCCGGCCCTTGTTTCAACCCTCTTCCCCCCTAGAACTTATCGTAGAAAATCTGTTCCTCATCAAAGCCGATCTCAGTGAGGACTTTTAAGCAGGCATTGATCATTCCAGGGCTGCCGCAGAGATAGGCCTGCTTATCATTGGCATCACTTACGTGCCTGGCTACGACCTCGGTGATCAGGCCTACTTCTCCGTCCCACTCATCTTCTGGATCAGGATCAGATAAGGCTGGGATGTAGCGGAAGTTAGGATGCTTCTCCTGGAGTTCGGTAAAGAAATCAACATAATAGAGATCACGCTTTTTCACCGCTCCAAAGAAGAAAACCATCTGCTTAGACAGCCCTTGTTCTAAGATGTCGAGGACCATCGATTTGATAGGTGCCAAACCAGAACCGCCTGCAATAAAGAGCAGTTCGCTTGCACCTTCCCGCAGATAAAAATCACCGAAGGGTCCGGCGAGAGTGATCTCATCCCCCTCCTTCACATGGTTGTGCAGGAATGTAGTGCATACACCCCCCGGAACCAGACGGATGATCAGTTCCAGGATCCCCTTTTGGGAAGGCAGCGATGAGATCGAATAGGCCCGACTGACCACTTCTTCCACATCATCATAGGGCTTTGAATCGAGCTGTACATACTGACCAGGGACGAATTCCATGTCCTGTGGTTCTAAAAGCTTAAATCGAAATTCCTTAATGTCGTAAGTCAGATCAGTTATTTTAAGCACCTTTGTTCGGTAGCGCTTAATGCTGAAAAACTCCTCAGGAATTGTTACCTGCAGATCGTGTTTAACTTTGAGCTGACACGCCAACCGTACACCCTGATCGATTTCTTCGCCGCTTAGATATGGTTCCTCTGTAGGAAGCACTGGACCGGCATCTGTCAAGAGACCAATCTTGCACAGGCCGCAGGTAGCCTTTCCTCCACAGGCTGAGGGGATGAAAATATCTTGACTCGAAAGACTTGTCAACAGAGTGGAACCGCCCTGTACAGATAAGACCCGCTGTCCGTCGTTAATGTCAATAGAGCAAACTCCATAGTCGTTAAGTTTCAGATCGGCCAAGACAACCACTGCGGCAAGGGCTGCTCCTAAGAGAGAAACACTTAATACCGTCAGCAGAATTTCCATAGGTTCACCCCCCTACTGAATCACAAAGATGCCAGAGAACCCCACAAAGGCCAGCGCCATGATACCGGTAATAATAAAGGTGATCGCAGGGCCATCTAAGCCTCGCGGGAGTTTGTTCTTCGAAATCTTGACGCGAATTGCAGCCAGAGCCGATATAGCAAGCCACCAGCCCAGTCCACTCCCTAACCCAAAGAACAGCGACTGCACAAAGTTGTAGCTCCGAATCACCATAAAGAGGCTGACACCGAAAATGGCACAGTTCACTGTGATGAGCGGCAGAAACACGCCGAGCTTCATATGGAGTTCAGGGAAGTAGCGGTCAAGGGCCATTTCAATGATCTGTACCGTCGCGGCAATCACCACGATGAAGATAATGTAGCGCAGGTAATCGAGGCCCAACGGAACCATAATCAAGTGGTAGACCAGCCAATTTAGTACTGTCGTAACTGTGGTCACCAGAGCCACCGCGGCTCCCAAACCCGAGGCCGTCTTGTACTCGGACGATACCGAGATAAAGGAACACATCCCCAAGAAGTTGCTCAAAACCATGTTGCTCGTAAAAACTGAGGCAAGGAGAATGATAAGAGGATTAATTGCTGGCGCTTCAACCATTCTGGCCACCTCCAGTCACTTTCTTCTGGGCACGGTTATTGAGAACCCAGATAAAGACACCGATTATGAAGAAGGCTGCTGGGGGCATTACCATAAGGGTCCAGGTTTCGAGCTCCAAGAAGTTGACATTGAAACCAAAGATGGTTCCAAATCCCAATAGTTCTCGAATAAAGGCTACTGCCACTAAGACGACCGTATAACCCACACCCGCGAAGAACCCATCCAGCAGCGATAAGAGCGGTGGATTGTGCTGAGCAAAGGCTTCGGCCCGCCCCATGATAATGCAGTTGGTAATGATCAACCCTATATAGGGCCCTAAGGATCTGCTGATCTCTGGTAGATTCGCTTTGATGATGATATCAAAGAAAATTACATAGGAAGCGATGATCAAGGTCTGGACAATCATGCGCACCCTATGAGGTATCCATTTACGGAGCAGTGAGATCGTCCAGCTTGATAGGGAGACGGTAAAAATCAGGCCGATTCCCATCACCAAGCTGTTAGACAGCAAGTTTGTTACTGCCAGCATAGAACAAATACCGAGAATCTGGCGTAGGACTTGATTTTCGTCCCATATATTCCGCTTCGCTAAAGCCTTAATCTGTGTGCGGCTGATCATCGACTGAACACCTCCTGGAGAGCAAAGACTTCCGTAAGCGTCTCATTTAGGAGGCGCAGCACCGCATTAGAACTGGAGGTGGCACCTGTCACAGCATCGAGGCCATCGCCGTAAACGATCGGCTGCCCTGGAGTGATTTTTATGCCGCTGAACTGTGCCTTAAACCAATCTTCATCGATGCGGCCTCCCAAACCGGGAGTCTCGTTTTGCTCCACAAACTCCAATCCCAAGAGCTCACCGAAATCCCCAGATACACCAATGTAACCTTTGATAGCACCCCATAACCCCTGACCGTTCATGGGAAAGGCATAGCTTTGTGGTGTTCCGTCGGAGTTATAGATTATATAAACTGCGCTTTCTCCGAGAGATTGCTGGCTTACATGGACAGCAAAGTCTTGGAAAAAGGACTCATCGGATACATTTAGCACCTTCAGTATCGCCCTCCGATGCACATCTACCTCATTTGCAGTGATCGCTGGTAGGTATACCGCCTGAGTAATGGCTAGAACGGCTGTAAATAAAGCTGTTAAGACGAAGGTAAAGATGATGCTGTAAAGATGCCCATCTTTGTTCATGACGTCGCCTCCCTCCTCCGCGCCATAAATTCTTTCACCTGCAGATCCAAAAGTGGTGCAAAAGAATTCCCTAATAGGACTGCAAACATGGCACCTTCCCGGAAGTTAGCGAACGTGCGTATGGTAATTGTCAAGGCACCAATCAAGAGCCCATAAAGAATTTTGGCGGTCCTATTTGTCGGCGCCGTAATCGGGTCGGTAGCCATGAAAACGAAGGCGAAAAGGGCACCGCCAGAAAAGATGCTCATTAGAGGTGAGGCTGCCGCTGCGCCCGTCAGATAATACAGGGTGCTTAATCCCAGAAAAGCTCCTGCACTGGCCAGCATGATTTCCAGAGAAGCTGTCTTAGTAAGCACCAAGTACACTGCTGCAAGCAGGATCAAGAAGGCGCTGATCTCTCCTGCCGAGCCTGGTATAGGACCGAAGAAGAGCCGTAAGAGCGAGAGCTGCTCACCCCCTACCTGCACTAGAGGTGTGGCACTGGTCAGCACATCAGCTCCACCACTGTAACGCAGCAATCCGCCCGGGAAACCTCGAAACGGTTCGGACCAATTGACGGTCATAACTGCGGGGAAAGTAATGAAGACAAAACATCTTCCCAGAAGTGCTGGATTGAACACGTTCTTGCCGAATCCACCGAAGATACCCTTGCCAAAAAGCACACCAAAGATAATCCCCAGACATGCTGTCCAAAGCGGTACTGCAGGCGGCAGCACCAAGGTATACAACGCACAGCTGACGAGAATCGCTTCCGGCATCCTGATTGGAACTGAACCCTGCATAAACCGCAGAATGACATATTCGGTTCCCACACCACAAATGGTCACGAAGGCCAGAATCACCAAGAGCCGCCAGCCAAAGGCGTAGATACAGAATATGTAGATTGGCAGTAAGCTGAGTAATACTCGGCGCATGATATTCTGCCGTGCTAATGAGAGGCCCAGCTGCATGAAACTCCTCCTTAACTGTTTGTCTACCTATGACAGCATATGGCCGAGCCCCCCTCAGTAGAACTAGAAAATAGAAAAGCGTGTCCAACATTTCGGACACGCTTT
>CALKAR010000316.1 GCA_937988745.1 uncultured Peptococcaceae bacterium
GGTCTGGACCATCGGGACTGGTGATAACGCTGTAACTATCGAGTTTGAAAAAGCTATAAAAGCTGGCGAAAAGCTTGAAGCTGTCGGCACTGGTTCTGAGATGCGGTTAACTATGAAGGAGAGCCTTGCAGATGGCACCATCACCTTTAACAGCGACGGCACTTTTTCGTCAGCGCCTGACGCCGAGGTTAAACTTAACCCAGCATTAGCTGACAGCATGACTATCGCACTGGATTTTTCCCAGTTTACACATTATGCCGACAGCATGACGGCCAAGTTCTTGAGCCAGAACGGCTATACGAATGGTACTTTGGAGAGCTTCTCTATTGACCAAAACGGGCGTATCGTGGGAAGTTTCTCGAATGGATTGACCCGCAATCTCGGTCAAGTAGCACTAGCTCGGTTCACCAACCCAGCTGGCTTAGAGCGCACCGGTTCCACAATGTTTGTTGAATCGGCTAACTCTGGACAAGCCCAGCTTGGTGCTGCTGGAGTCCCTGGTTTTGGAAACATTTCACCAAGCGCATTGGAGATGTCCAATGTGGATTTGAGTGAGGAATTCACAGATATGATTATTACGCAGAGAGGTTTCCAGGCCAACTCTCGCATTATCACATCATCTGATGAAATGCTGCAGGAATTGGTCAATCTCAAGCGGTAATCCGTTTGGGGCCGCGGCATGCGGCCCCACACCTAAATTGATTATGGAGAGGTTGAACCCATGGATATTGCATCAGTAGTTGGTATTATTATGGGCACCGTTCTCCTCATCGTTGGTATGATGCTCGAGGGAGAACTGCGACTTTTTTGGAGCTTTTCCAGCATTCTCATCGTCTTTGGAGGTACGTTCGCATCGGTATTTATCGGTTTCTCAATGAATGATATGAGAAATGCACTTAGTTTAGTGAGAATTGCCTTTACAGATCAAGGAACTGATCGAGGACGAGAAATTATCTCCACTCTCGTAAATTTCGCCGAAATTTCCCGTCGCGAGGGCCTGCTCGCCCTTGAAGA
This sequence comes from uncultured Peptococcaceae bacterium, assembly GCA_937988745.1. GTDB lineage: Bacteria > Bacillota > Limnochordia > Darwinibacteriales > Darwinibacteriaceae > JAAYMS01. Next base: position 1,015 of record CALKAR010000316.1, read on the forward strand.
GCGTGCTCAGGCCGTAGATGAGCCCTTTCTGCAGAAGGGTATCCAGCTTGTAGTAGACGGAACTGATCCCGAACTGGTCCGCAATGTTCTCGAAATTGAAGTGGCGTCAATGGAAGAACGGCACAGCATCGGTCACCGCATCTTTGATCAGATGGCTGCGTTTGCACCAGGATATGGTATGATCGGAACTCTGATTGGACTCATTGTTATGCTGGCCGAGTTAGACAACCCCGATGCCATTGGCAGTGGTATGGCTGTAGCCTTGATCACAACGTTCTATGGTTCGATCGCATCAAACTTCGTATTTCTTCCGATAGCTTCGAAACTTCGGCTGAAGACCGAGCAGGAAGTAATGATGAAGGAGATCATGATTGAAGGCATCTTGTCTATTCAGGCTGGAGAAAACCCACGCATCGTAGAGGAAAAGCTCAAATCGTTCTTCCCTCCCAGCTACTTTGCTTCTCAACCGGAAGGGGCACCTGAAGTAGAGGGAGTGACGGTACGTGCGTAGAAGAAGGAAGCGCGATGAAGGTTCCTCGGGCGGTACTTGGTTGACTACATATGCGGACATGATGACCCTGCTCTTGTCCTTTTTTGTTCTGCTGTTCGCGTTTTCGAGCATCGATGCCGGCAACTTCCAGGCAATCGTCAGGTCTCTCCAGCAGGGATTCGGTATTCTCCAGAGTGGCACCTCGATAATCGGCGACGACATTGCCATGGTTTCTCCTGGCGATTTAGGTCTGCAGCAGCTAAACAGTATCTTTGATAGACTTGCTACCTACCTCGACTCGGAAGCGATTCCTGGCGTCAGCCTAGAAATGGATGAACGGGGTGTAACCATTCGGTTTGCTGATCAAGTGTTCTTTGACTTAGGTAAGGCAGACCTCAAACCTGAAGCACGCCGGATTTTAGACAGTGTTGCTCCAACGCTCAAGGATCTGCCGAATCCTATTCGGGTTGAGGGGCATACCGATAACTTGCCAATTAACAACGTCGAGTTTGCTTCAAACTGGGAGCTGAGTGTCAGGCGGGCAACTAATGTAGTTCGCTACCTGATAGAAGAAAAAGGTTTTGATCCGGAGAACCTCTCAGCAGCAGGTTATGCTGAGTACAGGCCTCTGCGGCCAAATGACACTCCAGAAAACCGTGCTTTGAACCGTCGCGTTGACATTGTAATTATGAACATCGATTTGTGGGATGAAGAACCGAATTGAGGATGGTGAGCCCAATTGGCAAAAAAAGTAGAACTGGATCTGAAGGTTATTATTGGCATTATAGCGTTAGTCATCATCGCTGCCGTGGGAAGCGCCTATTCAACTTTCATTATCTTCAGCAGGGGAAGCGCCCCCGCAGATCAAAACCAAGCTGCTTCAGAGAGCAAGCGGGAAATTGGTCCTATCTTTGATGCCGGAGAATTTATGGTGAACCTGATGCCATCTGGTGCCCAGCCGCATTATATCCGGACAGGCATCATGTTGGAAGGATCGAAGGAAGAAGTCGTTGACGAACTGGACAAACGGACTCCACAGGTAAGAGATTTGGTCATCAAGCTCCTTCGGCTGTGCACCGTTGAAGAACTGCGAACTGCTAACGGTTTAGACAACCTGCGAACCGAAATCATTACCGGCATCAATGATCTCTTAATATCTGGGGAAGTAATTGATCTCTACTTCGTTGATCTAATTGTACAATAGGGCTTGGTAGAAAGGAGTTACTATGGCTGATTCCATTCTCTCGCAAGCTGAAATAGATGCACTCCTGCGTCGGAGTGCTTCAGCCGAGCCGAATAAACAGCTTACCTCAGCATTTTCCGCGGCGCTTGAATCTGTAGCTAGACATTTTCAGGTGCTTATTCCTCATGCCGTCAACATCGAGGGTCCTTACGTCGAACAAGTCCAGCAGAAACTAGACGTACTTTTTATTGAGGACGTATTCATGCTGCCCATGTCAGTAGGCCAGGGGGAGTTCTTTGGCTTCATGGCAGTTTCCGAAGCAGAATATACCGCGGCCAGCTTCGGCGGAAGTGTTGACTGGGCACTGCAGACCATTTTTGAAGGCTGGATCAAGCACCTTTCCGAAGGATTTTCTGAAATCAGTGGCAAATATAAACCCTACCATCTTGGTGAGGCAGTCCGCGTTTCTCATAAAGACCTGGGTCAGCTGCCGGTTGAAGAAGGCAGCCTCTTGGTGCGCCATGCTGTATGCTGGAGCGAGAACTGCGTAGAAATCTGCTTCTTTATTCGAGGGTCCAAGGTCGGTTCGCTTCTTCAGGAAGCTGAGCCAGCGGTAGTTCAAAGCAGCCGGCCGCCGCTCAGAGGCAGGGCTACATCAAGCCACAGCCTCTCGCCAGCAGCACCACAGCTGCCCGTTAGAACCGCAGTTTTTGCGGAACTAACAGTACCAGATCCATCTGATGTTGATTTACCGCTGGACCTGGTAGAAGATGTAACCCTCGACGTCATTGTTGAGCTAGGTCATACCACTATGACTCTGCACGAGCTTATGGAATTAGAGCCGAATACAACGTTTGCGCTTCACCGTCCAGCTGGCGATCCCGTTGACGTCTACGTAAGCGGCCAATGCATTGCTAGGGCAGAAGTGACTGTGGTAGACGATCGCTTCGGCATTCGGATTCTCGACATCGTTCCAGAAGAAGAACGGATTCGAGAGTTCAACGGTAGGTGACAGGCGTGGACAGTTTATTGATCCTGGGACTTGTTCGAGTTGTAGTTGTGCTGGCAATCTTGGCTCCAGCTGTTTATCTAGCGACTCGGTGGTATGGGCGCCGTCACACTAAAGGTACCAGCATCCACGTGAAAGAAGTTATGCCACTAGGAGTCAATCGGGCGCTGTATGTCATTGAATGGGACAAGCGCCGCTATCTTCTTGGTGTGACACCTCAAGCAGTTACGCTGATTGATTCGAGTGATAAAGCAGCAAGCAGCCTCAAGAACGGAGAGGAAATGTAGTGGGCTTTTTTTTGCAGACAAATATACCTATTCCGCGGATTGATATCGGGATAGGTGCAGCAGAAGGACCGCAGGATGTTGCAGTTACTCTGCAGATACTCCTAGTTCTAACGATATTGACACTGGCACCTGCCATTCTAACCCTTTTGACGTCTTTTACCAGAACGGTTATTGTGCTCTCTTTAATTAGAAACGCCCTGGGAACAAACCAGGTACCTCCGAATCAGGTCTTAATTGGTCTAGCGCTTTTTCTGACCGCATTTATCATGGCTCCAGTTTTCAGTGCCGTTTATACTGAGGCGGTTGTGCCCTATATGAACGGCGAGCTAGCCTTTGAGGATGCCTTATCGATCGGTCTCGAACCCATTCGTGATTTTATGTTTTCTCACACGCGAGAAAGGGACTTGGAGATGTTTATCAATATGCGGGGTCAGGATAGACCTGCCACGCGCGCCGATGTCGATACTCTGACCTTGATTCCGGCATTTGTGATATCTGAGCTCAAAACTGCGTTTCAGCTCGGATTTGTGCTGTTTATACCTTTCTTAGTGATTGACATGATCGTGGCCAGCACCCTGATGGCAATGGGTATGATGATGCTGCCGCCAGTCATGATATCACTGCCTTTTAAGATATTGCTGTTTGTTTTAGTTGACGGATGGCATCTAGTAGTTCGTTCGCTGCTCAGCAGCTTTTCGTAATTCAAGGATGTGTAAAAAATGACAGAGACAGTGGTAATCAATCTAGGCCAGGAAGCCCTAAAAACAGTGCTCTTGGTAGCTGGACCCCCGCTGGGTTTAGGTATCTTAGTCGGTCTGCTCGTCAGCATTTTTCAAGCAACGACGCAGATTCAAGAGCAGACTTTAACGTTTGTTCCCAAGATTATCGCGGTCTTGGTTTCCATTGTAGTCTTTGGTTCATGGATGCTCCGCATCTTGATTGATTTTGGCGAAAGACTGCTGGGGAACCTGCATCTGTATATCTCATAAGCAGGGGAGAGAAAGATGCCCATACCAGAGCCCGCAGTTCAATTCGCCCTGGTGCTGATTCGCATTACCACATTTTTTGTTGTTTCTCCGGTATTTAATCGACGGAATATTCCCAGTACCACCACGATTGGTTTCAGCGCCCTGCTGGCGCTAATTGTGCTGCCAAACCTTAATCCGAGTAGGCTGCCTGTTTTGTCGGTGGGGACTTTGCTTGTTCTTACTCTGCACGAAGTGGCGGTAGGCCTTCTTTTGGGCTTGCTTGTACTGATTGCTTTTGGAATTTTGCAGTTTGCCGGCCAGTTGACAGACGTGCCAATCGGCTTTGGAATGGCAAGTGTTTTCGATCCAGCGACCGGCATGCAGATGCCTGTATTCTCACAATTCTACTACATTTTGGCTGTGCTGCTTTTTTTTGCTATAGATGGCCACTTGTGGCTTGTACAAGCTTTGACAGAAAGCTACGCGACGATCCCACTGCTGGGCTTTATCGATGTGGAGATTACTTTTAACACAGTGATGTCATTAGCGCAGGAATTGTTTCATATCGGCATGAAAATATCGCTTCCGGTCATCGCTACGATCCTTCTGGTGGATATCGGATTGGGCATAGTGGTGCGAGCTGTACCACAGATAAATGTGTTTGTCATTGGGTTCCCGATTAAAATCTTCGTCGGGATGCTTATCATTGCTTTGGCAGTACCTGCGTACGTAGCGGGAGTCAGCAGAATTTTCGCCTACGATGGACTCCTCATGACTTACCTGCGCACTATTTTACAAGCAGGGGGTGGTTGAGTGCTAGACAAGCGGATCAACCTCCAATTGTTCGCTGGCGAAAAGACAGAACCAGCGACCCCCAGGCGGCGAGAAGAAGCCCGCAAAAAGGGACAGGTAGCTAAGAGTGGCGAAGTAAGCATTGCCGTGATGGTCCTAGTGGGGTTTATAGTTGTTGATGCTCTGGGGCCTTTTATCGCAGGTGAGGCCAAATCTTTGGTAGTACATTTCCTGCAGAACCTTCACGAGTGGGATGGAACCATTGGCGGCCTGCAGGAAATATTCTTCACTGCCCTGCGAACGGGCGCAATTGTTGTCCTTCCTATTCTGGTTATTCTAGCTGTGTTTTCGTTTGCATCGCAGGCACTTCAGGTAGGTTTCATGGCAACTCCCGAATCCATCATGCCGAAGTTTACCCGCATCAACCCAATTGAAGGATTGAAGCGGATTTTTTCTAAACGGGCCTTTGTAGAACTTATTAAGTCTGTTTTTAAGATCAGCATCGTGGGATATATGGTTTATAAGCAGCTGATAAACGCTGTTCCGTGGCTTATAGGGTTGGGTTTTTCCGACCTGCGTCAAAGTTTCCTGTTAGTAATCGATGCTGTAACAAACATGGCCATCCGTATTGGAATATTCCTTTTGGTACTTGCGGCTGCAGATTATCTCTACCAACGATGGGAGTTTGAACAGAGCATCAGAATGAGCAAACAAGAAATAAAGGAAGAGCTGCGGCAGACCGAGGGAGATCCATTGGTGCGATCCAAAATTCGGCAGAGGCAGCGGCAAATGGCGGCGAGCCGCATGATGGCTGCTGTTCCTACCGCCGATGTGGTGGTTACCAACCCGACCCACTATGCTGTCGCCCTGCGGTATGATGCAGAAGATATGCATGCTCCTCAAGTAGTAGCCAAAGGTATGGGACATGTAGCACAAAAGATCAAAGAACTCGCCCAAGAAAATGACATTACAGTTGTATCGAAACCTGAATTAGCACGAGCCCTGTATAAGACGACTGAGGTGGGACAGGAGATTCCTCCCGATCTGTATCCCGCGGTTGCAGAGCTATTAGCCTTTGTATATCGACTGCGGCGGAGAGCGGCTCAGGTTTAAGCGAAGGGATGTTATAAATGGCAAAACCCGCATCGTTTATGAGCAGAGCATCACAATTGAGTGATCTGACAGTCATCGTCGGAGTGGTATTAATAGTAGTTATGATGGTCATACCACTGCCGCCGGCAATCTTAGACCTTCTGCTGGCGCTGAATATGAGCTTGTCGCTTCTTCTAATTCTGCTCACTATGAACGTGGTTGAACCGCTAGAAATTGCGGCCTTTCCATCTATAGTCTTGATCATGACTCTGTTTCGTGCGGCCTTGAACGTGTCTTCAAGCCGCCTCATTCTGCTTACGGGAAATCCTGGTAAGATTATTACTGCGTTCGGTCAGTTTGTTGTGGGCGGCAACTATGTCGTAGGATTTGTTATCTTCTTAATCCTCGTAATTGTACAGTTCATGGTTATCACGAGAGGTGCCGAGCGCGTCGCGGAAGTTGCTGCTCGATTTACACTCGACGCGATGCCTGGTAAACAGATGAGTATTGACGCCGACCTCAACGCCGGTCTGATTACAGAATCTGAAGCTCGCGCTCGACGGCGTGCGGTTGAGAGGGAAGCAGATTTCTACGGTTCCATGGATGGTGCCTCCAAGTTCGTCAAAGGCGACGCCATTGTGTCGATTATTATTACGTTAATCAACCTAATTGGCGGTTTTGCAGTCGGAATACTGCAGCGCGGTCTCAGTTTCGACCAAGCCCTCACCCGATACACACTCCTTACAGTGGGCGATGGGCTTGTCTCACAGATTCCGGCCCTCTTGGTTTCTACCGCTACCGGTATTATCATTACTCGGGCAGCGTCAGAAAACAATCTCGGGTATGAAATCTCGCGGCAGATGCTCGCGAACCGTAAGGTACTTCTCACAGCTGGTGGCATTATTTCGGTTTTCGGATTGGTACCTGGGCTGCCAACCCTGCCATTTCTAACCCTGGGGGTTATCTGTGGACTGTTAGGTTATTACACCGGTCCCGCTGATGCTGTACCTGAAGCCGAGGAAGCCGCCGAAGAGCAGGCAATCGCTGAAGAAGGCCGCAACCCCGAGCAGCTGGTTTCCCTTCTGCAGGTTGATCCAATTGAACTGGAAATTGGCTATGGGCTTATTCCCCTGGTCGATTCAGGACAAGGCGGAGACATGCTTGATCGTATCAGCATGATCCGCCGGCAGTGTGCCCTTGAATTGGGACTTTTGGTTCCGGTCATCCGAATTCGCGACAACCTGCAGCTTCCACCTGGTGCTTATGTTGTAAAGATCAAAGGAATCCAGGTAGCGAAGGGCGAACTAATGACTAATCACTATTTAGCTATGGACGCTGGTGGTGTTACTGAAAGAGTAGAGGGTATCCCTACCACAGAACCGGCATTTGGACTGGATGCGCTCTGGATCAGTGCATCTGAGCGCGAGAAAGCTGAGTATGCAGGGTATACAGTTGTAGATGCTCCCGCGGTATTAGCAACTCATCTTACAGAGATTATTCGTTCTCACGCTCCCGACCTTCTCGGGCGGCAGGAAGCGAAGACACTCATTGATGGGCTGCGCGCCGAGTACTCGGCCGTTGTGGAGGAGCTCATTCCTAATCTAATGACCTTAGGAGAGGTTCAGAAAGTTCTGCAGAATCTGCTGCGCGAGGGTGTGCCGATCCGTAATATGGTCACCATTTTAGAAACACTTGCTGATACTGCGCCCTTAACAAAGGATACAGACATTCTCACAGAATATGTGAGAGAGGCTCTGGGAAGGCAGATCACAAACATGTATCTCGAGGAGGACGTCCTCCACGTACTCACACTCAGCCCAGAGTGGGAAGAAGCCATCAACGCTTCTATAGAATATACAGAACGGGGTATGGTAATCAATTTCGATCCCCGTCTGCTGCAGACGTTGTTCGTACAGTTGGGTAAGGCGTTGGAGCAGCATCCACTGCCGCATCCAATCGTGCTGGCCGCACCACAAATTCGACCAGCACTAAAACATCTAACTCAGCGTGCCATACCAAAGCTGATTGTTCTCTCTTACAATGAGATTACTCCTGATATAGAAGTGCAGGCCCATGGGGTGGTGAAGTGGATCAACAATGAGGGTTAAGCGGTTTACTGGACAAACCATGCAGGAGGCCGTGGAGCGTCTGCGCCAAGAATTTGGACGTGACGCTGTCATCCTCCATACAAGACAAAAACGACGAGGCCCATTTGGCCTCTTTGGCAAGCCGGTCTATGAAATCATTGGGGCGGTCGATCCCGACGCGGCTAAAAGAGAGACGGCTGCAGCGAAATCGGTCCAGTCAAAACCGCAGACACCGCCACAGCAGCCACCATACCAGGGCAGGAGAGAACTGATTTTCCCACAAGAAATGGATGGGATCTTTCAAGAGCTTCTGACCACTGGTATTCCGCGGGAGCTAGCTGGTACGCTGATCGCTGACGTGCTGCGCAGTCTTCCGGAAGCTGAATGGACGAATGTTCAGCGCCTATGGACTGAACTGGCAGAGCAGATTGCACGAGAAATTACAACCGTTGAGCCGTGGTCGCTTGAAGAAGGCCAATCTAAAATAGCGGTATTCATCGGTCCGACGGGGGTCGGTAAGACAACTACCATTGCAAAAATAGCGGCGAACTTTGCATTAGTGGCTCACAAAAAAGTCGGGGTCATTACAACCGACACTTTCCGCATTGCAGCGGTTGATCAACTCCGCACTTATGCCGATATAATAGGTATACCATTAGAAGTAGCTTTTAGCCCTAAGGAGTTAAACGGAGCTATCGCGAAAATGAAGGATCGCGACCTGATTCTCGTCGATACGGCTGGGCGCAGCCCCAACAACCAGCTGCACATCAATGAGCTCCGCAGTTACTTTAATGAAATAGATGTTGAAGTACATCTCGTCGTGAGTGCGACCACCAAAGAAAACGATGTGCCTAAGATCGTCGATGTGTTTGGAGAAATTCCAATCGACAGAGTGATAATTACGAAACTCGATGAGACAAGCTCCTATGGCATCATTTTGCATGTGGTTAAGTTGGCTAAAGCGCCCATCTCGTTTATTACAACTGGCCAGGGGGTCCCAGACGACATAGAGGTCGCAGATGGGCATCACATTGCTAAGCTGATTTTGGGGGACTATCTATGACTGATCAGGCTGAAGTACTGCGCAGAATGGTAAAACAGCAACACAGCGCCGGACCGAGAATCGTTGCGGTAACCAGTGGCAAAGGCGGCGTAGGTAAGACAAACATCTCGGTCAATTTGGCACTGGCGCTGATTGAGTTGGGCTATCGGGTATTACTCATTGACGTTGATCTCGGGCTGGCTAATGCGGACATTATTCTTGGCATTTCACCTGAGTTCAACTTGACTCATGTTCTAACAGGTCAAAAACGGATCAGCGAGATTCTGACCAATGGACCGAACGGTTTGAAGATTCTGGCCGGTGGATCAGGTCTCTACGATATAGCCAATTTGAGTTCATCAAGATTGGATGCGTTCGCTAGGGCTATTGAAGGTCTGAACGATTTCGACTTTGTCATCCTTGATACGGGAGCTGGCATCCACAAGAATGTTGTGAGCTTTGCTGTAGCAGCATCTGAGGTGCTCGTAGTGACAACTCCAGAACCGACATCGATTACCGATGCCTACGGGGTCATAAAAGTGATTCTTCAACGCAATCCGGAAAGCTCCATTCATGTAGTTGTCAACATGGCCCACAGCCCGCAGGAGGCCGAACTCGCAGCAGAAAAATTAAATACCGTTTCCAGGCAGTTTCTGGGAAAAGAGATACACTACGCTGGATACATTCTTTACGATCATCAAGTGGTTAACTCTGTCGCCGAACAGCGCCCAGTGCTGCTTGCCTATCCGTCTTCGATGACCAGCCGTGCAATCCGCCGGATCGGCCAAGGACTGGTCGGAGCAGAACTGAGTGAACCACCGGGACAGAATCGTATTCAGCGATTTTTCCATCGAGTTCATCGATTGCTGCGCGTTTAAGGAGGTCACAAGATGGCGATTCGCCCGAACCAGAATATCTACCTATATATTGAAACATACAGCGGAACGCAGGTGTACCGAACTAGGGTCGAAGACGTGTATGATAACATTGTGATAGTGGCAGCACCCATCGAACAGGGGACGCTCGTTCCCATTCGTTTAGGTACCGAGCTCAATATAGAATACAAGGATACAAGTGCAAAATCACAGGGCAGATATCGTGCTCCTGCCATTGTTGAAACAAGGCAGAGGGGACAAGTCGCAACCATTTCCCTGCGCCTTGTGGGTGAGTGGCAGAAGATTCAGGATCGCCAATTTGTGCGAGTAGACGTGTTCATTGAAGCCACGTATGCCTTGGTGCTCGACGACGAAGTCCAGGGAATCCGCACCTGTATTGTGCGCAACCTCAGTGGAGGTGGCCTGTGGATGGATGCAGAAGAGGAGCTTTGCGAAGGCGACTTTATTTGGATATGCCTTCCGCTGGAGCAGGAAACTATCCAGACTTACGGCGAAATCGTACGTAAGCGGGAAACTGAAACAGGCTTCGGCTACGGCGTTTCGTTCATCAATCTTCCTGAAAGTGAACGAAAAACTGTTATTCGGTACGTCTACCAACGCCAGCTTGAGCTGCACCGCAAAGGACTACTTGATACTGAGGCAGGTGGGAGTTGAGGAACTTGTCAAGTCTGATCGCTAATGCCTCCCAACTGTGGACAAGATACAAAGAGCATCATGACGAGGAGGCTCGCAGAGAGTTAATCGAGCATTACGCTCCACTGGTCAAATATGTTGCTGGCCGGTTGGCAATACATATGCCCAATAATGTTGAACTAGAAGATCTAGAAAGCTACGGAGCCTTTGGCCTTTTAGATGCAATTGAGAAGTTCGATCCGCAGCGGGATGTAAAATTCGAAACTTACGCAACAACTAGAATTAGAGGGGCTATTATTGATGGTTTGCGCTCGTGCGATTGGGTACCGAGAAGCACACGAGCGAAAGCGCGAGCGTTGGAAAAAAAGATTCAAGAACTGACTCACAATTTAGGACGCACTCCTACAGATGAAGAAGTGGCAGCTGCTCTCGAACTGCCCAAAGATAAGTATTTCCAGATGCTGGATGAGGTCAGGGGAACTACCCTCATTTCCCTCGATGATGTGGTTGGTGGCGAGTCCCCCCAGGAGGCTCTACGCCTTTCTGACCTGGTTACTGCTGACGAACCACCGATTGACCATGATTTAATCAGAAGTGAATCGCTGACGGAACTGGCTGCTGCAATTGAGGAGCTCTCTGATAGGGAACGCATGGTATTATCCCTGTATTATAAAGATGGTCTTACATTAAAAGAAATCGGACATGTATTGGGCGTGTCTGAATCTCGCGTTTCCCAAATTCATACAAAAGCTCTTCTCAATTTGAGAGCTAAGCTCGATTGGTTCTGATTTCCATAGAGGGGTGATCAAATGTCGATCAAGTTCCCGGATTTCCAGGTACTTCTTACACGTACGGATCAGGTACCCCGCCTCCAGCGAGAAGGCGATCCTACGGCTGCCGGAAAACTAGCACCCCAGATTCAGCAGGACTTCGTCCGCCGCCAGCAGCGCATTGAAAGAACACCGAACGACGTGAAGGTTCGTATGCAGCGCGAAGGCGACAAACAGCACCAACAGCAGCAAGAGGAGCCCCAAAGCAAGAAACGCGGAAAGAGACGGGGCATTGATATTCGCGCCTGAGGAGGGCAGGGGTATGGAGTTTTTCATTGTGTTCCTGCTCGGCATCATGCTGGGCCTCGTTGGGCTTTATTTAGTGCGGCCTAATTTATTCGTAAAGCCGCCGCCCGATTTCAGCCTGCTGGAAGAACTCGCTGATGAGTTGATTGGGCGTATCGAGAAGAAAGAAGCAGAACTCGATGCGAAGTATTCAGAGATAATCGAGACCATCAATCAAGAGGAGCAGAGATTGCTCCAGATCTCTGAAAAACTGATACAAGCGGTAAAACACGGGGATTTGACCTCACCTAAGGTAGCGGCAGTGCTTGACCTGAAAGACGAGGGGTGTGATGCTCGTACAATAGCGAAACGTTTAGGTATGGGTGTGGGTGAGGTAGAGTTGATTCTCTCACTGAATGAGAGTATTTCCTCTTGATGTAATGTCCAACTTGTGGTATATTTAACTACGGTGTTAACACACACGCTTTCCGATGCTGAAGGGTGTGCCATCTGGTCCCAACAGCAGATGAGGAAGGCGGAGGACTAACAGAGAAAGGAGGTGGGCGACTTGGCCATAGTTACTATGAAGCAGTTGCTTGAGGCCGGCGTTCACTTTGGACATCAAACTCGCAGATGGAATCCGAAGATGGCAGAGTACATCTTCACTGAAAGAAATGGTATTTACATCATCGACCTGCAGAAGACAGTTCGTAAGGTTGATGAGGCTTATCGCTTTGTCCGCGATTTGGTGGCCAGCGGTGAGAAAATCCTGTTCGTAGGAACAAAGAAACAGGCCCAGGATACCATTAAAGAAGAAGCAGAGCGGTGCGGCATGTTCTATGTCAACCAGCGCTGGTTAGGTGGCATGCTGACAAACTTCAGAACTATTGCTACCCGTATCGCCCGCTTGGAAGAAATTGAAAGAATGGAAGAAGACGGTTCTTTCGATGTTCTTCCCAAAAAAGAGGTAATCGAACTGCGCAAAGAACATGACCGCCTGAATCGATTCCTCGGCGGCATTCGGGGTATGAAGACTCTGCCTGGTGCCTTGTTTGTAGTGGATCCTCGTAAAGAACGGATCGCAGTGGCTGAGGCTCGCAAGCTAGGTATTCCGATCGTAGCCATCGTAGATACCAACTGCGACCCCGATGAGATTGACTATGTCATTCCCGGCAACGACGATGCCATTCGTGCTGTCAAGCTCCTCACAAGCATCATTGCGGATGCTGCCTTAGAAGCTGCTGAAGGCCGCAGTGACGCTCCCGGTACTGCTCAAGAAGTAGAAGCAGTAGAAGCTGCTGAGCAGACTGAAGCTGAGGAAACAGCTGTAGATGCGTAATTAAGAGATTACGGGAATAGTGGGGGAGTGAGAGGGAAACTCTCTTCCCCTTTTCTTTAGCAACCACTTGAGGAGGGATCCCATGGCAGGAATTACTGCAGCAATGGTAAAGGAGCTGCGTGAAAGAACTGGCGCTGGCATGATGGATTGCAAGAAAGCGCTTCAAGAAACTAATGGTGATATGGACAAAGCAGTTGACTACCTGCGTGAAAAAGGCTTGGCTGCTGCCGCGAAGAAATCGGGCCGCATCGCCGCAGAAGGCGTTGTTGAGTCTTACATCCACATGGGTGGACGGATTGGTGTCCTGGTAGAAGTCAACTGTGAGACCGACTTTGTGGCCAAGACCGACGAGTTCAAGACATTTGCAAAAGATATTGCTATGCATATCGCAGCTGCTCGTCCTGAATACGTCCAGCGTGAAGAAATCCCGGAAGAAGTGCTCGAGCATGAACGCGGCCTCTACCGTCAGATTGCTCTCAACGAAGGTAAGCCTGAGCACATCATCGACAAAATCGTGGAAGGCAGAATTGACCGCTTCTGCAAGGAAGTCTGCCTCTTAGAACAGCCATATGTCAAAGATCCAGACATTACAGTTGGTGAATTGATTACGTCCATGATTGCCAAGATCGGGGAAAACATCTCCGTTCGGCGTTTTGCCCGATTTGAGCGCGGTGAAGGCTTAGAAAAGCGTGAAGAGGATTTTGCAGCTGAAGTTGAAGCTCAGATGCGGCAATAAGAGGACACCCTTGGTGTTCTCTTTTTTTGCCATGAAAAGGGATATTTAACTAAAGGAAGAATAAATAGGGAGAGATGTTCATGGCAGCACCAAAATATAAGCGCGTTTTGCTGAAGTTAAGCGGAGAGTCCCTTGGCGGGGGTAGCTTTGGGATAGACCCTGAGGTTGTTGGCGCAATTGCCGATGAGATCCGCTTGGTTCATGCTCTTGATGTGCAGATGGGCATTGTTGTCGGAGGCGGCAACATCTGGCGGGGAGCTACAGGCAGTGCTAAGGGCATGGATCGGGCGACTGCCGACTATATGGGAATGCTCGCGACCGTAATGAACTCCCTGGCCCTGCAGGATGCGTTAGAAAAACGAGGAGTGCCAACGAGAGTCCAAACTGCTATTGAAATGCGGCAGATCGCCGAACCATACATCCGGCGTAGGGCTATTCGCCACTTAGAAAAGGGCCGAGTAGTCGTATTTGCCTCAGGTACCGGCAATCCTTATTTCTCCACAGACACTACCGCTGCTCTGCGCGCACTTGAGATTGAAGCTGAGGTTATCTTAATGGCCAAGAGGGGGGTCGATGGAGTTTACGATTCTGATCCCCGCACGAATCCTGATGCTAAGATGTATGAGCGGATCAGCTACCTCGAGGTATTGAACCAGAACCTTGGAGTGATGGACTCTACCGCTGCGTCGCTGTGCATGGACAATGACATCCCGATTATCGTGTTTAACTTTAGCGAACGGGAAAACATCGTAAAAGCCGTTTGCGGAGGAAAACTAGGTACATTCGTAGGAGGCGAAAACCATGACGACAAATGAGCTTCTTAAAGAAGGCGAAAGCAGAATGCAACAAGTGATAGCGGCTACGAAAAGGAGCTTTGCAGCTGTCCGCACAGGGCGGGCTAATCCTGCACTGCTAGACCGCATTGTTGTATCTTACTATGGTACTCCAACTCCTTTAACACAAATGGCAGGGATTAGCGCCCCCGAACCGAGATTGCTTGTTATTTCACCCTGGGACAAGAACTCCATCAAGGACATCGAGCGAGCTATTCTCAGCTCTGACTTGGGGCTGACTCCCACAAACGATGGTTCCGTTATTCGCTTAGCTATCCCTCCGCTGACAGAAGAGCGCCGCAAAGAACTTGTGAAGATTGTTCGGAAAGATACGGAGGATTTCCGCGTTGCTGTTAGAAACATCCGGCGCGATTTAAATGAAGCGGTCAAGAAGATGGAGAAGAATGGTGACATCTCTGAAGACGAATCTCGACGGGTGCAGGACGAGATTCAAGATTTGACTAATAAGTATATCGCTGAAATCGACAATCTCTTGGCCCAAAAAGAAAAGGAGATTCTGGAAGTTTGACAAAGCGTGTCGACTCCATTGATTGGACCCTCCTAGTCGGTTATTCCCGCGAAGAAGCGGAAGAGGTCCTGCAAGAAGAACAAGTAAACTACGAAGTCATTATCACAAGTCCTCCCCGGAAGAAAGCAGATGAAGATGACCTGCGGGTAATTGCTGTTCAGACCTTAGAGGACAAGGTTCGGTTGATCTGCGCTTCCCCTGATTGGTCTGTTAGCTAGGAGGTTGGTCCCTTTGGTTGAACTAGAACATTCTCAAGTGCCATCTCATGTAGCCATTATTATGGATGGCAATGGTCGGTGGGCCCAAAAGCGCCGTTTACCGCGCTTTATGGGCCACCGCCAAGGTGTGGCAGCCCTGAAGAAGGCTGTCCGTTACTGTAAGCATCGTGGGATTGGCACTTTAACCGTTTATGCATTCAGTACTGAAAACTGGGCCAGGCCTGCCGAAGAAGTCAACTACCTGATGACTTTAATGCACGAGACATTTTTTAAGGAAATTGAAGAACTGGAAAGAGAAGGTGTGCGCGTCGTTCTAGTCGGGGACAGGACGTCTCTTTCCCCAGCAATTATAGAGCTTTGGGATCGGGCAGAGGCACGTACTGCCCATAATGATGCCCTTATTCTAAATGTTGCCTTTAACTACGGAGGACGCAATGAAATCGTTGCTGCCGCCAAGCGGCTTGCTGCCAAGGCTGCAAGCGGTCAGCTCGACCCCGAAGCAATTGATGATGCTCTATTTTCTGCGCATCTTTACACAAGCCACTCACCGGATCCAGATCTCTTAATTCGAACGGGAGGAGAACTGCGGCTGAGCAACTTCCTCCTATGGCAGTCGGCATACACTGAGATTTATGTGACCGATACCCTCTGGCCCGACTTCGATGACCAAGAATTTGACGCTGCTTTAAGAGCTTTTGCAAAGCGAGAACGCCGTTTTGGCCGAGTACCTGAGAAGGGAACTGAGAAATAGAATGCTGCACAAAAGATTATTGACTGCAATTGTAGGCATCCCCATAGTGGGAATCTGTCTTTATAAAGGCGGATTTGCCTTACAGACCTTAATATTTGCTGCCGTCTTGGTAGGGCTCATTGAATTCGCCCGTCTTGTCGGGCCCAATGCAAAACATGACTACTTATTCGTCGCCGGACTATCTTTCGTGCTTCTTTCATATGGTAAATTGAACACAACCAACCTCATGATTTGGTTGTTTGTACAGGTGCTTTACTTTCTAATCCGCACCACATTTTCCACGCAAAAGCCCTTTGCAGCAGCTGAAAACATCCTTGGGGTTCTCTATGTGGCTGTACCATTCAGTTTCATTTGGCTGCTGCGCAGCGAATACGGATTCGGTTGGATCGTCTATGGGCTCTTAGTAACATGGGCCACCGATACAGCGGCATATTTTGGTGGACGCAAATTCGGCCGCAGAAAGCTAGCTCCGACCATAAGCCCGAATAAATCAGTGGAAGGTGCACTGTGGGGTGGTGCGGCAGGAACTGTCTTAGGCGGTTTTTATGCCCTATGGCTGGGACAGCCGCTTTTGGCTGCTTTCGTGATGTCGCTGGTTCTCTCTGCAGCGGGACAGGTCGGCGACCTCTGTGAATCAGCACTGAAGCGCGAAAAATCCGTCAAAGACACTGGTTCCATACTTCCCGGTCACGGAGGAATTCTAGATCGAGTCGACTCGCTAGCATTTGTACTGCCTCTGCTCTACATCTTTCTGACTGCGATGAACACTCCTTCTGGCCTTTAAGGAGTTGAAGGTCAGTGCGGCGGCAGATGGTCTTGGCCGCAGTAATTTTTATATCAGCACTTCTAGCGGCGAAGTTCCTGCTTCCCTATGCAGCGCCGTTTATCATAGCGCTGTTTGCCGTTATAGTGCTGGAACCACTGGTAAACCATCTAGAACGACTAGGTATTGGTCGAGCTTTGGCCTCATTTCTACTTGTGTTTTCCTTTTTCGCAGGCTCTATTGGTCTCATATCTCTGCTGCTGACAGCGCTGTGGCAGGAAGTTAACCATCTCCAGGAGGCTTCCCAGTGGTTGGAAGCGTCCTCTGAACTATTTCACCGCTTGCAGTCACTGATTTCTGACCTGCCGTATCCGTTATCAGAGACAGGTCCCATTATTGCTGAGCGCATTCGTTCATGGCTGGCCCACTTCGGCAATCTGCTGGTTAGTGTCATTACAGCTATTCCCGACGGCCTTTTTGTTTGGTTTATCGCTGCTATGAGCGCATTTTTTATCTGCCGAGACCGAGCCACCTTCAGCAAAGGAGCAGCAAGGCTCCTCCCAAAGCAGTGGGACATCTGGGTCAGGCGACTGACGCGCGAGGTTACACATGGAGTGCTGGCATACTTGAGAGTGCAGTTGATCCTCGTGACACTGTCAGCCGGGCTCACAATCGTGTTCCTGCACCTAATAGGCATCAGATACGTAGTCGCACTGGGACTGCTTACAGGCCTGTTAGATTTTCTGCCGGGTGTTGGTCCAAGTGGAGTTTATATACCACTTGTGATCGGGCAGGGAATCAGAGGAAGGTACGATTTAGCTGCCGCCTGTGCTGCGGCTGGATTGATCCTTTTTGTTATCCGGCAGGTCTGGGAGCCTCAGCTTGTCCGTTCCCAGATTGGTTTGCATCCGTTAGCAGCTACCGCAGCTATTTACATCGGTTTTCGTCTGTTTGGAATCGCAGGCCTTATCTTGGGGCCTTTGTTTGCTATTTTAGCTAAAGCATTGTACCGTACAGCTCTAACAGAAAGGAAATAGGCATGCCCAATGTAGTTATCCTAGGTTCTACAGGATCCATCGGTACCCAAACCCTGCAAGTTATGGAACATCTGTCCGATCTTAACGTATTGGCACTCTCTGCAGGGAAGAATACCGAGCTCTTAAAGAAGCAAATTGCAGCCTACAGACCTAAAAGAGCGGCTGTTTTGGAAGAAAAGGCTGCGCGAGAAATAGAAGAAGAAGTAAACATCCCTGTAGGCTATGGTTCAGAAGGAATGTGCGAGCTGGCCACGCTGCCTGAGGCAGATATTGTCGTGGTCGCTGTGGTGGGCGCGGCAGGGGTGCGCCCCACTCTCGCCGCACTCAAAGCGGGAAAACGAGTCGCACTTGCCAACAAAGAAACGCTGGTAATTGCTGGTCACCTGATCCAGGATTACCTCTCTCAGATCATTCCCATTGATTCAGAACACAGCGCTCTCTGGCACTGTTTTTATGGTAGACAACGGGAACACGTCGATAAAATAGTACTTACCGCTTCAGGTGGGCCTTTCCGGGACTACTCTGGTTCGTTGGAAGATGTCTCAGCAGAAGCAGCCTTAAACCATCCAAACTGGGATATGGGCGGGAAGATCAGCATAGATTCGGCTACACTAATGAATAAAGGACTCGAAGTAATTGAAGCCCACTGGCTATTCGACTTCCCATACGATAAAATTGATGTAGTAGTACATCCACAGAGTATAGTGCATTCTCTGATCCGTCTTAAGGATGGTTCCTATATAGCCCAGCTGGGCCCAACAGATATGCGGATTCCTATCCAATACGCCCTCACTTGTCCAGAAATATTGGAGGCGCCCGTAGAACCGTTGGATTTGGTACAAGCAGGAACCTTAACTTTTGAAGCGGTTGATCACAAGCGCTTCCCGTGCCTCGAATTGGCCTATGCAGCTGGGAAAGCAGGGGGCGAACTTCCAGCAGCTCTGAATGCTGCTAATGAAGTGGCAGTAGAGATGTTCTTGGCAGGTCGTATTGGGTTTATGGACATTCCTCGCCTCGTCGAGGATGTGATGGGGCGGTTTACCGGCAAATCTTTTCTCTCGCTGGAGCAAATACTAGAAGTTGACGGCTGTGCCCGCCAGCTTGCCCGCGAATGGGTGTCCAGCGGGAAGTCCACCCTCGAGAGGTGATCAATGTGCTGACCCTAGCAGCGTTTATTGTAGTATTCGGAACCATTGTGTTCTTCCATGAACTTGGCCATTTCGCAGTAGCTAAGCTTTCAGGAATTAAGGTCTACGAGTTTGCGATTGGTTTCGGACCGGCGATCACGAAGTTTCGTCGCGGTGAGACAGACTATTCAATTCGCATCTTTCCCTTAGGCGGATTTGTCAAATTGGCAGGCATGGATGAAGCAGAGAGTATTGAGGACGAAGTTGATGAGGACGATCCGCGCAGCTTTGTCAACAAGCCTCTGCCAGTGCGCCTTGGTACAATTGCAGCCGGGCCGTTTATGAACTTCGTACTGGCTGTGATCCTTCTGGCTGTGTACTTTTCCTTAGCCGTGATCCCGCCAACCATTATTCAAATTGAACAACAGTCTCAAGCTCATCTAGCCGGATTTATGCCTGGCGACGAGTTTGTAGAGATTGATGGTATGCCAGTCCGCACTTCTTCTGAAGTTGTTGAGATTATCCAAGCACATCCTGAGGAAGAGTTGCAGGTTACGATTAAGAGAGAAGGGAAACTGCTTACAATCCCAGTCAGTCCAGCTACAGAAAAGGGTCGCGGAGTCCTCGGCATAGCTATCGATTATAAGCCGCGCTACCCCATTACAGTTTCTGTCCCTGCAGCGGTCCGGCAAACCTGGCAAATGTCGGTCCAGCTCGTAAAGGCCTTAGGACAGATGATTACGGGGCGCATCGAGCCAGAACTATCTGGTCCAATTGGAATTGTCCAGATAGTGGGGCAGTCCGCCCGTCAAGGACTGCCAAGTCTACTGATCTTAGCCGTGGTTCTGAACGTAAACCTAGGGCTCTTGAATCTGCTGCCTGTACCTGTTCTAGATGGCGGTTGGCTTGTAATCTTGGTAATCGAAGCCCTGCGGGGTAAGCCGCTGGCTCCAGAATCACGCGGGATTGCTCAATTTGTAGGATTGGCACTGCTGATACTCCTGATGATCTTTGCGACTTTCCAGGACATCAGCCGATTAAGTTGGTTTTCATAGAAAGGTCAGTTTAAATGAAGCGTAATCAAACTCGATCTGTAAAAGTGGGAGAGGTAACAATTGGGGGCGGTGCCCCCATTGTCGTACAATCTATGACCAATACCGATACCAGGGATGTAAAGGCAACCTTGGGTCAAATTCAAAACCTCGCGGAAGCAGGCTGCGAGATTGTCCGCCTGGCTGTAGTAGATCAAGATGCAGCAGCTAGGTTGAAAGAAATCGTTGCCCACAGTCCCATCCCTGTTGTGGCGGACATACATTTTGACCACCGCTTAGCGTTAGCCTCGCTTGAGGCGGGCGTGCACAAACTGCGCATAAATCCAGGAAACATCGGCTCTGAAGCTAAAGTGAGAGAAGTTGTACAGGCTGCTCAAGAGCGGCATGTCCCGATTCGGATTGGAGTAAACTCAGGTTCAATTGCCAAGCATCTGCTCGATCGTTTGGGCCGAACCGCCGAGGCCATGGTCGAAAGCGCCCTAGAACATATCGCCATTTTGGAACGCTTGGGATTTGAAGATATTGTGGTCTCACTAAAAGCCACTGATATAGACATGACTGTCCAGGCTTATGAAATGCTGAGTGAGAGAGTACCCTACCCACTTCATTTAGGTATAACAGAAGCGGGAACTACCTGGTTTGGCAGTATCAAGTCAGCCTGCGGATTGGGGGCCCTATTGAGCAGAGGACTGGGAGACACTCTTCGAGTTTCACTTACAGGTGATCCCGTCGAAGAAGTTAGAGTGGCATGGGCGATCTTATCGGCGATGGATCTGAGGCGTAGGGGACCTCTGTTTATTTCATGTCCAACGTGCGGCAGGACAGAAATTGATCTAGAACGAATTACTGCAGAAGTAGAAGAACGGCTGCGTGATTATCCCCTGCCTATCACGATTGCTGTTATGGGTTGTGTGGTAAATGGCCCTGGCGAAGCAAGCCATGCTGATTTAGGAATAGCAGGCGGACGAGGAGTCGGACTTGTCTTTCGTGAGGGCAGGATTGTCCGCAGGGTAAAAGAAAATGAACTTGTGGATGCGCTTGTGCATGAGGCACAAGTATACCTTGAAGAACGGAATTGATGGAGGCTGGATACGATGTTGATGTCCCGTTTATATGCACCAACACTGAGAGAAACACCGGCAGAGGCTGAAATTGCAAGCCATCGGTATATGTTGAGAGCAGGACTTATTCGCCGAACAGCGGCAGGTATTTATTCTTACTTACCATTAGGTCTGAGAGTTATTCAGAAAGTTGAAGCTATCATACGCGAAGAGATGAACCGCATAGGTTGTCAAGAGGTACTGATGCCCATTATTCAGCCAAGTGAACTCTGGCACGAAACCGGCCGCTGGGCAGATTACGGTCCGGAGATGTTCCGCCTGGTTGATCGCAATAATCGAGAGTTCTGCCTTGGACCAACACACGAAGAACTGATTACAGCATTAGTGCGTTCTGAAGTGCGCTCGTATCGCCAGCTTCCACTGCGGCTGTATCAGATTCAGAACAAGTACCGCGATGAAATTCGTCCGCGGTTTGGCTTAATTAGGGGCCGGGAGTTTATTATGAAGGATATGTATTCCTTCGATCGTGATGAGGAAGGCTTAGACAAAGCCTACTGGGATGCTTATCACGCCTACGAGCGGATTTTCGCCCGCTGCGGCCTTGAAACTCGTCCGGTAGAAGCCGATTCAGGTGCCATTGGCGGTGATGAAACTCATGAGTTTATGGTGCTCGCTGACTCTGGCGAAGCTTTGATTGTCTACTGTCCCGAATGCGACTATGCTGCCAACGTTGAGCGAGCCGAATACCGCTATATCTCTGCGAAGAGCGATGCGGAACAACAGCCGCTCGAAGAAGTAGCTACACCTAACGCTGCCACTATTGCCGAGATAACAGACTTTCTCGGTGTTGAAGCACAGGACTGCCTGAAAACTCTGATCTACCTTGCAGACGGCAAACCGGTTGCAGCTTTGATACGCGGCGACCACGAGCTGAATGAAATCAAACTGCAGAAAGTCCTCGGATGCCAAACACTCGAACTGGCTGGACCGGATGTGATTCAGGAAGTAACAGGGGCGCCTGTCGGTTTTGCAGGGCCTGTAGGGCTGGAAATCCCGATTATCGCTGATCGCTGTGTACTTGATATGGTCAACTTCGTGGCTGGAGCCAACAAAGCAGACCACCATGTGAAGAATGTCAATATCGGCAGGGACTTCAAAGTTACAACCACTGCTGATATCCGCATGGTAGAAGAAGGAGACTTGTGTCCGAAGTGCGGTACAGCCATGCACAGTGCTCGCGGTATCGAAGTAGGCCAGGTCTTTAAGCTGGGTACTAAATACTCCTCCGCCCTGAAAGCCACATTCCTTGATGAGAACGGCAAGGAACAGCCACTGATTATGGGCTGTTACGGAATTGGTGTAGGGCGAACTGTAGCTGCAATCATTGAGCAGCACCATGATGAGCACGGTATTAAGTGGCCCATGAGTGTAGCTCCGTATCAGGTCATTGTGGTTCCCGTCAGCATCAAAGATGAGCAACAGGCGAGTGTCGCCGAGGAAATCTACGCTGCTCTTAAAGAAGCTGGAGTAGAGGTAGTGCTAGACGATCGCAATGAAAGACCGGGTGTCAAGTTCAAAGACGCTGATTTAATCGGTTTCCCCATTCGAATCACAATTGGTCGAAAATCTTTAGAGAACGGCAACGTTGAAGTCACACTGCGTCAAACTGGAGAGCGAATTGAAAAGCCCATCAGTGAGATTACCGATTATGTACTGGGCTTAATCAAAGGCTAGGGGATAAATATGGGAGTTACCGCGATCGTGCCAGCTTATAACGAAGAGTCTACAGTCGGGCAGGTCCTTGAGGTCCTGCTCGACTGTCCCGCCGTTGATGATATTCTCGTAGTCAGCGATGGGTCGACGGATCGCACTGCAGACATAGCACGCAGCTATCCGATCCGGGTTTTGGAACTGCCTGAGAATAGAGGAAAGGGCGGAGCCATGAAGGCCGGTGTCGAAAACACCACACATGATATTGTTGTTTTTATCGACGCCGATCTGGTGGGACTCACACCCAAACACATCATTGACCTCATAGAGCCAGTTAGTTCTGGTCGAGCTGATATGTCGGTTGGTCTTTTTGAAGCTGGCCGACTCGCCACAGATTTGGCTCAGAAGATTGCACCATTTCTTTCTGGACAGCGGGCAGTTCGGCGCAGTCTCTTCCAGGAGATTCCTCAGCTCGAGCACACCCGCTACGGCATTGAGGTTGCTCTTTCGCGCTACGCTGACAAACATGACGTTCCTGTAGAAATCGTTTATCTGCATGATGTGTCTCAGGTGATGAAGGAAGAAAAGCGAGGCGTAGTCAAAGGTTTCTGTGCACGAATGCGGATGTATTGGGAAATCATGAAGTGTGTCCGTTATTGACTCCCGGTGAACAGCCTGGAGTTCTTTTTTGGAGGTGTTTTTTTGGCTGAGATGTATTTTATCCAACCAGATAACGCCGACTTCCTCGCATCGGTCTCTGATCATCCGCTGGTTAAACAGGCCAGGATCAAAGAGATCGCCATTGATCCCGTTCTCCGCAAATGGACGCTACGGATGCACGGTGTTCGCATGGGTACAGAGGAATTCTGGGAAGATATCGCTCGCAAACTGAAAACTTCGATCCCTGAAGTTCAATATATCGAATTCGCGTGGGAAGAGAAATCCGATGAAGACAGCTATATGGAACAGGTGGTGAAGGGATTCACACCACAGCCTGTGCAGTATTCGACTCCTGGAGGCAATGGGAATGGAAACGGAAACGGCAATGGCGGTGCCGGCACCCGCAGGAGTCGAAGAAGACGCCAGATTCTCCGTGAAAGCATCAACGGCACACCTCAGCCCATCAAAGAAATTGAAGAGGAAGAACGGGGCGTTCTGATTGCTGGAGAAGTGATTGACTGTGAATCGCGTCTCACACGGAGCGGCAGCACCCTGATCACATTCAGCATTTATGATGGCACTGATACTATCGGATGCAAGATATTCATTGATGATCCTGCGGAATGCAGTATCAAAAAAGGCGCATGGTACAGGGTACAGGGCAACGTCCAATACCAGTCCTACGACAATGAACTAGCTTTAATGGTAAATGCCCTTGCTCCGATTGAAGCGCCTGAGCCTCTGCGTGACAATGCCGAGCAGAAGAGAGTCGAGCTCCACTTGCATACTAAGATGAGCGGGCTTGATGGTGTAATCGATGTTGATGATGCGGTTAAGATGGCAGCTTCATTAGGACATTCGGCTGTAGCCATCACGGATCACGGCGTCATTCAGGCATTCCCGGATGCTTATAAAGCCGGAAAGAAGCACGGGGTTAAGATCCTCTATGGAGTCGAGGGTTATCTGGTGGATGATGAGAAGGGGAGATCGTATCATATCATTTTGATTGCCAAGAACAAGGTTGGGTTGAAGAATCTCTACCGCCTTGTTTCCCTTTCCCATCTGAATTACTTTTACCGGCGGCCCCGCATACCCAGGCACGAGCTGAGTAAATACCGTGAGGGAATTCTAGTAGGCTCTGCCTGCGAAGCTGGCGAAGTTTACCAAGCAGTTCTGCGCCGCAATCCAAATGCGGCGGAAATCGCCGAGTTCTATGATTATCTTGAGATTCAACCATTAGGCAATAATGAATTTCTTATTGGTACTGAGTTTGTGAAAACCAGAGAAGACTTAATCGCGATTAATCGCCAGATACTAAACTTAGGCAAGACCCTCAACAAACCCGTTGTCGCTACAGGAGACGTACATTTCTTGAGGCCTGAAGACGATTTGTATCGTACAATTCTCCTTGCTGGGCAGGGATTTGAAGATGCAGAGCGGCAAGCGCCACTTTATTTCCGGACTACCGAGGAGATGATGGAGGAATTCTCTTATCTTACACCTGAAGAACGTTATGAAGTTGTAGTAGCCAATCCTCAGTGGGTAGCGGATCAGTGCGAAGAACTAACACCGGTTCCAGAGAACCTGCATCCACCAAGAATTGAAAATGCTGAAGCGATGCTTCGAGAAATGACCTACCGTACGGCACGGGATCTCTATGGTGAAGATCTTCCTGAGATTGTGGAAGCACGCTTAGAAAAGGAGCTCAACGCCATTATTGGCAATGGATATGCTTCCCTTTATTGGATTGCACACAAGTTAGTCAAGAAATCGCTCGATGATGGATACCTCGTTGGCTCCCGGGGGTCTGTGGGGTCCTCGTTAGTGGCGACCATGTGTAATATCACTGAGGTAAACCCACTGCCACCGCACTACGTCTGTCCAAAGTGTAAGTGGAGTCAGTTTTTCACTAAAGGAGAAGCACCTTCTGGAGTCGACCTGCCCGACCGAGATTGCCCAGAGTGCGGCACAAAGGTGGACAAGCACGGCTTTGATATCCCCTTTGAAGTTTTCATGGGCTTCCACGGCGATAAGATTCCAGATATTGACCTAAACTTCAGTGGCGAGTACCAAGCGAACATGCACCGCTACACTGAGGAACTCTTTGGAAGCGAACATGTATTCCGTGCTGGAACAATCGGTACACTTGCCGAGAAAACCGCTTATGGCTTTGTCATGAAATACCTGGAGCAGGTTGGAGAAACACGGCGCAGTGCTGAGGTCAATCGCCTGGTCCGCAAGATTACAGGCGTTCGCCGCACGACTGGTCAGCACCCCGGCGGCATGATGGTAGTGCCCGAAGACATGGAAATCTACGATTTTACGCCAATCCAGTATCCAGCAAATGATAGTACCAGCGGCACTATCACTACCCATTTTGATTACCACGCAATTGAAGATTGCCTGGTAAAGCTGGATATCCTTGGGCATGATGCGCCCACCATGCTGCGCATGCTGAGTGATCTGACCGGAATCGATGTCCAGGAGATTCCTCTTGATGATCCGGCAACCATGAGCATATTCAGCGGCCTGGATGCTCTGAATGTGAAAGAAGAACAAATTGGTACACCAGTCGGTACACTGGGAGTCCCTGAATTCGGGACACCCTTTGTGCGTCAGATGCTGATTGAGACAAGGCCAACGACTTTTGGAGAGCTAGTGCGGATCAGTGGCTTGTCTCACGGAACTAATGTGTGGAACAGCAACGCTCAAGATCTAATTCGTGCAGGAATCACCGACCTAAGCAACGTTATCGCGTGTCGAGACGACATCATGGTCTATCTGATTCAGAAAGGGTTAGAAGCGGGCGACGCTTTCCGCATCATGGAACAAGTCAGAAAGGGAAGAGGACTGACAGAAAAAGACGTCGCTCTGATGAAAGAGCATGATGTGCCCGATTGGTACATTGAATCATGCAACAAGATCAGTTACATGTTCCCGAAAGCACACGCGGTGGCGTATGTCACCATGTCCTTCCGCATCGCCTATTTTAAGGTACACTACCCCTTGGCGTTTTACGCAACATTCTTTTCCACGAAAACAGGGGATTTTGATGCACACTTAGTGGCTCAAGGGGAGAGCCAAGTTAGAGCGGAAATTGCTGCAATTGAAGCAAAGGGGAATGAAGCCACCCCCAAAGAAGCGGCCATGGTCACTATCCTAGAAGTTGTGCTGGAAGCGATGGCCAGAGGTGTGAAGTTCAAACCGGTAGACCTATACCGCTCATCTGACCGTCACTTCTTGATTGATGGTGACAGCCTACTGCCACCCCTCGCCTCCCTCGAGGGAGTGGGCGCCAGTGCGGCGGCTGGAATCGCAGCAGCAAGGGAAGAAGGAGAGTTCAAATCTATCGAGGATCTCCGCCAGCGAGCCCGCATCACAAAGGCAGTAATCGAGACCCTTCGACAGCATGGCTGTCTCGAAGGGCTGCCGGAGACGAATCAATTGACACTCTTCTAGTACCATGTTATAATCAGAAAAGAATGGGAAATCTTTGACGGGCCGAAGAGTGGGTGTCACCCACTCTTTTGCCGTATGGGAGCAATTTTACAGAACTCAAGCAAAAAACGGGCATGATTATAGTGAGATAAAATGAGCTTGTGAAGGAAAGGGGCTTGGCAGATGAACAAGAACAAGCTTGTGGCTCAGGTCGCCGAGTGGGTTGAGTCAATTATTAAAGACAGTGAAATTGAGTTAGTAGATGTAGAATACGTTAAAGAACAGCACGGATGGGTGCTGCGTGTGTTCTTGGATAAGCCCGGCGGAATCGACCTTCAGGACTGCCAGTCTGTAAGTGAAGTATTGAGCGATATTCTCGATCAGGAAGACCCGATTCCTGGTCCATACTCACTAGAAGTATCGTCGCCAGGATTAGAACGGCCGCTCAAAAAAGAATCTGATTTCGAGCGTTTTTCCGGCCGACTGGTCAACATCCGTACATATTCCGCTGTCGAGGGCCGCAAGAATTTCCAGGGAACACTGCTCGGCCTCGCAGAAGGGCAAGTCCAAGTGGAGGTGGATGGCACCGTCTATGCCATTCCTTTAGACTTAATTTCCAAAGCACGATTAGCTGTGGAGTTCTAATACGGGAGGAATTGGGAGAATGAATTCAGAGTTGCTAAGAGCCCTGGTGGAGCTGGAGAAAGAAAGGGGGATCTCAAAGGATATTCTGCTTGATGCCATTGAGACAGCCATTATCTCGGCCTACAAGAAGAATTATGGGTCCGGCTCTTCTTCGAACGTGCGGGTCGAATTTAACGAACATACTGGAACCGTTAATGTCTATTCCCGCAGAGTGGTCGTTGAAGAGGTCACCGACGAAGCTGCAGAGATTTCACTGGCTGAAGCCCAGGATATTGATCCTAACTATACTGTAGGAGACATTGTGGAGCAGGAGGTTACTCCACGCGATTTTGGCCGGATCGCTGCTCAGAACGCCAAGCAGGTTGTAATTCAAAAGATCCGCGAAGCAGAACGCTCCATCATCTACGATGAGTATGCTAATCGGGAAGGCGATGTAGTGACTGGCATTGTCCAACGTTACGAATACCGCAACGTCATCGTGGATCTGGGCAACGTGGAAGCTGTTCTGCCTGTAAGCGAACAGATCCCGGGCGAAGAGTATCCGCAGCATGCCCGCATGAAGTTCTATATTAATGAAGTTAAACAAAGTACGAAGGGGCCGCAGGTCTTCCTGTCGCGCACGCATCCTGGACTTCTGCGCAGTCTTTTTGAATTAGAAGTGCCAGAAATCCAGAGCGGTGAGGTAGAGATTAAAGCTGTAGCTCGCGAAGCCGGCAATCGTTCGAAAATTGCCGTTTACAGTCGCGATCCTGATGTTGATCCAGTGGGAGCATGTGTGGGTGCCCGCGGTTCTAGGGTGCAAGCTGTGGTTGCAGAGTTAAATAACGAGAAGATCGATGTGGTAGCCTGGGTCGACGATGAAGAGGAATTTATTAAGAATGCTCTCAGTCCGGCAAAGGTGTTCTATGTACGCCTTGATGAAGAGCAGAAGGTAGCCTATACAGTGGTACCAGAAGATCAGCTTTCGCTGGCCATTGGTAGAGAGGGGCAGAATGCACGGTTAGCGGCCCGCCTGACTGGATGGCGTATCGATATTAAGAGCATCGACCAGGCTGAGGAATTCTTCGCTCAGCTGAAGCTGGAAGAAGCTGAAAAAGAGGCGGCAGAAGAAGCTGAAGTAGTTGACGCCCTTGAAACGGTCAAATCGGCTGATGAAGCTGAAGATATTGAAGTGACAGAACCTGTAGAAGAAGTAGAAGACGCCGACCAAGCCGAAGAGGTGGAAGAAGAACCAGCTGAAACCGATACTCCTGCTGCTGAAACAGAACAGCCGCGGGAAATCGATCCTGAAGAACTGGCTGCGCTGACTAACGTCACAAAGCGTAAATCATGGACGGAAAGATTTGGTCAGTATGTGACCCAAAGCACGGAGCAACCAAGCTCTCCCAGCGAAACTAAAGAAAAGCAGGAGACAACCAAGTCTAAGCGAAAGAAGAAGGAAAAGGTTATTACAGACCTCAGTCAACTTGAGTTGATTAACTTCGATTTTAATACAGAGGAATAGGTGGTCTAAGTGCGCCAGAAACACGTTCCTATTCGTACCTGCATCGGATGTCGAACAGCACAACCAAAGCGCTCCATGCTGCGCATTGTGAGAACTCCGGAAGGTGAAGTCTTGCCTGATGCAACAGGTAAGAAATCTGGCCGCGGGGCCTATATCTGCTATTCCAACGACTGCCTCCAGCTGGCTCTCTCCGGGCGTAGGTTACAGCGCGCCCTAGGCTGTGATGTGAATGAGACAATGATTTCGGAAATGGAGAGGCTTGTAAGTGAGCAGCATACTTAGTATCTTGGGGCTGGCTCAGCGAGCCGGAAAACTGGTGTCGGGTGAAGACGCGGTCGAAGCAGCCATACGCAGAGGCAAGGTACATCTGCTGATCATCGCCAACGATGCTTCGAATAACACCCAGAAAAAGTTCCAGAACATGGCCGAGTACCGCCAAATTGATGTTGCTGTATGGGGCGAAAAAGAACAGCTGGGAATGGCAATCGGCAAAGCCCGCCGCGCGATTATAGGTGTAACAGATCGGGGGTTCGCTAAGACGATCCGCTCCCGTCTGGCGGTGGAGGAGAAAAACTAGGAGTGATGCTGATGAGTAAAGTTAGAGTCTATGAATTAGCAAGGGAATTAGACTTAGAAAGTAAAGTGCTGGTGGATTTTCTGATTGAACTTGGGGCCGATGTGCGCAACCACATGAGCACCATTGACGAAGAAATTGCTGAGATGGTGCGGGAGCACTACAGCCCTGATGTAGAGGCAGCAATTCCTGGTAATGTCATTCCTGACGATGATAATGATGATTATCGCACTAGAAAAGCCAAACGGCGGTCTGGCGATGAGGAAATAGAAAAGAACTTCCACACAAAAGGGAAGAAGAAGGGCAATAAGCGTGGTAAAGGGCGTAGGGCTAAAGCTGATCAGCGCACCGAAAAGGAAGAGCCAAAGGTCATTACACTGCCAGAAACCATCACTGTCAAGGATCTGGCTGAAAAGCTTTCAGTTAATGGAACCGAGCTGATTAAGCGCCTGATGAAGATCGGCATTATGGCATCCCTGACCCAATCCATCGATTATGATATTGCTGAGATAATCTGTGCTGATTTTAACGTTGATGTTCAGCCAGAAATGGACCTGGCAGACAGAGTATTTGCCGAAGTAGAAGAAGACCCAGAAAATCTGGTTCCTCGCCCGCCAGTGGTGACCATCATGGGACACGTAGACCATGGAAAGACCACCCTGCTGGACTCGATCCGCAAGACCAAGGTCACGGCAACAGAAGCAGGTGGCATTACACAGCATATTGGTGCTTACCAGATCACATATAAAGACCAGCCCATCACCTTCTTAGATACTCCTGGCCACGAAGCGTTTACCGCACTCCGGGCACGGGGAGCAAAGGTGACAGACATCGCAGTCTTAGTGGTGGCTGCCAACGATGGCGTCATGCCTCAGACAGTAGAGGCTATTAACCATGCCAAAGCAGCAGGAGTACCAATCATTGTAGCCATTAATAAGATTGATCTGCCTGCAGCCAACCCTGACCGCGTCAAGCAGGAGCTTGTCGAACATGGTTTGGTTGTCGAAGATTGGGGCGGCAGCACTATTGCAGTACCGGTATCTGCTCTAAAAGGAGAAGGCATTGACGAGCTTCTGGAAATGATCCTCCTTGTGGCGGAAATGGAAGAACTAAAGGCAAATCCAAACCGCAATGCTAGAGGAACAGTCATTGAAGCTCAGCTTGATAGAGGACGCGGTCCTGTGGCTACTGTACTCATCACGACTGGCACACTTAAAGTCGGTGACCCATTTGTGGTCGGAAGCGTTTCTGGTAGGGTGCGCGCTTTGATCGATGATACCGGTCAGAACATCAAAGAAGCTGGTCCATCTACACCAGTTGAAGTCTTAGGTATTAGTGAAGTACCAGAAGCTGGTGACCAGCTTGTAGTAGTCGACGATGAGCAGACAGCTCGTCAGGTTGCACAGATCCGCCAAGAAAAGATTCGCGAAAAAGAAATGGCACGCACAAGCCGCGTTACCTTAGACGATCTGTATCAGAGAATTCAAGAGGGCGAGATCAAAGAGCTCAACCTCATAGTGAAAGGCGACGTGCATGGTTCAGTTGAAGCAGTACGCGCATCATTAGAGAAACTCTCGACCGACGAAGTTCGGGTCAAAATCATCCACCAAGCAGTGGGCGCAATTACCGAAACAGACGTCCATCTCGCTGCTACCAGTGATGCTGTAATTGTAGGGTTTAACGTACGGCCCGAACCGAGCGCGCGTAAGGAAGCAGAACGCGAAGGCGTGGATATCCGCTTGTACCGGATTATCTATGACCTCTTGGACGATGTCAAAGCCGCGATGGCAGGACTGCTCGATCCAGAGTTTAAAGAGGTTATTCTCGGACGAGCAGAAGTGCGCCAGACCTTTAGAGTGCCCAATGCGGGCGTTGTCGCAGGATGCTATGTCCAAGACGGTAAAGTCACCCGTACTGCCGAAGTGCGCGTCTTGAGAGACAACATCGTCATCCATGAAGGAAAGATTAGTTCACTGCGGCGCTTTAAAGATGATGTCCGTGAAGTAGCTCAAGGATACGAATGCGGTATTGGACTTGAAAGGTTCAATGATATCAAAGTAGGAGACATCATCGAAGCTTTCTATATGGAAAAAATCGAGCGGACACTCTAAGCAGTCCAGGGAGTGATTGGCATGTCCACTAAGCACAGTAGACTGACAGAAGATATTAAGAGGGCTGTTAGTGACATTATCAGCAGAGAAGTAAAAGACCCTAGGCTCGGAATGCTGAGCATCACTGATGTAGATGTATCGCGAGACTTATCACTGGCGCGCATCTACTTCAGCGTACTCGGTGGTGAAGAAGAGGCCCGGAGCACTTTGGAGGGTCTAAATAACGCCAAAGGATTCATCCGCACCGAGCTAGCTCGGCGCGTTCGCATGCGGCATACACCCGATATCAAATTTGTGCATGATGTATCTTTAGAACGAGGAGCGCGGATCAATGCGATCCTGCGCGAACTCGGCACCTCGTCAACTGGTGATTCAGATGACACTGAAGGTGACGAGTCGTGAAGGCTGTAATCCAGGCCATTCAAGATCATGAAGAGTTTATCATTACCTCGCACGAACATCCTGATCCTGACAGCTTAGGTTCCATGCTGGCTCTATGTTTCGGATTGCAGCAGCTGGGAAAGTCGTGCCGGGTGGTCTCTTCTGATCCTCCACCAGAAAATCTAGACTGGCCAGGCTTAGATCTAATCGAGGTCCTCCCCGATGGGCTGGACGATATTGGTGATGCTTGGATCATAGTATTAGATTGCGAACCAAGCCGCACAGGAGTTCTCTCGGAGAAACTTCAGCGGTCAGAAAAAATTATCAACATCGACCATCACCGCGGTAATAAGTACACAAGCTCTACGACCTGGGTTGATTCGTCAGAGGCTGCTGTAGCTGTGATGATTTACCGCCTTCTGAAAGAGTTAGGTGTTTCTTTAAACAAAAAGATTGCCACCGCCCTCTATGGAGGTATTGTTGGTGATACCGGTGGATTTCGCTATGCTAACACAACCGCAGAGACTCTGCGGATAGCGGCTGAGCTGCTGGAACATGATGTAAATCATGCAATGATCAACAAGCAAATCTTTGCGTCCCAATCGATGGAATTTATGCGTCTTTTAGGATATGCCCTCAGCAACCTGAAGTCAGACATGCATGGCAGATTGGTTTGGATGGAACTGAGTTATGCGGATTTTCAGCGCTTCGGAGCTGATCCAAATGCCACCGACCAGCTGGTTCAATATGCCCGCATGGTCAATACCGCACTGATCGCGGTCTTGTTCCGAGAAGCGGCTCCTGGTGAGGTACGGATCGGTTTCCGGTCTGATTCCATTGACGTGGGCGCTCTAGCCACCCAGCTTGGAGGAGGCGGACACCGCCTTGCTGCAGGAGCGAAAATACAGGGCCGCTTAGATGAGGTTGTAGAGGTAGTCCTAAACAAGGCAAGAGAATATCTAAATGAGGTTGATCGCTCATGAACGGCATCATCAATGTGATCAAGCCTATGGGCATGAGTTCCCACCAAGTGGTTGGCTTTCTTCGCCGGCTGCTGAACATTAAGCGCATTGGGCACGCCGGAACCCTAGATCCGGGCGCAGGGGGAATCTTGACCGTCTGCGTAGGACACGCTACTAAACTGACGCAGTTCATGGTGGAATACGATAAAGCATACGTGGCCGAAATGACACTGGGCCTTGCTACATCGACCCAAGATGGAGGGGGTAAGACTGAGGAAGTAACAACCAACTTCCAGATTACGCCCCCGAGGTTGGCCGATGTCATGGCCCAGTTTCGCGGAGAAATTGAACAGATTCCACCTATGGCCTCAGCAGTTCAGGTAGAAGGCCGTCGCCTGTACGAATTACAGCGCCAAGGAGTCACTGTGGAGCGTAAGCCACGTAAAGTGACCATTAGTGATCTCCATGTCAACAAAATCTGGAATGAATATGAAGACATTCTTACTTTCGGTTCTCGTGTGCTGTTCTATGTTGAATGCTCCAAAGGCACCTATGTGCGGACTCTCTGCCATGACATAGGGGCGGCACTAGGGGTTGGAGCACACCTATCTTTTCTCTCTAGAGTGCGTTCTGGACCATTCACATTCGAAAATGCATACACTCTTGAATCAATCACAGATATGGTTGGTCGAAACGACTTTAGTTTCCTACTGTCCATGACAGATGCACTGCCCGAATGGCCTCAGGTTAGAGTGAGTCCGCTGGCAGAAAATAGCATCCGTCACGGGAATTTTATAAGACCTTCGGATATGCTTGATGTGCCCCAAGAGCTTCATCTGGGAGATAATGTTTTTCTGCTTGATCTAGAAGGAAAAGTTCTGGCCATTGGCCAAATCCGCGATGCGGGAGGCCTAATCTGCCAACCGATACGTGTATTCTTGGAGGGATAAACACTGGAACTATTTTGGAATAATCCCCAATCAGACAAGCCTCGCAGCATTGCCATCGGAACCTTTGATGGGGTTCATCGTGGTCATCAGAAACTTCTTCGGGCCGCTTTGGATAATCGCCCGGCAGATGGATGCAGCTCAGTATTTACCTTTGACATCCCTCCCAGTCAGTTTTTTAGGCAGGACTATCGCATGCTGTGCTCCTTTGAGCACAAGGTAAAGCTGATTCAGGAATTTGGTATAGATGAAGTTATCTGGACGCCTTTCAACTACGAGGTCGCGCGAGTGGAGGCGGAGGAGTTCATCCACCTTCTGGTCAATGAGCTTAATGCAGTTCATATAGTGTGTGGATTCAACTTCCGCTTTGGCCACAAGGGCCGGGGGAACGTAGAGCTTCTCAAAGAGTACGGCGAAAAACTCGGCTTTGCAGTGACTGTGGTTCCCGCCGTAGCGTTAGGAGAGCAGACTATCAGCAGCACGCGCATCAGAGAAATGATTGCTGAGGGTAGAGTAGATGAAGCTGCTCACCTGTTAGGACGCTATCCGAGCTATCGAGGAACTGTGGTCGTGGGCGAAGGGCGCGGCCGCCAATTGGGATTTCCCACAGCAAATTTAGAAATCGATCCGCGCATCGTCCTGCCAGGTGAGGGGGTATACTTCACCTGGGCTGTACTCAGCGATGGACTAGGATACCCAGCCATGACTTCGGTCGGGAAAAATCCTACTTTTGCTGGTGATCGTCAGACAATAGAAGCTTACATTATGAACTACTCGGGCGATCTGTACAATCAAAGTATAGAACTGCAGTTTCTCAAGAAAACGAGAGAAATCATCCGCTTTGAGACTGCTCAAGAGCTGAAGGATCAGATAGCAGTAGATGTAGAGCTTGCCAACGAGTTGATGAAGAGATTTCATTTACATGGAAATCGAATTGTGCTACAATGAGGTAGAAAGCCCTTTTCTAGGAGCGGCGTGTGCTCCAGCGCTGTTCTTGGGAAGTGGTGTTTCAAGAATTTTGGAGGTGTATTTTTAAGATGACCAAAGAAAAAAAGCTAGAGATCATTGAACAGTTTAAGCGGCACGAAGGTGACACCGGCTCGCCAGAGGTACAAGTTGCGCTCCTCACTTACCGGATTGCCGAACTGACTGAACATCTCAAGACCCATAAGAATGATCACCATTCACGCCGTGGCCTTTATAAGATGATTGGTCAACGCCGGGGTCTTCTCAACTATCTTGCTAAGAAAGACATTGAGCGCTATCGGAGTCTGATTGATGCTCTCGGTTTGCGCAGATAAGATCACGAGCGGGAACCCCCGCTCTTTTTTGAATATAAGTTATGGAGAACGATTTGGGCTATACTAAAACAGCCCATAGAATTGGATAACTGGAGGTTATAGCATGGCATTAGAATTTCGTCGAGAGCTTGGAGGACGTCCTCTTGTCCTAGAGTTCGGCGAACTTGCACAACAGGCCAATGGCTCAGTGTTGGTTCGGTATGGCGAGACCGTAGTTTTAGTCACTGTTACCATGAGCAAAGAGCCGCGCCAGGGCATCGACTTTTTCCCTCTTCTTGTCGACTACGAAGAGCGGATGTATGCCGTGGGACGAATTCCTGGAGGATGGGGCAGAAGAGAAGGACGGCCGAGCGAAAATGCGATCTTAGCAGCTCGCATGATTGACCGTCCGCTGAGACCTTTGTTCCCAGATGGTTTCCGCAATGATGTCCAGGTTGTCGTTACAGTCCTATCCGTGGATTACGACAATGACCCGACCATAGCAGGTATGATTGGAGCAAGTGCTGCCCTGCATGTGTCTGATATTCCTTTTTCTGGCCCTGTAGCTGGTATCAATGTGGGACTCGTCAACGGTGAGTACATTATCAACCCTACGCTCGATCAGCAAACTGACTCCATCCTGGACCTAACTGTAGCCGGAACCAAAGACGCGGTTATGATGGTAGAAGCAGGAGCGAAGGAAGTCACCGAGGAGCAGGCTTTAGGTGCCATTATGTTTGCCCATGACTACATAAAGGAACTCTGCCTTCTCCAAGAAGAAATACGTTCACAAATCGGCAAGCCAAAGGTGGAAGTCCAGCTTTTCGAGCCCGAACCAGACATGGAGCAATGGGTTCGTGACTTTGCTACCGAAAGGCTCAAACTAGCGCTGCGTTCTGCCGACAAACAAGAACGGGAGCAAGCCGTTGATACTGTCAGAGAAAAGCTCAACGAAGCTTACATTGAAGCCTTCGGCGAAGAAATCTACGAGGAAAAGGCGAAAGATGTAGGAGTCGTCTTTGATTCTCTGATGAAAGAAGAAGTACGGCGGTCGATCATTTTTGATAAGACCAGGCCTGATGGCCGCAGACCTGATGAGATCCGTCCCATTTCCAGTAGAGTAGGAATTCTACCCCGGGCACACGGCTCAGGTTTGTTCACACGGGGCCAAACCCAAGTACTGACTGTCTGTACTCTCGGTCTGAAATCTGACGAGCAGCAGCTGGACAACTTAACTGACGAAGAAAGCAAACGCTACATCCATCACTACAACTTCCCAGCATACAGTGTTGGTGAAGTTCGGCCGATCCGCGGACCTGGACGGCGTGAAATTGGCCATGGCGCATTAGCCGAACGAGCACTGCTGCCAGTTATTCCATCCGAAGAGGACTTCCCTTATACTATCCGGCTGGTCAGCGAGGTCGTCGAGTCGAATGGCTCTACATCGCAAGCGAGTGTCTGCGGAAGCACGTTAGCACTCATGGATGCAGGTGTACCGATTAAGAAGCCTGTGGCCGGTATTGCGATGGGACTGGTAATGCATGGCGAAGAGTTCACCATTCTCACAGACATTCAGGGACTTGAAGACGCTCTCGGTGACATGGACTTTAAGGTCGCCGGTACCAGAGATGGCATCACTGCACTGCAGATGGATATCAAGATTACAGGCGTGAGCCGTGAGATTCTCGCCAAGGCACTAGAACAAGCTCGTGCCGGACGTCTGTTCATTCTCGACAAGATGGCCGAGACAATTACTGAACCAAGAGCGGAGCTTTCGCCATATGCACCGCGGATTATTACGATGGAAATTCCTGTGGACAAGATCCGCGATGTCATCGGGCCAGGTGGAAAGACAATCCGCAAAATTATCGATGAAACTGGCGTTTCCATCGACATCGAAGATGACGGACGGGTCTACATTGCTTCGACTGACGGTACGGGCGGTCCAAAAGCTCGCGAAATTATTGAACGCCTCACTAAAGATGTAGAAGTAGGCGCCTCGTACCTTGGAACTGTGAAGCGCATCATGAACTTCGGTGCCTTTGTGGAAATCCTTCCCGGTAAAGAGGGATTAATCCATATCTCCCAATTAGCTCACGGACGAGTCAGACGGGTAGAAGATGTGGTCAATGTCGGTGACGAAGTAATGGTTAAAGTCATCGAAATTGACCGCCAAGGACGCATCAATCTTTCGCGAAAAGAGCTGCTGCCTAAAGAGGAAGAAGGACCCAATGGGTCGAAATAATTTTATACGAATGAAGCAAGAAGGAAGCAGGTATAAATGGATACCTGCTTTTTGTGTCTCCAAAACACTGCGATAGGGGGTGGTAAGCCATGGCGATCTTGGCTGTAATCTCCCAATCAACGGCTGTTTTTATCGGTCTCAGTCATGACCAAAACTTCAAAACGACTAGTATCCCCCTTGATGCCGATGGAACACAGCTTGTGCCAAAAATTGCAGAGTTCATCCACGATGCTTCAACCGAAGCACAGCTTCAGGCTGTGGTCATCGCCGGCGATTTCCCTCCACACATCTCTCCGACCAGTCTCCAGCACAACCTTCAAACGCGTCTTAGCGTACCATGCTGTATCCTGAACGACAACCTATTTGAAGTAATACTCGAGGAAGCCCATTATACTGGGTTTTCAGCCATGCCTCGAACGTTTAAAGGACCCAAACTGGAATTGTGTTACGCCGCCGCGCTTGCCGCTGAAGAACTGCAGATTCATCCAGAAAATAGTAGCTTCGTCGTGGCTTACTTGGGTGACGCTATCTCTACCGCAGCAGTTGCGGGGGGCAGAATTATAGATATGAGTGTATGGCTTGATGAAGGACCCTTCGCAGTTCATTCAAGTGGTGGGCTTCCGTTTGCTGCGCTTCTACAACTCTGTGCCTCCGCATCGAACCGCCACGAAGTGCTGAAGGAAGTTTCTGAACAAGGTGGATTGAAGGGATATTTAGGCGTGGAAAGTCTAAGTGAGGCAGAAGAACTGGCTCTCAAAAACCACGAAGCAGACTTGATCTATTCCGCATTTGTCTATCAGCTAGCGAAAGAAATAGGGGCTTATCGGGCAGTTCTCAAAGGCAAGTTTGATGCGCTGGTGCTGACTGGCCCCATGCTGCCGGTTAATGGGTTGAAGGGCCTCAGCGCGTACTTCGGAAATGCCGTCCTGCTTTATTATCCAGGCGATCTGTCTCTCCAAGCGGCTGTTCACTTCGGACAAAGACTGATTAATTCTAGAAAGGGGAATCACCATGGGCTTTGCCAAACTCCGTGAAAGACTTGGAAAAGAAAGCCAGATGAGCCTGTCGGTTGCGTGGGGTACTGACGCAGCAGTGCTGCTGGCTTGTTCCCGAGCACTAGAAGAAGGAATTATCAGAGAAGTAATGGTGACCGGTCCGGAAGAGGTAATCAAACGGGCTTGCAGCGATGCTCAGATTGATTGTTCTCAGTTCAAAATTATCCCAGCTGTCTCTCCGGAAGAAGGTGCAGTTAAGGCTGTAGAACTAATCAGGAACGGCCAGTGCAATCTGCTTATGAAAGGAATGCTTAACACTGCTGTACTGCTGCGGGCTGTTTTAAATAAGGAACGGAGAATTAGAGGCGGCTCTCTCTTGAGCCACATTGCCGTGATCGAAATGCCCGATAGGCGCCTGACCCTCCTAACCGATGCCGCCATGAACATCAGGCCAGACCTCGAACAGAAGGTCGCCATTGTGCAGAACGCCATTGATTTTGCCTGGTCTATCGGATTGGAAAACCCAAAGGTAGCTCTGCTCGCCGCAATCGAAACAGTAAATCCGAAAATGCCGGAGACTGTTGACGCCGCAGCTATTACCCAAATGGGAACTCGCGGCCAATTCACAAAGGGAGCCGTGATAGACGGACCTCTAGCATTCGACAACGCTTATTCGAAAGCCGCTGCCGAACATAAGGGAATCGTTTCACCGGTGGCTGGCGAAGTGGATATTTTCGTAGTACCAGAGATAACTGCTGGCAACATACTGTATAAAGCGTTTACTTACGCTGCAGGATTTACTACAGCAGGAGTAGTGGTAGGTGCAAAATGCCCGATTGTCCTCACATCCAGGTCGGACAGCGAGGAAAGTAAGCTAAACGCCATTTTGGCGGCAGCCTGCGCCGGGAAAGGCAGTGTCTGAATTTGGAGAGATTGCTTGTTATAAACCCTGGATCAACCAGTACCAAGCTAGCTATATACGATGGCAGGCAACTTCATGCAAGTATCACGCTCAATCACTCTGCGGCAGAATTGGCCAAATTCGCTGATATTGTCGACCAGATAGATTTCCGCACTGAAGCGCTTTTAAGTTGGCTGAACGAAATTGAAGTCTGTTTGACCAGTATTACTGCAGTCGTCTGCCGGGGTGGGCTTCTAAAACCCATCCCCAGCGGCGTGTATCTCGTCAATGAGGAAATGGCAGCTGATCTTAGAACCGGGCAATACGGAAAACATGCCAGCAACTTAGCTGGGTTGATCGGCTTTGGAATCGGTCAGCGGCTCGATATTCCCTGCTATATCGTGGACCCTGTCGTGGTAGACGAACTGCAGCCGTTAGCTCGGGTCAGTGGCCACCCCAAAATCTCGCGAATCAGTATTTTCCATGCGTTGAACCACAAGGCTATGGCCCGTCGCGCTGCCGAGCAATTAGGTAAACCATACGCAGCCCTAAAACTGATTGTAACGCATATGGGCGGTGGAATTTCTGTGGGAGCCCATCGCTACGGGCACGTGATCGATGTGAACAACGCTCTCAATGGCGATGGTCCGCTGTCACCGGAGAGAACCGGTTCACTGCCTACAACCGCCCTGATTAACTACTACTTTGACCAAAAGGTTCCGCTCGATGAACTCCTGAGAAGATTTGTCGGACGCGGCGGACTTGTGAACCACCTCGGCACCAATGATCTTCGAGAGGTTCAAAAACGGATGGAGCAGGGAGATGAGCGCGCCCAGGTCGTATTTCGTGCGATGGCACTGCAGATCATCAAAGAGATTGGAAGAGCCAGTGCAGTCCTTAATGATGACGTAGATGCTGTTATTCTAACGGGAGGAATGGCCTATTCACGGGCACTAACCGATCTGATAACCGAATACGTTCAGTTTATTGCCCCAGTGATCGTCCTGCCCGGCGAAAATGAACTGGAAGCTCTCGCCCATGCGGCTCTGCGCGTGCTGCGAGGCTTAGAGAAACCACGCATCTATCAGCGCTGAGAAGGAGGTGACTTGATGGCTAAAGGCCGCGTCATTATTGAGGCTGAACGCTGCAAAGAGTGCAGTCTGTGTGTAAACGCCTGTCCCTTTAGCGTGCTGAGAATTTCAAGCAGTATCAATTCACGGGGCTTTCATCCGGTAGAAGCTGCCTATCCCGAAAAATGCACCGGCTGCCGCCTCTGTGCTATTATGTGCCCTGATGTCGTGATTACAGTAGAACGGGCCTCATAACAAGAAGGGAAGGAGTTGGTCCCATTGGCGAAAGTCCTTATGAAAGGCAATGAAGCCATCGCAGAAGCTGCGATCCGAGCGGGCTGTAAAGCCTTCTATGGATATCCGATCACCCCGCAGAATGAAATCCCCAATTATATGGCCCTTCATCTACCTGAGCGCGGAGGTGTCTATCTCCAAGCCGAAAGCGAAGTATCCGCTATCAACATGGTCTACGGTGCGGCCGGCTGTGGTGTGCGAGTAATGACTTCGTCGTCAAGTCCAGGCATTAGTTTGAAAGCTGAAGGGATTTCTTACATCGCAGCGGCAGAGCTGCCCTGTGTCATTGTGAACGTCATGCGCTGCGGCCCTGGATTAGGAGGGATTCACCCCAGCCAAGGCGACTATTTCCAAGCAGTAAAAGGCGGTGGCCATGGAGATTACCGCCTGATTGTCCTTGCTCCAGGTTCGGTACAGGAAATGGCCGACCTAACTTTCGAAGCATTTGACCTCGCAGATAAATGGCGTAATCCTGTTATGATATTAGCTGACGGACTATTGGGACAGATGATGGAACCAGTCGAGTTCGCCGTTCGGGAACCACAGAGCTATCCGAAGCCGTGGGCTACAACTGGTGCAGAGGGTCGCAGACCAAACATTATCAACACGCTCGACATTGTGCCCGAATCACTTGAAAAACGCAACTACGCGCTGGCAGATAAATATGCGCAAATTGCCAAGGAAGAGACGCGCTGGCAGGAGTATGAAACCGCAGATGCAGAGTTGATCATTGCTGCATACGGTACCTCAGCTCGAGCTGCTCGGTCAGCAGTTGACAGGGCCCGCCAAAATGGTATGAAAGTCGGCTTAATTAGACCTATCTCGCTCTGGCCTTTCCCATTAGCGCCTTTTATACAAGCAGCTGATGGTCGGCGCCAGTTTTTGGTTGTTGAAATGAGCATGGGACAGCTGATTGAAGATGTGCGCTTAGCCGTAAACGGCCGCGGAGAGGTGCATTTCATCAATCGTCTGGGCGGCATGGTTCCTACTCCGCCAGAAATCTACACCAAGATCGAAGAGATTCTGCAAGGGGGAGAGGGCCAATGAAGCGGGTATTTGAGCGACCAGAGAGCCTAACTGATAAACAGATGCACTACTGCCCTGGATGCACTCATGGCATTATTCATAGATTAACTGCAGAAGCAATCGATCAGTTAGGTATTAGAGAAAAGACCATCGGTGTTGCCAGCGTGGGGTGCTCCGTTTTTGCCTATGATTACTTCAACTGTGATATGCAGCAGGCCGCACATGGGCGAGCTCCAGCGGTTGCCACAGGCATCAAGCGAGTACTTCCCGATCGAGTGGTGTTCACTTACCAGGGAGACGGAGACCTGGCTTCAATCGGTACAGCTGAAATCATACATGCAGCAGCCAGAGGAGAAAACATAACGGTCATTTTTGTGAATAACGCGATATATGGGATGACCAGCGGTCAGATGGCTCCCACCACGTTATTAGGACAGAAGACCACAACGACTCCCCGGGGACGCTCTGTGCAAGACAACGGATATCCCATCCGCATGAGTGAACTTCTAGCTGCTTTAGATGGATCAGCGTATATTGAGCGAGTCTCCACACATGACCCCAAACACGTAATTCAGGCAGGCAGAGCCATCAAGAAGGCTTTTTCCATGCAGTTAGAGGGCAGGGGGTTTTCGTTAGTAGAAGTCCTATCGACCTGCTCAGTCAACTGGGGGATGAATCCACAGGAAGCATTGGATTGGATGCGCGACAATATGGTGCCTTATTATCCTCTCGGAGTCTATAAAGACATTACGAGCGAGGAGGAGCTGGCATGACCGAGATCATAATCGCAGGCTTTGGCGGCCAAGGTGTTTTAGTGATGGGCCAGCTCTTAGCGCATGCTGGTATGCTGGAAAAGAAAAAAGTAACCTGGTATCCTTCGTATGGTCCAGAGCAGCGCGGCGGAACCTGTAACTGTTCGGTAGTAATCAGTGATAAGGAAATTGGATCGCCTATTGTGGTAGAACCGGATGCCGCGATTATTATGAATCGGCCGTCTCTAGATCGCTTTGAGCCTCTTATCAAACGGGGCGGCCTGTTGGTGTATAACAGTACTCTGATCGACAGGGATGTTGAACGTACAGACCTACGTGTGATCGCTGTTCCGGCTAACGAAATTGCCGATGAATTGGGCAGTGCCAGAACTGCTAACATGGTTACCTTAGGAGCGTTTCTCGAGGCAGCTAACGTCGTGAGGGTAGAGAGCATAATAGAATCCCTATCACATGTACTATCTGAGCGCCATCGAGGGTTAATTCCCCTCAATGTGCAAGCTTTAGAACGGGGGAGGGCATACCAATACTAGATTCTAACTAGGAGTGGTATGCATGGATGTTGCCTTTACAAAAGGAACAGTAACAGAAATCCTTTCTCAGTCCAAGCAGCGTCAGGACATCATGGTAAAGACAGACCGCGGGCTCGAAAAAGCCATTAACCTCCTAGAAGTAACTGGCCCATGCCGGGTAGGAGACCGAGTGACGGTCAATACCACGGCAGTCGACCTAAACTTGGGAACTGGAGGCTGGCATTTTGTCATGGCTGTCCATGAAAGGAGCGCCAGCCTCCACGGTAGTGGACACATAATGAAAGCGCGATATACCCCCGTTCAAGGGCGGGTACATTCTATTGAAGAAGAGGACAGCCCTTATCATTATATTTTTCAAGGGGGGTACACGCTTGAAGGTATGCCAGTCGCCGTAGGGACTCTCCACAGTATGCTGGCCCCCTTTTCATTTGCATTTAAGGAATATTGTCCTGACAAAAAATTAATCTATCTAATGTCCGATGGTGCAGCCCTGCCTCTGGGTTTGAGCAAGATCGTGCCGATACTAAAAGAAAGAGGATTAATAGACGAAGTAATCACTTTCGGACATGCCTTTGGCGGAGACCGGGAAGCTGTAAACATCTTCAGCGCCCTGTTGGGAGCTAAACATATGTGCCGCGGTGATGCGGCCGTTGTCTTAATGGGGCCAGGAGTGGTAGGCACAAACAGTAAGTGGGGTACGACAGCTCTCGAGCAGGGGGATTATTTGAACGCTGTGCAGATTCTAAGCGGCGTGCCCATCGCTCTGGTGCGCATGAGC
Source organism: uncultured Peptococcaceae bacterium (assembly GCA_937988745.1). Classification (GTDB taxonomy): domain Bacteria; phylum Bacillota; class Limnochordia; order Darwinibacteriales; family Darwinibacteriaceae; genus JAAYMS01. Next base: position 44,819 of record CALKAR010000316.1, read on the forward strand.
GAGGCTGATGAGCGCCCACGACATTTTGGCATAAGTCATCACACCTTAACTGTGCTCCTTGACTTGGCTCGGCCAGGTTGTGTGGTACCGCTGCCGAAAGTCTTTGCAGAACGTGGCGAAAGTCTATCGGCCTTGGAACAACGGCATGAAGTTGTTTGGAAGGATACAGAAGAGCTCTTCGATGATCTGATTCAGTCAGGACTAGAGCTTTCTACAATGGGAAGGACGCCTCACGATGATGCGTTGTTTTTTCATGGGGCACTAGCCGGAGGAAAAGCAGCCGCACAACATGTGGGCGTATAGGAGGAAACATGAAAGTCGCAGCCGATCTTCATATTCACATCGGGAAAACAAAAGCAGCGCAATCTGTCAAGATCCCCGCCTCACCAGACCTAACCTTGGACAATATCCTGCGAACCGCCTTCGAAGTTAAGGGGCTGCAGATCGTAGGTATTGTGGATGCAGGCTGCCTGGGAGTGTTGGCCGAACTGGAACGAGCTGTAGAAGAGGGACACATCAAACCACTCGCAGGCGGTGGCTATACAGATGGACAAGTCACACTTTTTCTAGGAAGCGAAATAGAACTTTCTCACCCCAAAACAAGGCGAGCTGCCCATTTCATCGGATACTTCCCCACAATCGATGACACCAAAAACTACGCCCACGAAGCTCAAAAATACCTGACCAATGCTTATCTCAGCACACAGAAAATCCGGCTTTCCCCTGATGATTGGCTTGAGCTTGTCATTTCCTGCAGTGGAGTGGCGGTGGCTGCTCATGCTTTCACGCCGCATAAAGGGGTCTACGGAAACTGTGTAGTCCAGCTTAAAGAGATGTTTTCTACACCAGAGAAGTTCACCGCTCTCGAGCTAGGACTGAGTGCAGATACTCAAATGGCAAAACTCATTCCAGATACATATTCATATAGTTATATCAGCAGTTCCGATGCCCATTCACTACCCAAGATTGGACGCGAATTCACCGTCTATGAACTGCCGGAAATAAACTTTACTGCCTGGCGAAATGCCCTTAAGGGTAAAGAAGGGAAAATCCTCGCAACCCACGGCATGGAGCCTCGCCTGGGAAAGTATCATCGGAGCTACTGCCCTGCCTGTAAACGGACTGCTGACGAGACTGAGCCAGTCCTTGAGTGTACACAGTGCGGTGGAGACGTCATACTGGGTGTCTGGGACAGGATTCTGTCCATAGCTGATACCGCTGAAAAACCGCCAGACCGTCCACCTTACATCAAACATATACCGTTAGAAATGGTTCCAGAGATTGGGCCTGGAAAACGGCAGCAATTGTACCGGATTGGAACGGAGATTGAGATCCTTTATGAGAAATCGTTCGACGAGCTGACAGGAGTCGTGGGGAAATCCTCTGCTCTCCAGATAATCAAAGCCCGTGAAGGAAAACTGGGCCTAGTTCCTGGAGGAGGAGGAAATTATGGGAAAGTGACGAAATGGCAGGAAAAGGGGTGAAGGGATGGACCTCTTACTGATTCGCCACGGAGAAACCAGCTGGAACTTAGAGCAGCGTTATCAGGGGCAGCAGGATAGTCCTCTCTCTAACTCAGGCTTAATGCAGGCGGAGAAAACAGCCGTCTTTTTGAGTCGTTTCAAAATTGATGCGGTGTACACAAGTGATCTGCTCAGAGCGAAAAGAACGGCCGAAGTCATCGCTCGGCCCCACGGACTTACTCCTATCCCTGACCCCCGGCTGCGGGAGGTCGCCTTTGGTGAATGGGAGGGTCTTACGAGAGCAGAGGTCCAAGCACGCTATCCTGATGTATATACTGCCCGATTTAAGGACGCGCTGAACGTTCGGGTACCTGGCGGTGAACTGCCCAGCGAAGTGCTGGACCGTCTCATGGACTTTGTCTCAGAACTGATTGCACGTCATCAAAATGAAAGAGTGGCGTGTGTGTCGCACGGAGGAGCCCTTCGCCTGCTGATAGCTGAGCTCTTGGGACTGCCTATGGAAAAAGCATATTGTCTGCACATGGAGAATGCGGGGATTTCCATGCTGCGCTTTGGATCTGGTCGCGGCAGCTGTACTTGGCAGGTCCATTTTATTAACAGCACTGCACATCTATTATCATAACGCCTCTTGTCCCCTCATAAGATCATGTAGCAGGGAAGGGGAGGCAGGAGCAATGGTTGCAGCAGGCAGAGTTGGAGAAATCATGGCGAAGTTCTTTGTGCGGCATCTCGCACTCTACATCGCGCTTAGTGTACTCTTGGCCATGGGTATTGGCTTTGGTGCACTCGCAACGAAAAGCCTTTCCGATTCTCAGAGAGCCGACCTTTCTGATTACGTGGCTACTGTTTTTGCAGGGCTGACGAACAGTTCTGGTAAGTCCTTGAGCGGCTTAGGCCAAGCTTGGTACAGCGTAACTGATGATGCGCTGAAAACCACAGGTTTGATGTGGCTCTTAGGATTGACCGTCATCGGGGCTCCAGTCGTCTTGGGCATAGTATTTTTGCGGGGTTTTGTCTTGGGTTTTACAATCGGCTTTATGATTGACCAACTGCACTTTAAGGGAATAATCTTATCGCTGATCTCGGTTCTGCCTCACAATCTCCTTGCTGTTCCTGCGATTCTGCTGGCCGCCGGTGGAGCTCTGATCTTCGCTGCCTCAGCCCTCAAGACTTTGCTGGGTGTCAGCCGTGAAAGCATCTACGGTAAGTTTGCCCAAGCTACAGCGTTGGCCGCATTGAGTGCGTGTCTCTTGGTGTTAGCAGCGGCTGTAGAGCTTTACATTACCCCCGTATTTGTGCAGCTCACTCAAGGGCTGTTGGCTTAGGAGATGAAGAATGATTATCTCAAAACAAATAATTTTAGAATACCTGGCCCATTTAAGGGTAGAAAGGGGCCTTTCAGAAAACACGATAACTGCGTATGAAAAAGATTTGACTCAGTTTTATGAGTACTGCCGGACAGAGGAAGTGCCTCTGCAGCAGATGACGCATCATCATATTCGGGAATTTCTAGTCCACGTTGGTGGAAGCGAAATCAGTGCCCGCACCCGGGCTCGCAAAGTGGCAGCCCTGCGCGGCTTTTTCCAATATCTCGTTGATGAGGGCGAGCTGAGTACGGATCCAACGAGCGACCTTGAATCTCCCAAGTTTGCCATGACCCTACCCGATGTACTCAGCATCTCAGAAGTGGACAAACTGTTAAATGCACCACGCCTGGATAAGCCTACAGGTTATCGCGATCGGGCCATTCTCGAGGTTCTCTACGGAGCTGGTCTGCGTGTCTCAGAACTTGTTGAACTTAATCTTGGCGATGTAGATGAACTTGGCTACGTACGGTGCATGGGTAAAGGAAGCAAAGAACGTATTGTTCCCATAGGGCGGAGTGCACTGAATGCGGTGGAAGTCTACGTGCGGGCCGCCCGGCCCCGATTAGCAAAAAATCCGCGGGAGAGTGCTCTGTTTCTCAACGCTCGCGGCGGACGGCTGACTCGGCAATCAGTGTGGAAAATGCTGAAGAAATATGCCCACGACAGCGGCATCAAACAGGACATATCGCCACACACACTGCGGCATTCTTTTGCTACTCATCTGCTGCAGAATGGTGCCGATCTGAGGGCAGTACAAGAAATGCTGGGCCATGTAGATATATCGACAACACAAATCTATACACATTTGACAAAGAGTCATCTCCGAGATGTATATCTTAAGGCACATCCTCGGGCTCTTAAGGAGGAAAGTTAAATATGCAGCGAGTTATAATGATTGTGCTTGACAGCGTAGGTGTCGGCGAACTGCCAGATGCCGCGCTTTACGGTGACGAAGGTAGCAATACTTTAGGCAATACCGCAAAGGCGGTGGGAGGCTTAAATCTCCCTAACCTTGGCAGATTAGGTCTTGGAAACATTATTCCGATAGAAGGAGTTCCATCCACTGACACTCCTGCAGGGGCATGGGGGAAAATGGCTGAGCAATCAGCTGGCAAAGATACCACTACAGGACATTGGGAAATCGCCGGTCTGATATTGGACAAGCCATTTCCCACATATCCTAATGGTTTCCCCCCAGAAGTGATTGACGAGTTCGAAAAGGCTATTGGCCGGAAAACGCTGGGGAACTACCCTGCCTCAGGTACTGTGATAATTGAAGAACTCGGCGAAGAACACATTAAAACGGGTTATCCTATTGTGTATACTTCTGCCGACAGTGTGTTCCAAATCGCAGCCCATGAAGAAGTCGTTCCACTAGAACTCTTATATGAGTGGTGCCAAGTTGCCCGACAGCAGCTGCAGGGAGAACACGGGGTAGGGCGGGTGATCGCTCGTCCATTCGTGGGAGAACCGGGCAGTTTTTCTAGAACAAGTGCTCGCAGGGATTTCAGCTTGGAGCCGCCAACTCCAACCATACTTGATGTCCTTGTAGAAAACGGAATTCCGGTCTACAGCGTTGGCAAAATTAAGGATATTTTCGCTGGCCGGGGCATTACCGAAGGTGTCAAGACCAACAACAACCAGGAAGTCGTGGACGGTGTTCTGCGCTATATGCAGTCCAAAGACGAGTCATGCTTAATTTTCGCCAACCTGGTAGACTTCGACATGCTTTGGGGGCACCGCAATGATGCTGAAGGTTATGCCCGTGGTCTAGAAGAATTTGACAAGCGGCTACCGGATATTCTCAACGCGCTCCGTCCCGATGACATTCTTATTATTCTGGCAGACCATGGATGCGATCCAACAACAGCGAGCACCGATCACTCGAGGGAATATGTGCCTCTATTAGTAACTGGTAACAAAGTGAAGCCTGAAAACCTCGGTGTAAGAGAGACTTTCGCTGACACTGCTCAGACAATTGCAGAGTTCTTTGGTGTAGAGTTTGTCTCTTCTGGCAGAAGTTTTGCCCACATAGTTGAGGGCTAAAGGGTGATAGCTGTGCATGCAGTTGAGATCATTCGCAAGAAGCGGGATGGGGGTACCCTGACTGCTGAGGAAATTCAGTTCATGATTGAAGGAGCCACATCAGGTACCATTCCCGATTACCAGATAGCAGCCTTTTGCATGGCCATCTATTTTCAGGGCATGACCAGCAGTGAAACAACTGCCTTAACGCTGGCCATGGCTGAATCTGGTGATACCTTGGACTTGAGCGCAATACCTGGCATCAAAGTAGATAAGCATTCGACAGGTGGCGTTGCAGATACAACCACTTTAGTAGTAGCACCATTGGTTGCAAGTCTGGGGGTTCCCGTGGCAAAGATGTCTGGTCGCGGACTGGGACACACCGGTGGGACCATTGATAAACTCGAAAGCATTCCAGGCTTTCGAGTGGGTCTAAGTTCGGACGAATTCATTCGGCAGGTTAATACGTTGGGAATCAGCATCATCGGTCAAACAGCTCAGCTCGCTCCTGCCGATGGTGTGATCTACGCCCTACGCGATGTGACAGCAACGGTGGAATCCATTCCACTAATTGCATCGTCGATCATGAGCAAAAAGCTCGCAGCAGGAGCCGACGCCTTCGTCTTAGACGTGAAAGCTGGTCAAGGAGCTTTCATGAAAACGCTTGATGACGCTGTTGAACTGGCCAAGACTATGGTGGCTATTGGCGCTGAATCTGGACGCACAACGACCGCGCTGGTCACCGACATGAATCAGCCTCTAGGATCGGCCATCGGCAATGCACTGGAAGTACGCGAGGCTATTATGACGCTGCAGGGCCAAGGACCGGAGAGACTCACCGCTCTCTGCATCGCTCTGGCAGCAGAAATGGTCTTGCTGGCCGGCGCTGCTCGTACACAGAGTGAAGCTCAAGAACTCGTCGAAAAACAGCTCCAAACAGGTGCGGGGCTGCAGATGATGGAGAAGCTGATTGACGCCCAAGGAGGCGACTCAAGAGTCGTTCGCGATCCTGAACTGCTGCCGCAGGCCAAGTTTACGGCGGCAGTCAAATCACCAGAGGACGGTTATGTCCACGCCGTTGATCCACTGCAAGTGGGCATCACGGCAATGCGGCTAGGCGCGGGTCGGGAAACGAAAGACAGTCTTATCAACCTAGCGGTCGGTGTTGTTCTCAAGCATCAAATAGGCAGTCAAGTTAGGCGAGGAGATACGCTGGCAGTCATCCACGCCGACAGCGAAGGACACATCGCTGAAGCGGAGCGTAGTATTCTGGCTGCCTTCGAAATAAGAGCCGAGAAACCTGAGGTGCCACCGCTGATTTATAAGAGAATAACCTCTGACGATGTATAATGGGGCCATTGGCCCCATATGCATTTAAGGGAAGGGGGAATTCTTTGTGAAAGACAAGCGACTGCTGCTCCCGATATTATCCCTAATAATAGTTTTCTCGCTTGTATCCACTGCGGCCGCAGCCTTAGAGCTTGATGCCAAAGCTGCGCTCCTTATGGACGCCAAATCTGGGCGGATCCTTTATGCGGACAATATAGATGCTCCACTGCCCGTTGCCAGCCTTACAAAAATGATGACGCTTACTGTTGTCCTCGAAGCCATTGATCGAGGCGAGTTTCAGCTGACCGATGTGATTACCGCAAGCCCCCATGCTGCTTCAAAACGGGGCTCACGGATCTGGTTGGAAGCAGGCGAGCAGATGACTCTTGATGAGCTGCTCTACGCCATCGCTGTCGGTTCTGCCAACGATGCTGCAGTTGCTGTAGCCGAATACATCGCTGGATCTGAGGACGATTTCGTCGCCCTAATGAACCAGCGGGCAAGAGAGCTTGGTCTAGAAAACAGCTACTTCGTCAACTCCAGTGGACTGCCCCTCGACAACGGGACCGAACACACGATGACAGCCCGCGATGTGGCTCACTTGGCCCGACATGTACTCACAGTACCCCTAATGATGAAATATGTCTCCACCTATGAATACACCATGAGGCCAAACACCACGAAAATTCCTGTTTTGTGGAACAACAACAAGCTCCTTCGGAGATATAGCGGTGTAGATGGTATCAAGACAGGCTTTACTACAAAAGCAGGTTACTGTATCGCAGTTACCGCCGTACGTGATAACCTGCGGCTGATCGGAGTCATCCTCGGCAGTCCGAGTGAAGCTGCCAGAGAACGAGATGTTCGGACCTTGCTTGATTGGGGTTTTCGGAGATATCACAGCTATACAGCAGCTGAAAAAGGGACTGCCCTCGGTGAACTGCATATCTGGAACGGCAATCCGAATTCTGTGAAAGCTGTCTTGGGAGCGGACTTCCAAGTTACAGTGGAGCGCGGCAGAGAAGGCGAGCTGGAGCTTGAGTTTGAGTTCTTCCCAGAGCTGCGAGCACCTCTGCCCCATCAAACCCAGGTGGGAGTCGTAACCGCCATATTGGATGGTGAGATTCTAGACAGCGTTCCCTTAGTCGCAGGAGAAGCCGTGGAGCGAGCAGGCTTTTTCAGCCTTATAGGCCGCACTCTCAAATCGATGGCGGAAGCAATCTACTAAGTGCTTCCGCGTTTTTTTCAGGAAGAAGCAGGTAAAATGTAAAGTAGGCTCGAAAGATTCACTAAACTGTTGCAAAAATGGAGGGAGAATGGTGCAATTCAGCATAACTGTGATTGGACAAGCCCTCATCGCCACGCTGGACGGTGATTTAGACCTGCATACCTGCCCACAGTTTAAAGATGCCCTCACAAAGGCCCTCGATGAGAACACAAAGGTTAAGAATTTAGTATTCGATGTGCAGAACCTGACGTTCATAGACAGCTCGGGCCTCGGTGTCATCTTGGGGCGCTATCGAGCTGTTCAAGCTCGGGGAGGCAAGCTCTTCTTTGTAAAAGCAAGTCCGCACATGCAGCGGGTATTAAAGCTAGCGGGCATGCACCGTATCTCAGAGTTTGTCGATTCTACAACGGAAGTCCTGAACCGAGCGTAGGAGGGAAAAGATGATGAAAAATTGGATCGAGTTAGTGTTTCCCGGAACTTCTATTAATGTAAGTTTCGCTCGAGCTGCTATCGCTCATTTTGCTGCTCAACTTGACATAACCCTCGATGAACTAGAGGACATCAAGGTAGCCGTATCGGAAGCAGTATCAAACTGCGTTGTCCATGGTTATCGGGAGAAAGAGGGCAATGTTGTTATCAAAGCATCCTACGAGGATTCTCGTCTAGAAATAGAGGTAGAGGATTTCGGGCACGGCATACCCGATGTAGAAGTGGCTCAGGAAACAGGCTACACAACCCTGCCTGAAGAACGGATGGGCCTGGGACTCACCTTCATGCGTGAGTACATGGACGAGCTTCATATTTATTCTGAAGTAGACGTGGGTACGAAGGTGGTTATGGTTAAGCAGATCCCAGCGCGGCAAGCAGGGTGAGCGGGCATGGCCAGCCATCCTTCGAAGGAAGAAACACGCAGGCTGATCGAGCTAGCTCAAGGTGGCGATATGGAAGCCCGCGCGACACTGGTCAAACATAATCTCCCTCTTGTGGCTAGTATCGTTCGGCGCTTTCTCAGCCGCGGTGTCGATTATGATGACTTGTTCCAAGTTGGCTCCCTGGGCCTTTTGAAAGCAATCCTTGATTTCGATCTCAGTTATGATGTACAGTTTTCTACGTACGCTGTGCCCAAAATAATGGGGGAAATAAAGCGCTTCATACGAGAAGACGAACCCCTGCGCGTCTCACGTTCTCTAAAGGAACTAGCAGCGAAAGCAATTGCAGCAAAAGATCAGCTTGCTAGTGACTTAGGGCGCAGCCCTACAATCTCAGAACTAGCACAGCATATGTCGATTTCTGTGGAAGAACTGGTTACTGCACTCGATGCCGTTTCGCCAGTTCATTCGCTGCAGGAAGTCGTAGCTGATAATGATGACGACTCAGTGCGTTTAGAGGACGTTCTTCCTGCACCCAGCGGCGAAGAACGGTGGCAGCTTCGTGCTGCTTTAGAAAGCCTAGATCCCTTTGAACGCCGCATTATTTTGCTGCGCTACTTCGCCGAAAAGAGTCAAACAGAAGTGGCTCAAGCATTAGGTATTTCGCAGGCGCAAGTTTCACGCTTTGAGAAGCGCATTATTGCCCAGCTGCGCCACCATCTTTAGCTCTAGATAAGGATTTGATTGCATGAAGGCTGACCTACACGTTCACACAACAGAATCCGACGGAACTTGGAATCCAAGGCAGATCGGCAGCGAAGCGAAGCTGCGCGGTTTAAGTATAATCGCTGTTACTGACCACGATACCGTCTCGGGAGTAATTCCTGCCCAAGTGGCGGCTCCATCCGATGTCGAAGTTATTCCTGGAATTGAAATCAGCACGAGTATTGGACACAGCGATGAAGTTCATATTCTTGGTTACTGGATTGATCCTCAAAATACACATCTCTTAGAGTATATCAACAGAATGCAAGATATCAGAGTTAATCGCGCTCAGCAGATAGTGTCAAAGTTGAATCAAAATGGGATAAATATCACTTTCGCAGATGTACTCGAGTTTACACCGCGAGATATTGTAAGCCGCAGTCACATTGCCGCGGCGATGCTGCACCAAGGCTATGTGCAAACTAAAGCGCAAGCCTTCGACCAGTGGATCGGAACAGGTAAACCCGCTTATGTGCCGCGTCCAAGAATGCTTCCTGAAGAAGCCATAGAACTCATCCTCACGGCAGGTGGAGTGCCGGTACTGGCTCATCCAGGACTCATCAATGATCAAAGCATCATCCCAAGAATCGCCCGTCATAAACTCGTAGGAATAGAAGTAATCCATTCTTCTCATTCGGAGGCGCAGACAACCTATTATGCCAAGCTAGCGCAAGAACTCGAACTTTTACCAAGTGGCGGCTCAGACTGTCACGGACCCGGCGGCAAAGACACGATGTTCCTCGGCAAATTTACAATTCCGGTCAGGTGGGTTGAGGCCCTGAGACAGCGGCAGCCGTAAAACAGGAAGGAATTCCTTGAAGGTTAACAGGCTCCTGTACCGAAATAGGCAATTGAACATGATGCGCCTATACGCAGCACTATTCGCACTCTTATTCTGACGCATAAAGAAGGAGCTGGAGCCACATGTCAAACCTAAGGGGTACTCGGGTGCAGCTGCGCCCGATCAAAGCAGAGGACCTGCCGGAACTGCTTCCTTGGAATCGTGATGAGGAGATCAACAGTCTTGCCGATGGAGATTACCCAGTGGAGATGACCGCGGCCCAAGAATGGCTGAAGAGAATCCAAGGCGATCGCTATCGGAAGTACTTCGTGATCGTCCTTGACAATCAAGTAATTGGCGATATAGAGCTCGATCATATCGCTTGGAGAAGCGGCGATGCCGAACTGCGCATTCGCATTGGAAGGAAAGATCTTTGGAATCAAGGACTCGGAACCGATGCGGTGGAGACCATTCTTGGCTATGCTTTCCAACGGTTGAATCTCAACCGTATCTACCTGCGCGTCTATGCTCACAACAAACGAGCAATACGCTGCTATACTAAGTCTGGTTTTCGCAAAGAAGGCAGGCTTAACACCCGCTTTGGTAAGATTCTCTTAATGCGGATTACCGTTTCCGAATATCTCGAAAATCAAGAGCCGCAATCTACCGCCGTTTAACTTGGGCCGCCTAGTGCGGCTTTTTTCTTTTCTCCCCCTAAATACCTAGCTCTATCAGCGAAATACTGTTGTAGTTTTCTTCTGACATGCCCAATGAGGCAAGGAATATGGACAGATATGTCGAACTGAGAAGAAGCTGTATGTTTAGTCAATGGAGGGGTATGAATGCTAAATGTAATTGTTCTTGGTGGTCCGGTAATGATCCCGCTGTTGTTGTGCTCGGTACTTGCGCTGGCTATTTCTATCGAGCGTTTATGGTATCTTCTGCGCGGAAGAATCGACACAGAGGATCTCATGGAAGACATCCGCTTGGCATTGGAGCAAGGTAAAGTGCTGGAAGCTATGCAGATCGCGAAACGCAGCAGGGGTCCAGTGGCTGCCGTCCTTGCCGCGGGAATCGCTTACTATGATCGTGACAAAGAGGAAATTCAAGCCCATATGGAGCTCGTGGGCAGGGAAGAGATCTTTAAAATGGAGCGCCGCCTGACCGCCCTGGATACCATCGTCACGATTGCGCCGCTCCTTGGTATTCTGGGAACTGTTACGGGAATCATTGATAGTTTTAATGTTTTGGCTGGCCTTGAAGGCGCGACGAACCATTCCCTGCTTGCGATGGGAATTGCAGAAGCTCTCATTACTACTGCAACTGGTCTTATTATTGCCATCCCTGCGTCGGCAGTATATTCTTACTTAAACACACTGATTGACCGGAACACCGCGGCAATGTCTAAGCATTCCTCAGAACTGTTGACCCTTCTAAAGGGAAGTGATGAAGAATGATTAAGTTCGAGCGCACGCGGAAGCGGTCAAGTATTCCAAATATCGTTCCGCTGATTGACGTCATTTTCTTTTTGCTGGTCTTTTTTATGGTATTTTATAACATCAGCAGTACTCCCTTGGGCATGGATGTGGAACTACCCCAAGCAGTCACTGGTGTACCGCAGAATGGAGAAACGTTTGAAGTTAGTGTTCGGGCCGATGGCAGCTTTTACGTTGGCGGCCGCAGGATAAGCGGGCCCGAACTGCGCGCCCAGGTGCAGCAGAGTTTGCTCAACAATCCTGACCTCTTTGTCATCGTTAAGGCGGACAAGCAGGCGCGCTATGAATATGTCGTTAACTGTCTGGATCACATCAGAGCAGTTGGAGGTCATAAACTGGGCCTGGCAGTTGAACAAGGCTCGTAGTGGAAGGGAGGTTTAGGTGTGATCAACCCTTATGGAGAAGAGCATCATTTCAACCGGTTCTTACTAATCTCAATTGTTCTCCATGCCATTATCTTCCTCACCTACCCCCAATGGAGCTCAATTTTTGAATCAGATGTTCCAGGCACAGGTGATGGAGGGGTAATTCAGATTTTCAATGTGCAGAGCACTGTTCCATCCCTTCCAAGTCCTGTCGTTGACCCTGTATCCCAAACAACACGGCCGCGGGTCACCGAACCACGGCCGCTGCCTGAACAGCCACCTGTAGAAAACGCGGTTGCGCAGCCGCTTGAGCCTGAGGTGCCAGAACCGGCGGCATCACAGCCAAGTCCAACGCCCGATCCGGTGATGGAAGAACCTACGATTCCAGAGAGGGTAACCGAATCCGAGATTCCTACTCCAGAAATACCAGAGCCGGCTGAACAGCCGCAGACAGAGAGTACCGCTGCGGCGACCGTGGGCGAGGGAGAGCTTCTAACGAGTGAATCAGGGCAAGAAGTGGTCCTGCCAGATAGGAGCCTTGGCAGTGAGGAAGTTGTTCCTCCTACACAGCCTCATCCTCAGCCGCAGGAGCTTCCTCCCAGCGAAGCTAACGTGGGAGCCAGTGGTTCAGGTACTGGTATTCAAGGTGAAGACGACAGTGCCGGTGTCTCTCAATCTGGTACCGGCGAGGCTGATGCTGCACCGCCACCACCTCCACCGCCGCCAAGTGGCCGGGTAATCGGCGCAGCGGCTGGTAATTTCAGGGTGAGTTATCCTAAGAACGCTGAACACCTTGGTGTTCAAGGGACCGTCCAACTACAGGCGGTAATCAGTGCAGCCGGCGAAGTCCTGGATATAACCCTTGTACAATCTTCGGGTCATACGCTCTTAGATACCCACGCGGGTCTCGTGGCAGCCAATTATCCATGGCCATCCGACGTGGATAATTACTGGGCAGAGGTCTTCGTCGATTTCACATACCAGGAAGATCAGTTCAGCGCCGACATTCGCTTTGGCGAAACTGGCCGGATCACTGCACCATAGGAGGAGGGCGTGGAAAACATGGGATATCGTAAACGTTCCTGGGTTTTTGCAGTATTGGCTCTAGTGCTCTTCCTGCCCGCCACTGTTTGGGGGCAGGAATCCGGCTTTATTCAAATAGCCAACGAATATATCCGGATTATAGTCAATACCGCAGAATACAACATGGGACGCTTTTCTGTAATGACTACAGGAGGCGATCCTGACCGCATTGAAGACAATAATCAGCACTTAATCTACGGCGGAGAAAACCCTTGGACTTCTTATACCACCGTGCGTATAGGTAATGAAAACTGGGTATTTGGCAGTCCAACCAACCGTCGCGCGGGACAGGCAGGTAAATACGGCGAAATGGTCCTGCCGCCTACTATTGAAGACGATACAATTAAGAGCATCTGGCAACTAGGGCCCATCGAGGTAACCCAAATCCTCAGTTTTGCCCGCAGTACCACAACAGGTTTGCTGGATACTGCTCGTATCGAGTACCAGCTGCACAATCTAGATAACGTTTCACATATGGTTGGTCTGCGGATCATGCTTGATACAATGTTGGGAACCAACGACGGAGCACCATTCCGTGTTAATGAACAAGCACTGCTGACTGACACGGTCTTCTACGCCAACCAGATGCCCGAGTTCTGGCAGGCTTTTGATTCTCTGGCCAACCCTCGCGTTATGTCTCAGGGAACCTTGAGAGGCAGAGGTGTCTCTACACCTGATCGAGTTTACTTCACCAACTGGGGTAGTGTGGCAGATGATCTGTGGAACTTCGACTTTACGCCTGGCCGGGACTTCATGCGCCGCGGTGAGTTCGAACTTGACAGCGCTATTGCTCTCTTCTGGGACTCTGCTCCATTGGGCCCCAACGAGACGCGCAGCTACGTTGCTCACTATGGTCTTGGTGGCGTAACTATCGCAGCAGGTGAACTAGTCTTAGGAGTCACCTCACCTGCGCAGGTAACAGCAGACAGTAATCGTACAGAAACATTCTCTGTAATCGCATACGTCCAGAACGCTGGTTCTGGCGAAGCTCGCGATGTTGTAGCAGAAATTGAGCTTCCTCCAGGATTAGAGCTTGTGAGTGGCAGTCCAAGCCGCAGACTGGGCAACCTAGATGTTGGCGAAACACAGCAGACCGGCTGGCAGGTAGCAGCTACCGGAAGCGTGAGCGGTGATCTGACATATCGGGTTTCGGTACGAGCCATTAACAGCGAACCGAACAGCGTAAGCCGTGCCGTATCTATTGTCAGTCCAGCCCGCCTGCGGATTTTCCGCCTCAGTGGTCCGCCGGCTTTATCGGTTGTAAACGAACAATACAGTCCATCCCCGTTTACTATTGAAGCCTTGATTCGCAACGAAGGAGGTACCGCAGCCCACAACGTGCATGCCAGTGTTCTCAATCCGATTGGTCTGCTCTTGGCACCTGGTGAGCGCAGAGATAAATTCGTCGGAACCATCGATGCCGGAGCTGAGGCCAAGCTCACCTGGTCGTTGATGCCAACTGGCGTTTCTGGCAGCCTGCCATACTCGGTATCAATTCTCCACGGAGGAGAACCGGCGCTGCAGAACAGCTTTATTTTCGTACCAGAGCTGCGGCCTAAGGTCTGGATAGGGGAGCCCGTAACATACGGACGGTCGCAAATTACACCTGGAGATTATTTCTCCATATCCGTCTGGGCAACGAATGTTGCTAATCTAGCTCGGGCAGAGCTTGATCTCTCGTTTAATCCAGATGTTGTTGAACTGGTTGGAAAGACCTTGGATATCTCTCAAGGAACCTTGTTCCTCGATGATACTGTTACTCCACCAGCGAAACTTTCGTGGACCATGCCTATAGTGGACAACGCAGCAGGCACAGTCCAAGGGATAAAGGGAGACCGGAGCCCCAGTCTGCCCTTAACAAGAGCTTATGGGACCTTAGTTACCCTTCATTTCCGAGCCAAAGGGCCGGGAGATGCTCAGATTACTATCGACAATGTACGTATTTTTGACAGCGAGAATCGACCCTGCGAATTTGAGTTAATCCCACAGCGGAGCGTTACTTTGATGCAGGCGGTAAAATGAAGGAGGCGGATAACATGAAGAAGAGAGTAATGCTTGGCTTTGTTTTAGCAGGTCTGCTGTTCACATTAGCAACAGCTCCTGTTTTGGCCAACCTAAGTGATGTCCCTAGTGACCATTGGGCCTATCACGCGGTTGTGACACTGGTCAACAAAGGGTATTTAGCAGTATATGAAGACGGAACATTTCAGGGTTCCCGGCCTGTAGACCGCTATACTCTGGCGGTAACCTTGGCCCGCATCCTGGATGATATCGAAGCAGGGCGAGTTCAAGGTTCTATGGAAGATCTCACCCTTATTAGAGAGCTTACTACAGAACTTACAGAAGAACTGGTAGCCTGGTATTCAGATCGAGCAGCACTAGACGATAAATTGAGTAATGCAGAACGCATGCTAGTGGTTACTGAAGATCGCCTCAATCGGGTGGTAAGTGCCCAGACTGAATTGCAGGAAGAAGTAGCTGCCATAAAGAACGAACTGATGGAGCAGCTTCGAGAAGAAGCAGCAATTCTGGAAACGGCCACCGCAGAACAGGCCACCACTCTGAGTGCACAGCAAGCTCTGCTCGCCCGCCAAGGGGAGCTCATCGGCGAACACGAAGAATTGCTTTCTGAGCATGAGCTGCGTATCAACGAGCAGATGGCTCAGCTCCAGGAACAGCAAGTTCGCCTCGAAGAGCTAATGACAGCTCTCGTTGAAATCGAGAACGCACTCCTGAGCCATAAGGCTGACATCAATGCCCTGCAGAATTGGGCGGGAGAGAAGAGCGCCGTTCTGGCTGCACTGCAGCATCAAGATGAGGCACTCGATGAAGAAGCCGCTCAGATCAGAACAGAGCTGGCTGCTCTGGCACGGGAAACCGATGAGCGCTTGAGCGAACTGACCGCCGTGATTTCCGAGTCCGATGCAGCTTACATACAGCAGCACCAAGATGCAGCTACCCAAATAGCTGCACTCCAGGCTCGCTCGATGGAAATCGAAAAAGATCTGCAGAATCTAGCAGTCCTACTGCAGCGGGAGACACAACGCCGTGGCGAGCTCGGAACAGCAATTGACGAAATCCGTGCTGAGATGGCAAGTCTAGAAACTCAGATTGGCCTTTCGGAGGAAGAAATGGCTTCGCTGCGGTCGCAGATCAGCGAACAGGTTCGGCTAGAAATGAATGCAGCTTTGATCCGTGAGCAGCGGCTCGAGCGGCAGATTGATGAGCTTGAGGCAGAATTTGCGGACTACAAACAAACCACCGAAGCTCAGCTCAAGTCCAACAAGACCATGGCCACCATTGGTGTTGTGGTCGGAGCCATTGGTGCTGCAATTGCAGTCATAAACTTTGGCAAGTAACGGAACAATCATGTTTATCTACTCGAGACAGCCTTAGGGCTGTCTCTTTTTGTCTGGGCATAAACTGGCTCCCGCAAACCTATACTAAAGACAGCTTAAA
>CALKAR010000317.1 GCA_937988745.1 uncultured Peptococcaceae bacterium
CCACCACGAGCAGCAAGAAGCAGGCGTGATTGGTCGCAACAGATGGTGCCGCATCGCCGGGGGCTAACCACCGATATAACTATCTCGCGGGTCATACACAGCTCCGGTGCGCATCTCCCAAATTAAGAAGGCGCGGCCCTAAAAAGGGGCAGAACTTTCTTCATGAAACTTGTCGAGAATGTAATGGCACCAGAGCAGCGCAGAGGATATAGCCAACTTGGCCTGACTATCATTGACCACACGCACCCCCGCCATTCCATGGCCTTCATCTGTATCCTCGCGTCGCATCTCTGAAGCGCCTTCGACAATCTTGTTAAGGGCCTTTCGAGTAAGGGTAAGGCCCTCTGCAATTTTCCCTGAACCATTATCAGAGGTAATGCCTAGCTCAGCCATCGCCCGACTGCATCGTTCGGCAGCCTTCATATTTCTTACCGATTTTGCCGAGTGACCCCGTTCTTGCAGGACTGCGCTAGCAGTTGCCTCCATCAGGTCTGTAGAGAAACCGATTACCTCAAGATTGTCTTTATCCCGAACGAGCGCCCTATTGATCTGCTTTATCTTGCGGTAGATGCCGTCTGTGGTTAACAAGCCATCGAGTTTTAGTTCGTCCAGTGGAATTGCGTGACCGTGGGTTATCGTGCGGGGATCTTCTGTAAATTCAAAGCCATCCTCCTCACACGCGATGCGAATATCATCAAGGATCCGGTTAAATTCACGTTCATCGTCATAGTCATCACAAGCAGCCGTCCGGGCAAACTGCGATAGTGCTCTCAAACCTCGAGTGGCCTGGTCCTGGTCATTCCATTTAACATTCTGAGATAAGGCAGAAAAAATCTTCAGCGAGTCATAGAAACCAGGATTTTGCCTGATTGTCGCTGGATCATTGTACTCGGGATGAAAGAATCCGTGTCGGGCCCAACTCATGTAGGCGTCGACCGCTGTTACATACGGAGAGAGTGCCAGAACGGCGCCTCGAATGTTTAAACTTACTAGGTCCAAGGGTGAATTCTCCTCCACATGTCGTCGCATTAATCTTAGAGAGCATGAACAATCCAGGGAATTCTTGGCCCACTGTGAGAAAAGGAAATCAGGAAAGTGCAGGGCACAATAGAGCGCTAGACGAAGCTATGATCTACAGAAAAACTACTGTGTGGAACGTGTCATTGAGATATCCATAAGGGAAACATCCTTCGTACAGAACACGGACCGAATACTTGAAGCAGAGATTTGTTAAGAGACGTACTTTCGCGCTTCTCTCATTATCATCTCATAATGACCCCGATGCGCTCCATCGGAGGCTTTTCGGAAGACCCGTTGAAATGCTTCCAACCAGCGCTCGTTAGATGTGGACGACTGGACGTAAACCTCTGCATCCACGATGGTGTGGGAACCACGGTGTGACCAGGCAATGAGCGCATCATGAAGTGCCTTTTCTGTGGGCGTCAACCCTTCACCGATTTCATACAGATTCCCCTGGCCACCCAGGGTAGAAAAGTAGCTCTCAAGGATCCTTCGCAAAATGTTCGGCAGCCAAGGCATCCGAGAGTCGGGGCATCGGTATGCATCAGCCACCTCGTCCCAAAGTTCCTGGTAGGCAGAACGAATAGGGTTCTTCTGCCCACAGTCTTGAATCTGATTCGGTTCCGGTGAGAACTTTCTGATCCGGTAGAATTTCACCTCACGGGATTCTTCAGCCTTGTGGTTATAGCTCACTTCTTCATGAAATCGAGTGTTATGAGCTAGGAGAACAACTTGCGAAACTGGTGCTGTTGCAAAGTTGGGGCAGTAGAAAGATCGACGTGAAACAATTAGAGCCATGGGCATCTTCTCCGGTCGTCATTTTCCTCGAGACATCATCCTGTGGGCGGTGCGGTGATACTGCCGCTACGGGGTGAGCTATCGCGATCTGGAAGAAATGATGAGCGAGCG
>CALKAR010000318.1 GCA_937988745.1 uncultured Peptococcaceae bacterium
TTCAGCCGGTTTATCAAGGTAAAGGGGGAAGCGTAAATGTGGGATACTCTCAAGCTCTTGCTTAACACCACAGTGTTTGCGGCCACTCTGCGCATGGCGACCCCTTTGATGTTCACCGCTGTGGGGGGAATCTTCTCTGAGCGGTCCGGTGTAGTCAACATCGGTCTAGAAGGCATGATGCTCGTTGGTGCCTTTGCCGCGGTGGCTGTCTCCCATTTCACTGGTTCAGCCTGGTTGGGCTTTTTGGGAGCTCTACTTGCCGGCGCGCTGATGGGTTTCATCCACGGTGTGGCCTCGATTAAATACAGAGCCAACCAAGTGGTAAGCGGTACCGCCATCAATATCTTTGCTGGTGGACTTACTGTCTATCTGCAGCGCTTGATTTTCAACATGGCAGGAGTATCACCAGCCGTACCACGCATCAATGATGTGGAAATTCCCCTAATTTCCAAGATTCCGTGGATCGGGGATATTCTTGGAAAGCAGAACCCCTTGGTATACCTTGCTCTGCTGACCGTGATCATTGCCCACATCGTTATTTTCAAGACGGTGTGGGGACTGAGGCTGCGGTCCGTTGGTGAGCATCCACGTGCCGCTGATAGTGTGGGTATCAATGTGTATAGAACCCGCTATATTGCGGTGACCCTCTCTGGTGCCCTCGCTGGTGCCGGTGGAGCGTATCTTTCCGTAGCACACCTGAGCCGCTTTGTAGAAGGTATGACCGCAGGGCGTGGCTTTATCGCTCTGGCAGCGGTAATCTTCGGTAAGTGGAACCCACTAGGTGCCATGGGTGCTTCGCTCTTCTTTGGATACGCAGATGCTCTCCAGATGCGCCTGCAGGAAATAGGTATTCCGACCCAGTTCGTGCAGATGCTGCCTTATATCCTCACCATGATTGCTCTGGCAGGATTTATCGGCCGGGCAGTGGCACCGAAGGCATCGGGCGAACCTTACGTCAAAGAAGGATAGATTACTTCGAAATCAAACCCTCGACTCAGTCCGAGTCGGGGGTTATTTTTTGTCGTGTCCGGAAGGAGGCAGGGTAGTGGGTGCCTTAATTCGGAAGGATTTTCGCCTCAATATGTCTTATCTTCTTATGAACGCTGCTTTACTCTTGATCATGTTTTTCAACATGTTGCCTGAGTTTGCGTAAGTTAGGGAGGTGGGTCTTTATGCGTAAGGAACTCAAACGAATGATTCAGCTCCGGCCTAGTGATACGAAGAAGTTAATTCCGATTCCAATAGAGGTACCCCAGGGCGTCGAAACGCTGCGCATCCGCTTTTCGTGGTCGCCTCTAGAAGTGGATGATCCGGAGCTGCGGCTGCGGCTTGTTCAGGAAAAGGTGGACTCTTACGGTGCCGCTTGTGAAGCGGATCCGAATATTCCCTCGGCTGTGCTGGCAGTGTGGAGGGGATACGCCCAGGAAGCAGCAGACGCTCTGCCTCTGCGCAACTTACTGAACTTTTCACTGTATGACCCCATGGGCCGTTTTCGAGGCAGATGGGATTCACCGCAATATTTCGGGAAGTGGATGGAACTGGGGAAGAACACCAGCCGTGGATTCCTTGCAGGCGGTATTTCTTCTGGTGAGTGGACCCTAGAATTGGAGGTTCACGCACTTCTCTCGGAAAGCGTTGCGGCGATGCTGGAAGTGGAGCTGATTGGTTCTAATTTGTCCCGCTGGTTCAGCGGTGAAATGCACTCCCATACCTATCACAGTGATGGTGAAGCGAGTTTAGCAGAGGTCTTGGATGCTGTGCGGGAGCTGGGTTTGGACTTCATCGTCTTGAGCGACCACAATACCACAGCCGCGTATGCGGAAATTCCAAAGGAAAACCATGATTCCCTAGTGATTCCAGGTCTAGAGTGGACGACTTTTTACGGACATGCAGTTGCTCTCGGCATAAGGGAGTATGTGGATTGGCGAGCAGCGAGAGAAGACACCTTAGAAGACAAGATCAGCGAAGTCCACAGACAGGGCGGCTTGGTCAGTATAGCGCATCCCTTTGCCGTAGGTGATCCGTTCTGCAGTGGCTGCGAATGGGAATTTGCCAATGTACAGCTTACTTCTGTTGATCTCTTGGAAATCTGGTCCGGCTCGTGGCAGAAGATGGCGATCCCTAACTGGCGAGCGCTCACTTGGTGGGATGAGCTGCTCAATAAGGGGATTCGCATCACTGGAGTTGCCGCTCGTGACGTGCATCGCTTGGCACAGCTGCTAGAACCAGATACCGCAAATACTTACGTGTATGCGCCGATATGCTCGGAAGAGGAGATTTTAGCTGCTCTAAAGGCCGGCGCCGTCCAGATGTCCAGTGGGCCAATTGCCGATTTCTCTGTAAGAACTGCAGATGGCAAGGTGTACAGCATCGGCCAGACAGTACCTGCTGACGGAAAGGCCAGCGCTGAACTGGTGGTGGAAGTGCCGGCTTTTGAAGGCGATGGGGCAGAGCTTCGGATTATCTATAATGGTAAAGCTGTGGAGCGTATAAGGGACTATAAAGGTGAGTGCAAGCGTTTTTCAGTACCAGAAGATGCGCGCTGGGTTCGGGTGCAGCTGCACCGCCAAACTCTGGATGAAACTCCCCTTTTAATTACGAATCCCATCTATTTTGGCTAAATTTTGTTTGACATCCAATTGTTGAGGGTATATAATAACCGTAATAAAATTTAACGGATAAAGACGATGAGAGGGAAAAGTACGTTGGTCAGAGGCTTTCAGAGAGCCAAGGGGTGGTGCGACTTGGCAGCTGAGGCCGGCGGAAATACACCCTGGAGTTGCGAGCTGAAGTGGCAGTAGGCTTTGCCGTACGCCGGCGTTAACGGCTGCGGGGGTGATGGCCCCTTAAGAGAGGATCCCTTTTGGGATCAATCCAGGTGGTACCGCGGCTGATAGTCGTCCTGTAATCAGGACGGCTTTTTTTGTTTAGAAAAAAATGAGGGGGAAGAGCTGTGACAGTCATTCGATTTTTTTCTGGTGAACAAATTCCCGTGGAGATGCACAAGACCAAGATCCTGCAGAAACTGAACTTGATTCCCATCGAGGAGCGTTTGCAAGCAATAGATAAGGCCGGGTACAATACCTTTCTGCTGCACAACTCTCAGGTATTTTTAGATATGCTCACCGACAGCGGTACTAATGCCATGAGCGACAGGCAGCTGGCAGCCATGATGGTGGCCGATGACAGTTATGCTGGCTCTAAAACTTTTACAAGGCTCAAGACAGTCTGTCAAGATATGTTTGATACGGAATACTTCATTCCTGCTCACCAAGGACGTGCCTGCGAGCACCTGCTAGCTCAGGTGTTGGTTAAACCAGGGCAGCTTGTGCCCATGAACTACCACTTCACTACAACCAAGGCCCACATCGTGAAGATGGGCGGGATTGTAGTGGAACTGATTCATGAGGAAGCACTCGATCCCCAGAGCACCTACCCCTTCAAAGGAAATATGGATGTCAATGCTCTGCGCCAGCTGTTTTCGGATAAGGGGCCTGAAAGCATTTCATTTGTGCGCATGGAGGCGGGTACTAACCTAATCGGTGGGCAGCCTTTCAGTCTGGCTAATCTGAAAGAAGTTTACCAAGTGTGCCGTGACTTCGGTGTACCGCTGGTTCTCGATGCAAGTCTTCTTGCTGATAATCTATATTTTATCAAAACCCGAGAGCCTGGGTGCCAGGACCTCACTATTGCAGAAATTGTACGGGAGATCTCTCATCACACCGATGTACTCTACTTTTCTGCTCGAAAGCTGGGCTGTGCCCGCGGCGGTGGAATCTGCACCAACGATGCGGAACTAAACGCTCGTTTGAGTGAGCTCCTTCCCCTCTACGAAGGATTCCTTACATACGGAGGTATGAGTGTGCGGGAGATGGAGGCTCTGGCAGTCGGCCTTGAAGAAACCCTCGACGAAGATATGATCAGTCAAGGGCCTGCTTTTATTGCCTACATGGTAGAGGAGTTAGAAAAGCATGGTGTTCCAGTCGTAACCCCTCCTGGCGGACTTGGCTGTCACCTCGATGCGATGCGTTTTGTGGACCATGTTCCCCAGAACCAATACCCAGCTGGTGCCTTGGCTGCAGCTCTGTATATAGTCAGCGGCGTGCGGGGCATGGAGCGGGGCACCCTTTCTGAGCAGCGCAACCTAGATGGCACTGAGCCCCTAGCTGATATGGAACTTCTCCGCTTAGCTCTGCCCCGCCGTGTCTTTACCCTTTCGCAAGTGAAATACGCGATTGACCGAATCGTCTGGCTGCATAACCACAGGCACCTGATTGGCGGTCTCGAGTTTGTGGAAGAACCTGAAACACTGCGCTTCTTCTTAGGTCGATTAGCACCGATTGGTGATTGGCCCACAAAACTCGTCCAAGCTTATTCTCAAGAACTTGCTCTAAGCCACCTGTAATGGGTGGCTTTTTTAA
>CALKAR010000319.1 GCA_937988745.1 uncultured Peptococcaceae bacterium
TGATGCGTACGCTGTCGGTCGCCAGTGGGGCTGGCTCTCAATCAATGATGTGCGCGAGCGCGAAAACATGAATCCCATCGAAGGCGGCGACATTTATATGGTACCTCTGAATATGATGCCTGCTTCCATGGAGGCAACTGAGTCGGACGATGCGCCGGCTGACGCGCAGGGTGAACAACGTGCTCACTCTCGCGGGCACGAGGAACGGTCTGTACGGGGGCAGCAGAAGTTGATGACTGCGTGGCAGGGCGTCGTGACGGATGCCTTTAGGCGTGTCATGCGCCGCGAGGCGGCCGACATACGGCGGGCGCTGAAGCGTCATCTGAGTGAGCGCAGTCAGGCAGATTTTCGCCGGTGGCTCACGGAGTTTTACCGAGAGGCACCGGAGTGGATTAAAGGCACTCTGATGCCCGCAATAACGTCGTTTGCCACGGCAATTGTTGAGGAGCTGAGATCCGAACTGGAGTTGCCAGACGACTATCCTGGACGCGTGGACAAGTTCGTAGCCGAGTATGTCGATAAAATGGCCGTTCGACATGCGGCGCGACAGCGACGGGCCATAGAGGCATTACTGGCCGAGGAAGCTGACGAGCCCATTGTAGCTGACGCTGTGTCAGCGCGTCTGGATGAATGGGAAAATGAGCGATATACGGTCGTCGGCCGAAACGAGGCTGTCAGCGCGCTTGGTGCCGTTTCCCGCATGGCGTATGCGATGGGTGGCGTGACGCATCTGCGCTGGCAGGCGAATCCTGGAGCCTGTCCTTACTGCCAAATGATGAACGGTCGGATTGTGGGCATTGATTCGCCGTTCGTCGCTGCAGGGGATAGCCTTGACCCCGAAGGAGGTACCGGGCCGATGAAATTCCTTGGGCGCATTTCACACCCGCCATTGCATGATGGGTGCCAATGCATGATAGTACCAGGCTGATGGGAGTGATTCAGATGGCTGAACTTGAACGCCGCGCCGGGATCTTAAAAGGGATCGAGGTGCGGCAGGATACAGACGACGGTCCGGTTATTACCGGCTACGCCGCAGTTTTTAACCAGGCATCGGTGGATTTAGGCGGTTTTACCGAAGTGATTCGTCCCGGTGCTTTTGCAAATGTGCTGGAGCGGGGCGACGATATTGTTGCGCTATGGAACCACGACGTGAACTACGTATTGGGACGTGTTTCTAACGGCACCTTGGCGTTGTATGAAGACGAGATTGGATTACGCTATGAGGTGAGGCCTAGACGCGGTGGTTGGATTGACGATCTCATTGAATCTATTCGCCGCCGCGATGTACAGGGCAACAGCTTTAGCTTCCACGTCGCTGAAAACGGTGAGAAATGGACAAAACGCGATGATGGCAGCTATCTCCGGGAGATTACCCGGGTTGCTGAAGTGCGTGACGTCGGGCCAGTTACGCTGCCTGCCTATCCCCAAACTGTTGTTGTGGCCCGATCCGTTGTGGATAAAGCCAGGTCTCTGCGGGCGCAGGACTTGCACAATAATCGCGATCTAGCACTGCGGGCGCAGAGCTTAGACGTGGAGCTAAAAATTGAGGAAATCGAAGGGAGTAGATATGTATGGCTGTAGCGCCTGAGTTTGTTACTAACGAGAAGCTGAGCAAACTCCAAGATTTATACAAAGATGCACTTGAAGAAGCTCGCTCCATCAAGGCCAAGGCCGAACAAGAGGAGCGGTCGATGTCTTCGGATGAACTATCTCAAATCGATGCTGCGCTTACTCGCGCCAGAAACATCCGCGGAGAAATCGATGCGCTCTATCGTCTGATGGAGGAAGAAAGGGCCGCCAGCGGCGCTGGCAACGTCATCCCTACACTGAATAATCCCGGCGAGGGCATTGATGTCGAAAATCGCGGCGAACCGAAGTGGGATCACTTTGGAGAATTCCTGTATGCAGTGCGATTTAACCCTGCTGATCCCCGTTTGCAGCGTCGCGACATGAGTGTATCCGTGCCAGAAAGCGGCGGCTATCTGGTGCCGACTGAGTATCGCACTGAGATTCTCATGGTAGATCCGCAAAGTGCCATTGTTCGTCCACGCGCTACCGTAATTCCGGCAGGCTCCCAACCTGATGCTGAGGTATCCATGGTAGCCCTTGACCAATCCGGCGACAAGGGCGTGTACTCCGGTGTGACTGTGCAGTGGATCGGCGAGGGCGAGGAAAAACCCAAGACCGAGCCTAGCTTGCGCGAAATTTCCTGGGCGCCTCATGAGGTTGCCGGTCATGTTGTTGTAACCGACAAACTCCTGCGCAACGCCCCTGCAGCTGGCACCTTGGTGCAGACACTGTTGCGGCAGGCTATCAACGCTGCTGAGGACCACGCGTTCATCGCTGGAGACGGCGACGGCAAGCCGCTGGGCATCCTAAATAGCGGCGCTACCATCTATGTGAACCGCGAGACCGCGAATCAAATCAGCTACGAAGACTTAGTAGCGATGTACTCTCGCATGAAATTCGGCGGTTCTTTGGTGTGGATCGGGTCCCAGTCTCTCTTGCCGCAGCTTATGACCCTGCGGGACTATACCGGCAATTTGATTTGGCAGCCTAACGCCCGTGAGGGTGCGCCTGGTACGCTGCTTGGCATACCGTTTTTACTCAATGAGAGAAGCCCTGCGCTTGGTCAGAAAGGCGATCTGATTTTGGCGGACCTTCAGTATTACGTCATCAAAGACGGCGCCGGCGTGTTCATTGAGGCGTCCCAGCACGTGCATTTTACCAGCAAC
>CALKAR010000320.1 GCA_937988745.1 uncultured Peptococcaceae bacterium
TGTCACGGCAGATGGGGCAAATTAACAATCCACTGTGTGAGCGAATAAAGGCCTTCGCTCGATCTATTTTCCGCATGCAGCGCATCCTCTCATTTCGTCTTCTACCATAGGATTAATCACTGCTAGGTGCAAATCCTGCGTACTCCTGAGACAGCTCCTTCCCTTTGAATTAACCGATTTATCCAGTTTGTTGTATATTTTTTCAAATCGAGAAGGATTTTGATGTTTCTCGTCTAATGCTTCTGTATTTGTGTGTCCAAATTGCCGAATCGAAGGGGAGTTTTTTCAAAGTTGCCGGATTCAAGTTACACGAAGTCTGTCGTCGAACGCTGTCTGTCAATTCTTTACCTCAATGATTTAGGTCCAGTACCAAAGGAGAGAGAAATACTACTGCAGAGGTATCGCACCGTGAACGGCCTCCTGCGAGAGGGGGTGGTATCTTCTTCTGTAGAAAAGCCACGTTTACTGAAAAAGGTCGAGACACTTTTCTTGATGCTCCACAGGTACCAGAGTCAACTCGAAGGAACAGTCCGTTGTCTTGAGAAGACAATCAACCTCTACGGCCTCCAGGGTTATGCTTCGACATTTGCGCTCAGCCCAGAGGACATACAAGTTCAGCTCAAAATCTATGAGCACCTGTGCAGTAAACTGAGGGATTTGCCTCAGTGGATCAGCCCGACTGATCATCTAGATACTTGCTCCGATCCTGCATTGCTGGCCAGATATCAAGAGCTGATTAGAGTGGACCACTCCACGCTCAACGAGATCTATGGTGATGTATTTACCAGCAAGGCGGATGCCTGCGTTACTTTCTCCAAACTCTGCTTTGGCAGAGAATTTGGCGGCAGCAGGTTTGATTCAGTGTTAATTCACCCACTGATACCTGGAGAGAAGGGGTCGCTCCTGGTATCTCCATCCCTTCTACTAGATAGTCTATTTTTCAGATTCAGCACCCTCCTATCCTTGGTAGATTGAACGAGAATAAAATAGCCCTTTCCTCAAGCCCTGCTTAACACGGCTTAAGGAAAGGGCTTTAATTGACGGCTTAGTAGACAGGTTCGTACTCCGGTTCGTAGTCTACCTCTACACTCTGTTTCGTCTGAATCGCCTCTAGAATAGCAAACACTGTTAAGGCATCACCATATTCCAGCTCGGGAGTCACGGCCAGCGGTTCTTCTCCCACAGCAGCCTTATAGAAGTTAAGCAGCTCATTGACGAAACCGCGATTAGGCTCATACGGAATCTGTCTGCTGCTGCCATCATTGTAGAACACATTTACCACACCACAGCTACTTTCTTCCAAGTAGATCATACCTTCACTGCCGAAGATGCGCAGCCCAACGAGGGGCCGCTGCGGTTCCCGTCCGGTACAGAAGAAGGAAAAATGACCTACTACACCGCACTTGAACTTCATATTAGCCTGCACTACCGAGTAGGGTGCAAACTCCGCATCTTCCTCGACACCAACGGCTTGTACCACTTCGATGGGCCCGAAAATGTGGCGCAGAGCAGCTATATCATGAACTCCCGTATCTAAGAACACTCCACCCTGATACGCAGGATGCTGGCGCCATTCAGTGGAGGCAAATCCGCCTTTGAGCATGTCGGCCGGGAAATCAACAACCCGGTTTTGGATGAAGTAGTACACATCACCGATTTCGCAGGTTCGCACCAAATCTCTGATGATGTTGTTCTCTTCGCTGTAACGATAGTTCTCTGCAATCATTATGGGTACGTCGTGCTTCCGCGGCAGACGCATCGCTTGTAGTGCTTCTTCTTTGTTTGGTGCCAATGGTTTTTCGCAGATGATGGGCTTACCCGCCTGTGCGACGTCACTCGTGACGTCGAAGTTTAGCTCGATATGCAGCATGATGTCGAAGGCATCGATATCTTCGCGTTTCATCATCTCTTTGTAGTCAGTGAAAAGATCAGCCCCAGATAAACCCAGCGGTTCCTTCCACTTCTCTAACTGCCGTGTATCGATATCGCAGATCGCCACTATCTTGAATTTGTCGCTAAGGCGCTGGTAAGCCGGCCAATGCAATCTCTCAAAAGCAAGGCCCACCCCAATAATCCCCATTCTCAGCTGCGTCACTTTCCTACCTCCTCAAGTGCTTTGTGCAGATAGGATTACCGATTGAGCTCTGCCCTATGTCAACAGACGATTTCTTAGTGCTCTTTATGATTTCTTGATTTCTGCCCCTTACACTGAGTCTGAACAACTGTGAAGGGGGCTTTACTATGGCAGAGTATATAATCCGAACTCGAAACCTGACCAAGTATTACGGAAAACACGTTACTGTGAATGAACTAAACCTAGAAGTACCACAAGGCGCAATCTATGGTTTGTTAGGGCCAAATGGGGCTGGAAAATCCACGACGTTGAAGATGCTTACGGGCCTGATAAGGCCTAGCAGCGGACAGATGGAGCTCTTCGGGGAACCCTGGAGGCGCAGCCACCTAGAGCGCATCGGCGCACTAATTGAAGAACCAGCACTATACGGGAACCTCACCGCTGAAGAAAACCTTTCTATTCACACAACCCTCATGGGTTTGCCAAAAAGCGAAATCGGCCGCGTTCTAGAAATCGTCAATCTCAAAGACACTAAGGGCAAACGAACAGCGAAGTTTTCCACGGGCATGAAGCAGCGGCTGGGTATCGCCATCGCACTTTTGGGGAATCCAGAGATTCTGATCTTGGATGAACCAACCAACGGCCTTGATCCTTTGGGCATTCAGGAATTTAGAAAACTAGTACGCACCCTGCCCAAAATGGGTATTACCGTAATTCTCTCGAGCCATATCCTCAGCGAAGTGGGCCAACTAGTAGATTGCGTTGGGATCATCAGTGCGGGGCGGCTGGGCTACCAGGGGCCTGTAGGTACAGACTCTAACCTAGAAGATCTATTCATCAGCGTTGTGAGGGGGCAGAGAAATGCTGAGCTTATTTAGAGTAGAACACCTGAAGTACAAGTGCACCATGACCCGAAGGCTGATGTTGATGGCTCCTCTGTTCTTCATAGTTATGGCTCTACCCCAGAGCTATTTCATTCCGCCAGACTGTGTTCACTCTTGGAACCTAGTATTGGGTATAGTCTACAACTGGTGGCCCGTATTATTTCTGCCCCTAGGAATCGCACTGATCGCTGGGCTGGTAGTCCACCAAGAAAAGCGTGCAGGGGGCTATCGCGCTGCCCTCATCCACCCGATCTCTCCGGCGCAGCTTTGGTTGGCTAAGACCGTAATAATGAGTTACCAACTACTGCTTGCCACTGTTGTCCTGGTAGGTGCTGCCCTAGTATCAGGGATGATCACAAAGGCTGGGCCCGTGCCTTGGCGCAAGCTTCTCCTGGGAGGAATGCTCCTTTGGGTGACAAGTCTACCCCTGATCCCGATTCAGCTTTGGGCAGCAGAGATGCTTGGATTTATCGGCAGCATGGCTGTGGGTACTGTAGGATTTGCTGCTGGTGTCTGGGCAGCACCTGCTCCCCATTGGATCTACTACCCGTGGAGCTGGCCCATCAGAATGATGTGCCCGTTAATCGGAGTACATCCAAACGGAACATTTTTGCCACCCAACGATCCGCTGCTTAATTCCGGCGTAATCCCATTAGGATTAACTCTGGCTGTGCTCGTCACTATTGCATTCTGTCTAGGGGGAGCATTCTGGTTCAGCCGTCAGGAGGTTTTGTCATGACAAGGGTTCTTAGAGCCGAGTGGATCAAACTGCGGCGTTCACCACTCCCGTGGCTCGTTCTGCTCACGCCTATTTTGTACAGCATATTTATCATCTGGTATTTTTCCGGTAGAACCATCTCTGATCAGCTACAGATCAGTATCTACGACGCCTACTTCCAAGTCTGGGCAGCAATTGTAGTACCGTTAGGTGCAGGGCTTCTCCCTGGATTGATGAGCTATCAAGAAGCCCAAGCTGGCAGTTTTCAGGGGCTCTTGGCCAGCCGCATTCCCCGTATACTTCTCTATTTCGGGAAAATGGCCATGCTGGTTCTCCTGTCAACCATCAGCACTGCCCTAGGTATGATCCTATTAATTGTTGGTGTAAAATATCTCGTAGGAATACCCCTATCCCCCGCACCCTTCATCTACGGGGCGCTAGTCGCTGAGCTGACCACCATCCCTCTCTTGGCCATGCAGCTCTGGATCAGCTTAGCCCTCGGACTAGGACCTTCGATTGGAGTTGAGGCTGGCGGGCTTCTCCTAGGGGCGCTCTCTTTAACTAGCTTGGGCGATCACTACTGGCAGTATCTACCCTGGGGATGGACAGCACGGTTTGTTATGGCGCCTGGTGCTGCATTCTATTACGAAATTATGCCTGAGTTTGAGAATGCACCATTCGCAGCCGTGGTTTTCTTGCTGCTCACTCTGGGAGGTGGCCTACTGTGGTTTGGGCGCTGGGAAGGAAAGAAAATGCATGATTAGACAAGGAGGCATAGGATGGCACGGATCTTAGTAATCGATGACCAGCTGGACTTAGTCGCTCTCCTCAAGGATGAACTCGAGAGCCGCGGGCACCAGGTACTAACCGCGCTAGATGGAAACGAAGGGGTGGAGCTTGCGCAGATGGAGCCCGACCTGATCATTTTAGATATCATGATGCCGGGCATGGATGGCTACGATGTCTGCCGTTCCATCCGCAGCGCAGTCTCGTGCCCCATCCTCTTTCTCAGTGCCAAACAGAGCGAAACGGATCGGATTAAGGGACTTGCACTCGGAGGTGATGATTACATCCTGAAGCCCTTCAGCCTCCCAGAACTACTGGCCCGAGTGGATGCCCATCTGCGCCGCGAGAAGCGGGCTCTATCTCTCAAATTGGGCGGTGAAGGAAACTGGATCCGATTTGGCTCTTTAGCAATAAACCTTCATTCGCGACAAGCGACAGTCGAAGATTCTCCGCTGTCGTTAACCAAGCGAGAATTCGATATCCTCGAACTGCTTGCCCTAAATCCAGGGCAGGTATTCTCGCGAGAACAGATATATGAGAAGATCTGGGGCTATGATGCGGATGGTGATTCGGCAACTGTTACAGAGCACATCAAGAACATTCGCGCCAAGATTTCCAGCATTGATCCAGAGACCCAGTACATTGGCACAGTCTGGGGAATTGGCTACCGCTGGGAAAAACGGCCTGGGAAGGGTGATGGCGATGCTCGCAAAGCTATCACTTAGAACGCAATTTATCATGAGCTTCGTGCTGATCATTGTGCTGACATTGATCAGCACAGGCTGTCTAACCTGGGGAGTATTTTACATCTTAGCTCGAACAGTAAACGAGCGCTTCTTCCCAGCGAATTACTATGAAAAGCAGATCCCAAGTCTCGAAGCACGCATTCGAGACTTCGGCACCACCCTATTGGACGACGAATCAACTCTTTGGGAACTCATTCCCCATGAAGGGATTACGTACCAAGTCTTCGATGCCGAGGGAAGGGTGCTGTACGGCACCGAGACGGCTCAGGTGATCGGCGGCCCCGAAGAGCTGCTGCACCTCATAAATACCACCTATCGGCGGCAGGATGACTTCATTAGGCTGGTTCCATTATTCGCTGGTCCGAGGCTTGAGGGAGCAGTGGCCCTGGTATACGAACTCGCACCATATTATCCAGTGGTGATGGATCGGGTTCTGTTGGGATCTCTCCCGTATTTGCTGGTCATATCTCCAGTGATCTTTGTGGTACTGTTTACTATTCTATTTGCCAGACGGTTCTCCAGGAGTCTTAGAGAACCAGTTAACATGTTGATCGAAGCATCTAGGAAAGTGCAGGCACATGACCTCGACTTTGATATCCCGTACAAAGCCAATAACGAGCTGGGGCAGCTCTGCCAATCGTTCAACGAAATGAAGGACGCACTGAAAGAATCGCTGAGAGCACAGTGGCAGGCCGAACAGCGCCGCCGCGATATGGTTGCCGCCCTGGCCCATGATCTAAAGACACCCTTTACGATAATCCAAGGCTATGCTCAAGCCCTCGGGCAGCAAACCGAGGAGGGTACCAAAGAAAGCCGCTACCTTCAAGTGATAGCGGAGAATGCCCATCGGGGCGGGGATCTTGTCCAGGAAATGCTGTACGCGGCAGAGCTCGAAGAAAGTACAGACAGCACTTCAGTTGAGGTCGACTTCCCCACGTTCCTCCGAGAAAAACTGGATATCTACCAAGAGTTAGGAAGTAGCCAGAACATCACTGTCGATCTGGAACTCTCGGGTTTTGCAGATGATTCTTCGCAAATTAAGGCCGATAAGGCCGCGCTCAGCCGCATTCTCGATAACATCATGATGAACAACCTACATCATACGCCAGTAGGTGGTTCCATCAGCGTAACCGTCCGACGAGAAGAACAAGCCCTGCGTTTCACTATTCGCGATACCGGCCCTGGTTTCTCCTCACAAGATCTGCAGCGCCTGTTTGACAAGTTCTATCGGGGAGACCAGAGCCGCAGCGCACAGGGCGGTTCTGGACTGGGGCTGTATATAGTCAAGCAGCTTGTGGAAAGGATGGGTGGCGGCGTGCATGCCTGCAACCATCCTAGTGGAGGAGCTTGCATTGAGTTCTATCTGCCCATTGTGGACTGATACCCCTAAAGCGCACATGTCCCACGCAGAGCATCCATCCTGCGTGGGACATGTTCTCTTCACCTATACAGATAAAGAATGAGTAAGACGATTGATACAGCCAACCTGATAAGCTGCGACTTCACACTGACTTTTCCGTACATCTTCAGCCCGTTGGCCGCTGTAGAAAGGTGAATCAGGATCAAACCACCCAGAAGCACATACAAGCCTGCCCCTGAGGAAATCACGGCCAGAGCTGTCAGCACGCCTCCCGCCATCAGGATAATACTGGACCACAGTTCAATCTGCCGGGCTTTGAGCTGTATCAGTCCAACTGAGAAATGGAGCAGCCCGTAGATTACTCCTATGGCTGCTGCCAAGTAACCTGCAGCCGGCATTGCAACACCCCCCAGCTTCTCCTGTATCAATATATTGCAGGAACCTTCATTCGGTCACATGCTGAGGGCCGGAAGAATACAGTCTTCGATAATATGACTATGGTAAGCCTCAACTCACACGCTCTTCTTACTGACGTAGCTATTAGCAAACATTGTGACCGCCCCTAAAACAAACAGGACAGCCCACAATACAGCCACTGCGGCCCATCCCCAGATATCTGCCACTAAGCCAGTTATGATGGTCATTAGGGCAGAACCTACATAAGACGCAAAATCTAAGAAGCCTGCTATCGTTGACGACTTACCATCAAAGCGCATCGGAATGGTAGAGAGCAGCACAACGTTAATGCCGTTGACAATCAGAGAACACAGTCCGATTAGCAAACTTAAGACCAATGCGCTCTCAGCCGAAAAGGCTGCCACGACTCCGGCAGCAGCCAGACTGCCGCCCGAAAATAAACCGATGATTGTCTTTCTGTCATCGCCAATCAGGTTGTTCAGCCAGCCGGCGATGAGCACTCCGGCAAAACCCATCAACGGCACAATCAGCGAATACCCTACTGCGCTATCAATTTCCAAGCCCTGCGTCTTCATCAGTAGAGCAGGCATCCAGAGATTAATACCATCCTTAATCATTCCCTGGAACAAGGTAGTAACCGCTAACAGCAGCAGATAGGGCTGCCGCAAGAATCCTGAGGTTTCCCTGACCATGCTCGCCAAAGAAGTCGTAGTTTCAGGTACAGCAGGTTGTGTGCTTAACTCGAAACCCACCTGCTGAGGGTTATCTCTGATCGACACAACCCAAAGAACGGCGTGGGCAAACAGCACTGCTGCGGGAACCCAAAACGCAAACTGCCAACGGCCGAAGGCCGCGATAATCTGGCCAGACAGCCACCATGTAACCAGGGCTCCAAACACAAACGATGTACCCAGGATGGCAGAGACTGTGTTCCGCTGATGATTTTCAGTCCAGGCCGAAGCGGTCTTCACAATGGGCCCCCAGCCCGTTGACTGGAATATGCCGTTCAGCCCCCAGATTACCGACATCGCCGCCACTGTCCCGGCAAACCCGAACATCAAATTACAGAATGCCGTCCCAAGAAGCCCTAAGAAGATAAACAGCCGAGCTGAGAGTCTGTCACCTAAAGAACCGTTTATCAGCTGGCCAAAGGCATATACCCAAAAGAAAACACTGCTCACGATACCCGTAGTGATTGTGTTCCAACCAAGTTCTTGTTCAATGACTGGCAGAGCAACAGAAAGGTTTAAGCGGCCCAAATAGAATAAGCAGTACGTGAGCCACAGGGTTCCAATAATGCGCCACTGCCAAACTTGCCTCTTACTCTTAACGATTGAAGAAAATTGGATTAGTCCATGCCGTCCGCCCATTGGCATCCACCACTTCTGCCCTGACAAAAAGCTCATCCCCTCGTAGGTTGTGGACAGCGGAACTTATCGTTTCTCCTGGCTCAGCGTAGAAGCTCTTGCCTCTTGACTCGAATGCAACAAAATGAATCGCAGCCGCAGGCGAGCATTCAATATAGACCTGGCCCCCATCAAGCCCAAAGTCGGTAATAACTGGCCCAGTGGAAGAATAAAAACGTCCCGCTTCAATTGCCTTGGATATGTCTTCGACTGTTAGTTGAGGTGCATTCACCATAATCCAGCCACCGCAGTAATCCTCGTCCCATTGATGAGTATCATCCGTTGCTACTCCCCAAACCTTGACACCACGGCGCAAGAACGAATCCCAATGATCTAGATGGAGCCCGGTGCGGTTTTCCCTTTCGCAACCATGGTTGTAAATCTCAATCGCGGTAAAGTTGCGCAGTTCACTGACGTCTTCCCACTCCACCCTTGACCATAATGGATGGCAGTAGATTGAAAGATAGTTTTCCGCTTGAAAGTTGTCAATGGCTGCCTGTGCCCCAGCTGCTTCAATCCCCTCTGGAGGTGCAATTCTCTCGAGGTGCCGTGCTCCCCGGCCAGTACGATGAATGCCCACGATATGGTGGCAGTGCCACGGTTTGGGGATCTTTACTTCAATCTCGATTCCGAATGTATTCTCGATATTGTGAGTCCAAAGGTT
>CALKAR010000321.1 GCA_937988745.1 uncultured Peptococcaceae bacterium
CTCTCAACAATGTGGCCTGACCGAAATAGATGATTCCGGGTGTGCTGCTGGTGCTGGCCGCGGGTCTCGTTACCGGTGCGCTTATTGGTGTTGTAGGCGTCGGTGGTGTGCTCATTGCACCACTGTTGGTTCTGCTCGCTGGCTTTGATGTGCATCAGGCTGTAGCCGTTGCAAGTTTCAGTCTTATCTTCACTGGCGTTGTGGCCGGTCTCGTGGTTGAAGTTGCAGGATCTCCTCTACTTCTCTCAGGCATGGCACTTGGTGTGGGATAACGAGCTCCTGTTCGCAGAGCCGCTCGATTTCTGCAGATGCTGCTGAATGGCGGTGAGCTTGATGGAACAAGGATTCTTGGCAGGATGACGGTTGACTACATGTTCGCTGATCATCTTGCGCCATTGCCAGAGCGCGCTCCCCGTATTGGAGCCCTTGAAGGCTTTGTCGGTGGAACCTCGAAGCAAAGCGACCTGCCTGGAGTTGGCTACGGCGGCTTCGGACTTGGCGCAGCCGTCCGTTCCGACGAAGTTGCAGGACTGCCTGGCAGCGTAGGAGAGTACTACTGGAGCGGGGGACATGGCACGTACTTCTGGCTTGATCCGGCTGAAGACATGTTCGCTATTTACTTGAGTCAGGACTCATCTGCGGAAGGAAAAGCCAAATACCGCAGCCTGTTCAAGAGCCTCGTAACGGCAGCCATCATCGACTGAGCAAAAACTCATCAGCCAAGCGTAAATGATGCAGCAACACTGGGCCACTTCAATTTGAGTGGCCCAATTTATGAATAAGCCCTCCAGGGAGTAGCCCATGCTCATAAAGGCCTATTAGAAGAATTACGATGAACTGGGAACGCCTGGTGGGCTGCTGATTCCAGCGCTTGTCTATTAAAAGGGGATTATATTGCTATACCCACGTTGCTGAAATGTGCCTCCCTTGGGCCGTTTCCTCTTTCGCTTCACCCAGGTTATCCGCCTTCGGGGGCATCAACAGTCAGCTCTGGTTGGCCAGGATTACGCGGGGTGTGATCGCCTCGATGACGGCTTCTGCGGATAGCGAGCCGGACGCGACCGCTACAGTGCGTCAGCGGGCACTGCAGCCGCGCCGGTCACTGCGCCCGAGGCGGAAACGGGGACGCCCGAGGAGCTCATCGGTGCAGCTCACGCTCAGTTGCGGGAGGCTCTGGCGATGGACGTTTCTGAGGCACTGCAGGGCGTCTCATGGCAGCGTTTCGAGCAGATTGTTGTTGATGTCTTACTGGCCCTGGGTTACGGCGGCAGTCGCGCCGGCGCCGGTCACGCCTTCCGCAAGAGTGGTGATGGCGGGGTTGACGGAGTCATCAATGAGGATCGCCTTGGCCTGTCGTAGATCTACGTGCAGGCGAAGAGTAAAGCATTTGATTACCGGATGTCCCGGCCGGATGTGCAGGCGTTCGTCGGTAGTCTCTTGGGTCAGAAGGCCAGGCAGGGCGTGTTCATCACGACCAGCAGCTTCACTCAGGAAGCCTACGATTACGCCAGCGGCCTCAGTGATCAGCGTGTTGTGCTCATCGATGGTGTGGCCTTGGCTCAGTACATGATTGATCATGACGTCGGGGTGCGCGAGCAGGAGAGCTTCGTAATCAAGCGCCTGAACCGTGACTACTTTGAGGACGTGTGATGCGGACGCCGCAGCACTGATCCCACAAGCTTCGGCCTTCCCGGTCATCTTCTCCAACCCGGAGTGGGCTGCCGTCTCGGGCTGATTTACTGTCCGCCGCCGGACTTTGGTATGTTCGCTCGTGAAGCCCTACGGCGATTCCTCTCCCCCGGCGCAAGCTTGGTGATGAACCTAGGTAAGCAGAAGCACCTGCGGTCCGCTCGAGCGGACCGCAGTTTTCATTGGGAATCGGGAGCTGACAAGCTCATCGATTCAGCGCGAACAGTTTTGACCAGCTCGGCCCACAACCTGTGAAGTCTCGGCCGCCGGCATCACTTCCTTGCACCCGCTTTCGCGAGTTCTACGGTGGTGGGAGCAGGCGTATTCCGGGTACGTTTTCGAAGTGCTTGCGGTTGTGTGTCACCAGGGGAAGGTCGTGGTAGCGGGCTGTTGCTGCTACCCAGCCGTCCTGTACTGCGATTGGGGTTCCGGCGTCGAAGCATTCTGCTTGTATGCGTGCCCATTCCCGGGCCAGGCCGAGTTCGAAGCCCAGGACGGCGTACTGGTTGGTGAGCAGCCAGTCCAGTTCGGCTCTGCGGCGTTCACCCCAGTGGCGTATCTCCGCCCAGGCGAACAGTTCTGCTGCACTCATGAAAGAAATAGCCAGAACCTGGCCTTCGACCTGCTGGAAGTAAGCGTCGCCGCGGTCATCACCTTTCATGATGAAGGAGACAACGTCCGTATCGAGGAGGGTCATTCCAGTTCCCGGAAGCCACCCGCTTGAAGGCTGCGCTGCCGTTCTTCTTCAAGGTAGTTGATGAAGTCATCACTGTCGTCTTCATTCCAGAATGCGCTGCGGTAGTCTTCAAGCCGAACGGCCTTGGGAGCTGCGACTTGCGGTGCTCTACCTTCTGTACTGTGGCGTTCCAGGTATTCCTTTAGCGCCTGGTTGGCCAGGAAGTTGCGGGAGCGTTCGGTGGACCGCGCGAGTTCTTCGAGTTGGTCTAGGGTTCTTTCGTCAGCCCTGATTGTAATCGCTTTGGTCATAATGAACTCCTTTGCACTCGTTATGCATCATAGCAGCTGGTTGGGCTGCCGGGCGTTGAACACAAACACCGCCAAGTGACCCTGGCTGGCATCTGATCCGCTGTTTTACCGCCTCCCGCCGCCTTCTCCTGGTAGTGAGCTGCGGGCACCAGGCAGCTCGTACGCGGCTGGGGCAGGATTCCCGTCAAGGTTCATAGGATCCGAACCGAATTGACTTATTAGCGGGTGGTCGACATCAGCCACATGCCGCTGCACGGCCTAAGGTGCCACTTCCAGTCGAGTGAATTAGGCGGACTGCCTGAGGAACTCTAAGGCCTGGTCCAGCGGTACGTGATTGTTATCGGTGCCGGCCTCTCTCCAAGATCTGCTTGCCTGAAGCAGGCCGAAATGAGAGTTTCCCAAGAGTTGCGCACCGTACAACAACCCGGGTCGCCTGAGGCACCCGAGCATCCCCAGCTGACCAACCGCCCTATGTCACCACGCCATAAGTCATTGTGGCATATATTGTTGCCGTGAACGTCATCGCTCCCAGAACCCTGCGCGCATTCTGGCAGCGCCACCCACACGCGCAAGAACCCTTGAGAATCTGGCTGAAGCTGATGCAACAAACGGACTTTACCAACTGGGCTGAAATCAAGGAAACCTTCCCCAGCGCCGACTACCTCGGCAACGAAGAACTCGTCATCTTCAACATCGGCGGCAACAAATACCGCCTCATAGTCGACATCAGCTTCAGCCAGAACCGCATCTTCATCAAGCGTATCTTCACGCACGCGGAGTACGATAAATGGAACCGAGGAGGCCGCAATTGATCATCGAACGCGTACCAGAAGCATGGGCTCAATTCCAGATGCACGTTGGTGGCCTCTCACGCCCCAACAGCGAAGAAGAATACGAGCAAATCATCAGTCTCATGCACCACATTTCCGACAGCTACAGCACAACAAGTGAACCTTACGCTGGACTCTTCGACTATCTCGCCACCCTCGCGCACGACTGGGAAGTTGAAAACGAACCCGACCTGAAGAATCCTGACGTTGCACCCCATAAGGTGCTGGCTTACCTCATGGAAGAACACAACGTCAGCCAGTATCAACTGGCTCAAGAGGGAATCGCGGACCAAGGCAACCTCAGTCGCATCCTCGCTGGGGAACGCAGCATCAGCAAGAACCTGGCGAAGAAACTGGCTGAGCGTTTCCATGTAAGCGCAGAAGTCTTTATCTAACTGGCGTTCGACAGTCAGTGGATACACGAAACGCTAGTTAAGCCGTTACAGGCGGGAGAATCGCGTGTAACGGCTTGAGTGCTGGTGTATCTACTGTATTTACGTCTTTGTGGGGGTGGGAATCTCCAGGTAACGCTTCGGTGATTTCAGTTTAACAGCGTCCAGCACAGCCTTCTGGTCTTTGGTGAGTGGATTGGTCTGGCTGATGAGGCCGTGTTTGGTGTTGGTCCTTTCACGATTTGCCGGCTTTCAGCCCTCCGGCAGTGACGTCGTTATTGCTGCGCCTTCGTGCCGCGGATGCTTCACGTGCAATCGGCAGCGGGGCGCCATTGCCTCTAGAAAGCGAGTGGCAATGACTTCTGGCCTCTTCCCCATGTCTTAATCGCCATAAGACCTATTATGTCTAATGACGTAAGCTTCATTATGGATGCGAGAATGCCTGGAGCTGATGATGATTAACTGCCCACGAAATGACAAACATTCGCTGGTTTCCGGCCGGGTGGCGAACATTGAGGTTCGCCGGTTCACGAAATGACTGACTCGAGTCTGGTCAGGTGGACGCCGGCGCAGGAGCTTCTGTTGGCGCGGGAGTTCGTGAAGGCGAACGCTGGTGAGCGCCGGCGTCAGGCAGCCAAGGCAGTGGCTGAGCGTGACCACGAGGCGTTATGGCTAGTGACTCGCGCGTACCTGACGGCTCATCAGCGTGCAGCGAACACGATCTCGTCGTACAGGAAGGGCGTGATGGTGTTGTTGGACGCCTGGCAGGGTGTGGACCTGCTCAGGCCAACCAGGGCTGATGCTGAAGCGTTCGTACTGAGCCTCGTCGACCCTGAGCGTGAAGCTGACCCCGATGACCCACAAATGGCCGGCCGGCGCCACCTGGGGCAGTCACCGAAACGGCAGCTCTCACCTGCTTCAGTTCGTCAGCGCGTCGCTGCAGCCCGGGCGTTCTACGAAGCGCTCCGCTGGACCGAACTCACCGCGGCGGACCCGTTCGCTGACGTGGCCATGCCCAAACTCACCCAGAAAGCAGAACAACGCGCCCGCCAGAAGGCCTACACACTCGACGAGCTCGAGTGGATGGCGCGGGTGACGCAGGACTGGGATGACCGGCTGATCCTGCTCTTGGGTGCTCACGCTGGGTTGCGGGTGAGTGAGATGTTGGCGCTCACCTGGCGTGACGTGGATCTTCGCCAGGGGAAACTGACGGTCCGCCTTGGCAAGGGCGGCCAGACTGGCCAGGTCACCATGAGTGACGAGCTGAAACGAAACCTCACAGCCCGGGTTCAAGACGTGGATGCCGGAGCGCCTGACCAGCGTGTCCTCGGCGTGTCTTCCCGGGCTGGCGTCTACAACCGCTTGGAGAAACTCTGGAACCGCTCCTTCGAGATGCAAGGGTACGACCTGTCGGCCACTCCCCCGTTCACCAAAGGCGTGCACGGCCTCCGGCACTTCGCCGGCGTGCACTACGCCAGCCAGACCAGCGACCTCCGCAAGGTCCGCGATCACCTGCGGCACTCAAGCATGAGCACCTCCGAGATCTACATGGCGGCTGCGCAGGATACGGATGAGGTGCGGGCGTGGAGCATCGGG
Organism: uncultured Peptococcaceae bacterium; assembly: GCA_937988745.1. Classification (GTDB taxonomy): domain Bacteria; phylum Bacillota; class Limnochordia; order Darwinibacteriales; family Darwinibacteriaceae; genus JAAYMS01. The sequence goes on from CALKAR010000321.1 coordinate 5,495, forward strand.
CTGGATGAAAGCTGAAACAGCGTAGCAAGGTATTGGACTAGCGTTCCGGCCCATCTAGTAAAGGTTCCAACGGGTCCGGTGCCCCATGGGCGGCTTCCAGGGATTTGAATGGAATGACTCTGTGGGCAGGCCGTGTGAGAGAAAACTGTCCATCAAAACCAGTGCGGTTCCCTTTCAAACTACGCCCGCCATCGAACCGGGCCATCAATGATGAGATTCTGCTGGATCACATCAAACGGGTGCACCGGGATAATTACTCCTGTTACGGCGTCAGGAAAGTCTGGTACAGCCTGCTGGATGATGTTGAGGTGCTCGCTAAACCGGGTAGGGATCAGGTGGCCAGGTTGATGCGCAGAGCCGGCTTAAGGGGCATCAGGCGCCTCAAGAGAATCATCACCACAGTCAGTGACCCGGAGGCTCCTAAGAGCGAGGACCTGGTGAAAAGGGAGTGGGATCAGGGCGCGCCAGATCGCGTGTGGGTCGCTGATTTCACTGAAGACAGGTCCCGAGAGGGAGTGGTGTACGTGGCGCTCGT
>CALKAR010000322.1 GCA_937988745.1 uncultured Peptococcaceae bacterium
TTCTGTTGTTTGGTTTTCAAGGTTCTCAAGCTAGAAATAAGCTCCCTAGGGAGCTTGTCCGCTTGATTGAGCAGCGCCTCTGCGCTGACGTCTTTTATAATATAGCACTTTCTTTGTTTAGATGCAAGTCTTTTTTTCTCCGTCTTTGGTCGGATGTTCAAACCGCCGGCAGGCTGTTAAGAATTGCTGTCTATCGTGGTATAATGAGCACAATGGCAGAGGGATTTTCACCGCTGCTGCCAAATACTAAATTATGGCACGGCTCTTAGGGCCGGGAACTTTCATGAGGAGGTCTCTATCTTGGACACTAATTCATCTTCTTTTGGACCTCTTGTTCTTATCCTGATCGGTATCGCGTATCTGCTCTATAACACGGGAGTCATCACGATTTCACCGTGGCATGCTTTGGTCACCTATTGGCCAGTTATTCTAATATATTTCGGACTCAAGAACATCGTTTTTGGTCTGCTCAGACTTCGAGGAAAGGACTTCGGCGACGCGTTACTCGGGGCCGTGGTCGCGTTCTTCGGGTTCAACTGGCTTGCTCCACGGATCGGCCTTTCGGCAATTAGCCTGTCTTGGAGTATGACCTGGCCGATCTTTCTAATCCTTCTAGGACTTTCTCTGCTTTTTGATGGGAAAAGCTTTATGCAAGTTCGCGTCCTTACAGAGGATGGTTCGAATCATGACAAGCTGCCGAGAGCCACAGCTTCTCTTATCGGGGAGGTTCGACGTGGAGGATCTAGTTGGGCTTTAGACGACACATACATTCGGCACGCCATTGGGTCTGTGCATCTGGATTTGACCCAAGCTATTATTCCAGAGAAAGAAGTCAAACTCAATATTTCCGGTCTGATTGGAGAGGCGACCATCTATCTTCCGCCTGATCTCCCGGTTCGCATTGAGTGTCGACTCCATGCTGGGGATATGTCGGTATTGGAACGAAGCGCTTCCGGCGTCAACCTTGATCCGATAGTCATTGAAAGCCCCGACTACGTTGAAGCTGTGAAGAAGCTGGATATTCGCGTCCATTGGAGAATTGGCGATGTGAAGATTCGCCGCATAGGTTAGGGGTGACGATATGCCAAGGATGCGGTGGATGTGGATGGTTTATTACGCCTACAGCAATATTGCGGCCATAGTAGTTGCCGCGGGACTAATTGTCCTCTTGGTTCTGCCTGCCGACCTAACGGCTTCTATCACGCCCCACCAGATCGCTTTAATGTGCGTAATCATAATTGCGGTTTCCTTAACATCAGGAGCCATCTCGGGATTGAGATTTACACGCAATCTGCGTCATCGTTTGGAAGAAATCAGCATCGGAACCCGCAGCTTGGCTTACGGGGATCTGCAGCATCGACTGCCTTTTACTGATGATCCGGAACTTGGAGATATTGCACGAGCCTTCAACGACATGGCTGAACGCCTCGAAAACCAAGTTGCAGCCCTTCAAAAAGTAAGCGAAGAAAACGAAAAACTGATTCAGCAGACAAGACTAGCCGCCGTTTCAGAAGAACGACAGCGCCTTGCACGAGAGCTCCATGATGCCGTTAGTCAGCAATTGTTTGCTATTTCCATGATGGCTGCGACTGCTGCGAAAATCGCCATAGAGAAGCCTGAGCAGTGTGCCTCTTTGGTGGCCAACATTTCAGAATCTGCATCTCGGGCCCAGTCTGAAATGCGGGCTCTTCTCCTGCAGCTTCGTCCAGTAACATTGGAGGATCAGCGTTTCGGAGAAGCGCTCACTTCCCTCGTCTACGAACTCGAGAGCAAGCAGGTCATTGAATGCGAACTAGAAATTGATGATATCGATCTGCCAAAACATATTGAGAATCAACTGTACCGCATCGCGCAGGAAGGATTATCCAACGTCCTCCGACATGCTGAAGCCCGCAAAGTTCGTATTACTCTATCGGTGTCCGAAAACCACACCCGCCTACTGTTTATTATCGAAGACGATGGCAAAGGATTTCGGGAAGAGGACGTGTCGAAAACCACGATAGGCCTAAAGTCGATTCGAGAACGTACCGAACTCATCGGAGGTACAGTGAACTGGGTATCCATTCCTTCCAAGGGAACCCGCATGGAAGTGAGGGTTCCCCTTGTCAAGAACTGATGAAGAACAAGACGATAGGAGGTAGCAAATTGGGTTCCACACTGCCCATTAAGGTCCTAGTCGTCGATGATCACGAGATGGTCCGGCGCGGAATAATCAGCTATTTGGAAACTGAAGATGATATCGAAGTAGTAGGTGAGGCCAGCGATGGCGCTCAAGCAGTTGAACTCTGCCAAAAGCTTAAGCCAGACGTTGTTCTCATGGACCTGATTATGCAAAACATGGATGGCATCGCAGCAACTAAGAAGATCAAGACGGAACTTCCTGAGACCAAGATTATCATCCTAACTAGTTTTGTTGATGAGCAGCTGGTCTTCCCTGCGTTAGAAGCCGGAGCTTTGAGCTATCTCCTGAAGACCGCTACGGCTGAGGACATTGTAAACGCGATCCGATCAGCTCAGGAGTCTCAGTCGATTATTGAACCAAAGGTTGCTGCACAAATGGTTCACAGACTCCAGTCGGCCTCAACTGCTAAGCTGCCCCACGAAGAACTTACCGAACGAGAGCTCGAAGTGCTCCGGCTGATTGGTGAAGGTCTGACAAATCAGGAGATTGCTGAAACGCTGTTCATTGGCATCAAGACCGTGAAAACTCATGTCAGCAATATCCTAAGCAAACTTGGTGTCAATGATCGAACGCAAGCCGCCATTTACGCGCATCGCAATAAGCTCGTCTAAAGCAGGCCAAAGGTCTTGAAAACGCGATAACGCTCGAGGGCAATAATTCCCTGCCAGTATCTAGCCGCAACAGCAAATTCCCCGGGATAAGCAGCCCACTCCCAAGTTACCGGCCAGAGGCCGTTTTCGTCGACCTGTTCAATGTAGAAATCAAGATTTTTCGCAACCAAATTACCCAACACATCACACAGAAAACTATCAGGATGTTGAACGAACGTCAGCGGTAGTGCTTTATAACCATGCACCCACTGAGCGATATCGGTTTCCACCGCCGCTTCGACCAGCTCCGCCAGCTTGCGCTCAATATCTCTTAGGGAATAACCAGTTTTTTCGGTAAATTCCTCTGTGCGAAACTCCAACAGCTCCTTCATAGATAAGAAGTTGTTAATCTCATGCATATCCATTTCGGTACAGCTCATGAGCCTCGCAGTGGCCAGTCGCACTGTTTTCCAACCCCGCTGAGCTTCGCTGCTTTTAGGTTCACTCCAATGAATTAGATAAGCCGCTAGTTCCACACTAGGATTAAACATCCACTGCTGCTCCACCCCTGGTTCCCAATGCCACCAAGGTGCGTGGGGGAACTCGTTATTCTGCGGGAGTACCGCAGCCCACATACCTGTATCGTCTTGACTCCTGCTGAGATAACCTTTCATCGACTGCACAATTGGATGCCCAGGGTCCGTCTCCACTTCCATCAGGATCCGTGCCGCTGCCCAGGTAGCCATAGGTGATGAGGAGGGCAGCCAGAAATCTGGCTCAAGACCGTGCCCAAAGCCGCCATCCTCATTCTGATAAGCCTCCAACATCCGTAAGACTCTTTCCCTAGAACCATGTTCAAAAGCATACTCCCAGCGAGCTACTTCCAAAGGTCGAGCATTGCGCTTAATCCACTGTCCTGCCTTGACAAATGCCTTCTCCAATCTGGTCACGATGCATCGCTCCTCTCATATTGCCTTACTACCTCAGGTTTAGCACAGCATCTATGAACTGACTCAGTTCAGGTGCAGCATCTGCGTAATCCACAGCGAACTGTGCCGCTGTTTGTTTAACTGCTTCTAGTACATTCCTGTCGTACTTATAAGGTTCAAGCAGTTCGGCGGTCAGTGCCAAAAACCGCTCAAAAGGATCAGTGGAATCTTTCCAGCTTTCCCTAACTAGCGCAAAGGGTTCTTCTCTCAGCCTCCTAGCCTGGCGCTCCGCTGCGTCACGCCAACGACCAGAATCATGCAGCGCTCTGGTGGCCTCGACTAAGGAACGCAGACGAGGTTCCAGTGTAACGCCGGCGGAAGCAACCACTTGTGCTGCCCCCTCGAAGTCACCAAGCAAGATCAGCAGACGATAATAGTCGAGATACCCCCAGTACGTTGAGTCTGCATCCTGGGCTAATTTATACAGACGAAGAGCTTTGTCAACATCTGAATCTTTTTCAAGGGCATGATAAGCCAGGTAGTTATAGACATCCCAGGTATCCTGACCAGGAATCTTGGCAAGTTCATTATATAAGGGAAACAGCTCATCGACTCTGCGCAGGTCACGAAGTACCGTGATCTGTGCCCGAATTACAGCCGCTCCTGGGTCAACTTCTTGCAGCTTCTTCAATATCGACAGTGCTTTCTCCTGATTTCGATGAGCGAAGTTGGCTGTATCCCATTCACCTGTAGGGCTGTAGGTTCCATAGAAATAAACACGGGCTAGGGTCCATAGGTCGTCTACATCGGCTGCTCCCATTTCTACGCGCTTTTCTAGAACTTCCACTCCCTCATCATATTTCCGGGACAGGATAAGCTCGGCCACATCAGACCGCTCGGGCTTCCCAACTGGAATCGTTCCCGCATCCAGCTTATCAGCGTGAAACGTAAGTCCGCTGCTGGACGCAAGCACCAGCCCTCGCTCATCATAAGCCCTAACATCAACACGGAGCTCATCAAATACCAGCAGATTTCCTAAGAGATCGACAGGCGATACTCCCTCCTGATCGACCCCATAGGACCCGAAGGCCCAGGATGTCTTATTATCTAGAACGTAACTAGTGTCTTCCACATAATCAATGGTGCTGCTCGTGGTCAAGCTCCCGGTATCAGTCGAGACCCTGCCGAAGACCGACACGCCGTAGTAAACGGCACCGGGGTAGGGTTCCCATTCAATCTGCATTGGTTCCCCAGTATAAACCATATCCTGTACAGACCGCTTAAACTGAACGGGTTCGACGAAACGGAATTCAACTATCGGTGCCTCATCTTTTTCGAGTGCCAACTCTCCATTGATTATCTGCAGATGAGTTCCCTCTACCAGACGGGCCTGTTCATAATTGAGACGAATACCAACTTCGTAAACCCCTTCACGCAGTTCCCCCTGGAAGCGTCCTTCTCGATCAGTAATCCACAAACCTCTCTGGTTCGGTCCAGTGGGAAAGGAGCGGGCATGATCTTTAATTGGGTTAACCAAGACATGCACACCGGGAAGAGGCCTTCCCTGCACGCTGACTTTCCCTTGTATGATGATCGGTTTGTCACCGTCAAGGGGCAAACTACTTAACTTAGAATCGATCAGCTGTTGATAGTAATCTAGGGAGTTAGCAATAATTCGCCTGCGTTCCTCTACGTCCTCATGCGACAAGAAGCGATTCAAACTGCTTTCCACAATTTCTGGAACCCTTTTATAGGCCGCAAGAGCGGACTCATAGTCGCCTTGAGCAGCATAGATATCACCTAGGCTCATCTGAATCTGTGCAGGGAGATGGTCCGGTAAATAGGTACGGCAGTAATCGACGATACCTAAGGCCTCATCTAGTCTTTTTTCCTTAATGTACAGCTCAATGAGCCGCTGAGCTGCTTCAACACGATTGCTGCCATTTTCGCGTTTCATGGCCTGAAGATATAATGCTTCGGCCCTTGCATCCCCACGCCCGTAGTAAATCTCAGCCAGCTTAAAGTCTGCATGCTGGGCTGTCCAGTGGTCAGGGTATTCTTCGCGAATACGCAGATAACGTTCTTCCCGCGTAAGTGTTCCGCCAGCTGGTTCAGGAACATCGTCGCTGCGGACGGTCACCAAAGAATGGGTCGGGAAGAATATGGCTTGGAAGTAATAACCATCTGGTAAAAGACCAGCTGACCAATACAAGGCGTCAGGTATCCGCGGGTGGTCCGGATAGCGCTCAATAAAAGCATCATAATGTGCAAGAGCGCTGACATAATCACCGGTCTCCCGAGCCGTTTCAGCACGATAAAACAAGTAATCTCCTCCCCCGGCTTTCACCAAGCCTAGGGCAAGGCCAAAGATGACTACGATGAGTACGATCACCTTATTTTTCACCCGGATAGTCACAGGACACTCACTCCCTGTTTGATAGTTATAACAGACGCCCTGCCCGCCTCAATAAGGAGCAGCGCTGTCGCCTCATCGATGACAAAAACCCTTGAGTAGTTCTTCCAGAGGACAATAAACATCAACCCTAGTGCCGCAGCACCGAGTGGAAGGGGAAGCTCAATTGTTCCGTTCCAGAAGTTCCAGAGCCACTGCCAGAGTTTGTCGGATAGCCTGTCACGTGTGACCACAGTTTCTCGCAGCTCTTTTTTAAGGTGTCTCTTTTGCTCAGCTGAAAATGAGACGCTGCGCAGCTCTTCATCTAATCGCCTCTTCGCGTCCACACTTCCCCTCCTCTCTAAGTAGTGTCCGCAGCAGGGCACGAGCCCGGTGAAGTCTGTTCTTTACCGTCCCTTCCGGTAATTTAAGTAAATGAGAAAGTTCTTTGATAGAAAGCTCTTCATAGTAGAAAAGCACAATTACCTCACGGTATTTGAAGGGGAGATTCCTAATTGCTGAGCGGAGCGTTAAACGCTCATCGAAGTTTAATACTTGTACGTACTCTCCCTGTTGAAGCCGCAGCCTGTCTAAAACCATCCTGGGTAAATACTGCAATCTTTGACGAGCAAGCTGGCGCTGCCGGCGGCGACAGCGGCGGATAAGAATGGCATAGAGCCATGTATATACTGAAGCATCTCCTCTGAAATTTGGCAGACTGCGGACTGCATCGACCAGAGATTCCTGGACAACGTCTTCTGCCGCATACCTGTCCCCTAGAATTACTGTAGCCGTCTTCAATAGACGGTCGGAATAAGTGTCGACAAGCCAATCTATTGCATCAGCGTCACCTGCACGCAGCTTTTCAATGGGCTCCACCCTGTCACCCCTTTCTACTTAGTTAGAGGCATCAACTCACGAAAAGGTTGCATCATTTTCACCCATTCCCTCTAAATTGCAAAAATCCTATGTTCTCTCCCAAACAGACATTTGGACACAAAAAAAGAGCCTCACCGTTTGGTGAGACTCTTCAAATTCATTCCCGGCAA